>CAZFTF010000005.1:0-64610 GCA_964521495.1 uncultured Candidatus Peribacteria bacterium | reverse complement strand
GATGAGCTCACAGAAGATGAATTAAGGGCTTTGTTTGATTTACAAAAGAAGTTAAAAAGTGCTATGATACAAGCATTTGCTGCTGAAGGCTTTAATTATGCCTGGAATGAAGGAGATATGGCCTGACAAAATGTTCAACGACTTCATATCCATATGTTACCAAGGAAAAAATCAGACACAGGTATCATAGACTACGACCCTAGGAAATTCCTTTACCGTCCAGGAAGTCGAGAACTATCTACAGAAGATGAACTCATAGCGGTTTCCAATCTTATAAAAAGTTACCTCTAATGAAACAGCTCACCATCATTACTGTAGCAGATTCTTGGCATCATTTTGAAAAACCTATCAAGGAGTATGAGAAAAGACTTCAAAAAGAGCTTGAAATAGTTTTATTGAAACCAGCAAAATATGATGATATCGAGGCATGCCGTCAGCGTGATACAAAGAATATTCTTGAAACTCTCAAAAAATATCCTCATTCCTATATTGTTTTTTGTGACCTCTCGGGGAAAAGCCTCTGAACTACTGAACAATTTGCTGAATGGATAAATATAAAAAGTCAGCAATATAAAGGTATTATTTTTATTATTGGTGGCTCATACGGTCTTGACCCTGGACTAATGAAGACAGTTACTCATGAATCGATTTCTCTCGGAAAGTGGACTCTCCCTCATGCTCTAGCAAGCCTGATGGTCATGGAACAACTCTATCGTGTGATAAATCTTCTTGCTGGGGGAAAATACCATCATTAAAAAATCACTCAATATATTGACAAAGGTCATAATACAATATTATATAATATATTAGTAATTATATTTTATGCCAACTGCATCTTATCCTGCCGATTATGCTCAACAACTTGAGACTTTTAGCCTCGCACAGTTACCATGAGGAGAAGACTATTGGAATGGTATATGAAAAACATCTCATTGGAAAAATATAAGGGATTCAGTGCAATGAGCTATAGATCGGTGAGATTTAGTAACTTTTAAATCAGAAACATTAAGAGTTCTATGCGAGATGCAAGGAAGATGATGGCCCTTGCCAAAAACATTAGAGGACTTCCATCGCCTAGACAGATTTGGACAAACTGGTTTTTTGCTTCTCCATTTTCTCAATTCAAATCTTTTCACGAAGACCTGGCTTGATATTTCTATGGATATAAGCGATGAAACGGATGTTCCTCAGTGATTTTGTTGGGCTGAGCTCCCTTTCTTTATAAGTACGCTCTCTGAACACTGCAATTTTCTTGCAAGAGTCTTAGAAAGTGAAAAAATTCAACCAGTAGGATATGATGTAGACTCTCTTCAAATTGAACAAAAAGAGCATATTGATTGGATTCTTATGTGCAACTGGGCACTCAAGACCATTCCAAGACTCACTAGTAGAATCAAAGAATCCATAAAACAATCAGATAATACCCAGATTGATTGGTCAAATTTTACTATCGATATAAGTAGTTTCAACTATGCGGAACAGATGTTATTGCTTACCATTCTTTTCCCTCATAATTTGACTCCAAAAAAATCAGAAGCACAAATAGCAAGACATGTACAAGAACTCAAAAATCAAAAATATGTCTTTTCTCAATTTCAGGAATGAATTGATATATGGACTGAACTCAGACCATCAGGAGGGTTGCCCTCAGAGATTGTTGCTGCTATCTCAATAGGATTACTCAGAGGATGCACGGATGATGTAAGAAAGAAACGCCCAGATTTGATATAAAAATAAACGGAGAAGAAAAATTTTGACAGAACTCATACTTTTTATACAATGCCTTCATCTTTTGTTGTGCGGGTGTAGCTCAATTGGCTAGAGCTCCTGCCTTCCAAGCAGGTTGTTGTGGGTTCGAGTCCCGTCGCCCGCTCCATACAAAGATATCTAAACCCACGAAAGTGGGTTTTATTTTTTACTTACAATAAAATCAAAATATAAGTCAATTCATATTGTGTGATATTTGCCGCATTTCCTCTATAAAATTTGTAATAAAAAGGATAATACACTACAATAAAACTATATGGCTCGAAATATATTTCTCCCTACAGGTACAACAACACAGACTACTGTTCAGACAAATACTCCTAGTATCCCTCCAGTGGAAACAAAATGAGAACTGCTCCCTCTCCTGGGGGTGTGGATTTTATATATTTTTATTGTTATTCTCTGTATCAAGCTAATCAGATTAGTCACAGAGATCATTCTTTCCCGAAAGCTGGTCTATATACAAGTCACGCTTCCCCGATCAGATAGTAAACTCGATAAAGAACATGAGACAAAGAAAGATTTTAAAGAGAAGGCTGGAATCATGAACCTCGTTCATAATGCTCTCTGGAAAATACCATCAACCTCTCTCCGATATACGATTACAAATTTTCTCTTTAATCATATCAAGCTCTCCTACGAGATAGTCTACAAAGAATGACAGGTCTACTTTTTTCTCGTGACCTACAAATCCCTCTTTCCTACTATTTCTCAAACCATTACTTCTGTCTATACTGATGCCGAGGTCGTGCTCCGTAATAAAAAAGAATATGTTGATTTCTCCGGAAACCATTCAGTCGTTCGTACCACGAGTATAGGCAAGAGTGATGATAGGTATTTTCCTATTAAGACCTATAAGTATTTCGAAGAAGATCCTCTTGCTACCATTACTAATGTATTTGGTGGACTTCAACATGACGATGTGGCAATTTTTCAAATTATCACAAAGCCTCTCTCTCACCGATATAATAAAAAAGCAAAGGAGGTCGCCTCAAATTATAGTAAATGAAAATACAAACGATGAGGCTCATGGCTACTCTCATGGTGAATGATTGGCAAAATACTTGCTCCGATTAGCTGGATAGTGGATAATTTTGTCCAAAATAAACCAGATGCTTCCAATGCTCCTGGTGCGAGTGCTGGTGATTCATATAAGATATTTAATCAAGCAGAACAGGAAGCGCAGAAGATGGTAGGTGAGAGTGCTGCACAAAACTCATTTGAGGCGAGTATT
Source organism: uncultured Candidatus Peribacteria bacterium (assembly GCA_964521495.1). Classification (GTDB taxonomy): domain Bacteria; phylum Patescibacteriota; class Gracilibacteria; order BD1-5; family JAGOOR01; genus JAGOOR01. The sequence continues at coordinate 61,609 of CAZFTF010000005.1, read as the reverse complement.
ATCGTCCTTGTGTGAAGTAATTCGGCTGCATCAGCTCAAAATGGTATCGATAGTATGCTCGCTTCCACGAGTGTGTATACCAATGAGTATTGTAATAGTCTCGACAATAATCAGGTGTTTGAGGGTATTTTTCGATGATTGGTGCGCACAATTCATCGGATTTGTTTTGACTATAAATTGGTGTGATTTTTCACGAGAAAAAGTCCGTATAGTGTCGATGAACTCACAACGCTCTACCACTTCCCTGATATTAATTACAACAAGTCTCCTATTATTGTTTGGCTCGGATACAAAAAAGTTTCTCCGCCCATTAATCTCAAAAATCCAAAAGATATACTCATTATGGCGGATTATGTCCGAGAATGAGACTATGTGATTACAGAGGATGGAACACGATTAAAAACAGACAAATACGGGAATATTCTTCGTGGGAAGAAAGACGGCTTTATCACAGAAAAAGATGAGGAAATACCCATGGAGGATGACGGAGATAAGCGTGGGCAACCAAAAGACCCCGGTAAGATGCCAAAATCTACTGAGCAAACTCGTATGTTAGGTGGCTTTCCTGTTTACAAGGATGCAGTTTTACTGGGATGGAATGAATACAGGAACAAGAAAGCGCCCATTTATTTTGATAAAAAAGATCGAGGAAGACACCATTATATTATCGGTAAATCATGAGGAGGTAAATCCGTCTTGATTGGCTATCTCGCACGACAAGATTTGTGGGCAGGTGATGGTATTGGTGTTATCGACCCACATGGAGACCTGATAGAGGATATTCTCTCTTTTACGCCTAAAGAACGGGCAAAGGATATGGTTATATTTGATCCGTCAGACTATGATCGTCCAATGGGAATGAATATGCTCGAAGTGATTGCTACAGATCCCGACTTGCGTGCTATCGAAAAAGATAGAGCTGCTCTTGATGCTACCTCAATATTTATCAAGATTTTTGATGAAGAAATATTTGGTCCCCGTATTCAGCACTACTTCCGAAATGGTGCACTGACATTAATGGATGACGAAGAAGATGGTGGTACTCTCATCGATGTGCCTCGCTTGTTTGTCGATGATGCCTTTATGAAATACAAAGTGAGCAAAGTAAAAAATCCTGTTGTAAAAGCCTTCTGGGAACATGAATATGCTCAGACTGGTGATCGAGAAAAACAAGAGATGATCCCTTATTTCTCTGCAAAATTCGGACCATTTATTACCAACACGACTATTCGTAATATTATTGGTCAACCAAAGTCAGCCTTTAATATTCGAGAGATAATGGACAATCGTCGTTGTTTGCTCGTGAATCTTTCAAAAGGAAAAATAGGAGATCTCAATGCCCAGCTTCTTGGTTTGATATTTGTATCAAAGGTAAATATGGCAGCCATGAGTCGTGCAGACCAACCAGAAAAAGATCGAAAGGAATTTTATTTTTATGTGGATGAGTTCCAGAACTTTGCAACAGATACCTTTGGAGAAATCCTCTCAGAGGCACGCAAATATAAGCTAGCACTGATTATGGCACATCAGTATATTGCACAGATTGGCGGTGCTCAGAAGTCTTCTAAAGGCGACAAGCCATCAATTAAAGATGCTGTATTTGGTAACGTCGGTACTATGATGTCATTTAAGGTAGGCGCTGAAGATGCAGAGTATCTCGAAAAGGAATATGCCCCTACCCTCTCACAGCAAGATATTATCGGCATAGCGAATTTTACTACCTATTGTAAACTTAATATTGATAATGCCTCTACTCGACCATTTGATATTAAAACTATTTGGGATAACTTTTATCGTAATGATCGTGCTGCTAAGATAATCAAAGAGTATTCTCGTAAAATGTATGGGCGCAAAAAAATCTATGTCGATATGGAAATAGAGGCACGACTCGGTATCACAAAAATCGAGGACACACTAGAAAATTCTACCCCAGAATCAACACCTACAAATAATACCCCCTCATAACATCTCGTAAAATAGAGTATGAAAAATATATTCAAGTACATTCTTCCGATTATTATTATCTTTTTTATATCTTCTGTTCTAGGGGATACCGCAGGGTTTAATGCCATTGGAAATTCAAGCTGAAGATGAGGAAGCTACTATTATATTAGCACAGCATTGGCATGATTATTAAATTGAGAAAATGCCCAAAATATACTTTTTAATATTTTTTATCTTCTCGCCGGCTTCTTGTTTATTGTCGCACTGATTGTGGCATTCTTCGCGGCAATTCGATTATTTTCATCCAGTAACAGCGAAGAAGATTTTTCAAAATGGTTAAATACTTTGGCATGGAGCATCTTGGGACTTCTCCTTGTTGCTCTTTCCGCTGTATTTATAAATACATTACGACGTATTTTTTGATCAGGACATGGCTTGGAAGAAATTAATATATCCACAGTGTATTCTCTAGCAGTTGACATCATCTACCCTATTTTAAATTTTTTGAGATATATTGCTGCAATTTGTTTCTTTATAGTGTTGATATATGCCTTTTATCGTATTATATTTTCTGGATGAGATGAAGAGAGATTTCAGGCCTGAAAAAAGATTTTTATTATGGCGACTCTGGGGTTTATTATAATGCTCTTGGCAGAACCGATAGTAAAAATGGCTTACTGATGAGATGATTGTTTAATATCAACAGAGATTTGATCTCCTACACCAAATCACTGTATGAATCGGGAATTTGACACAAGTGTATTTTTAACAACCGCTATAAAAGTAATCATTTTTTTAAATGGCTTTGTCGCTCTTGTTACAGTTGTTATGATTATCTACGCTGGGTTTCTCTTACTTACTGGCGGTTGAGATGAGGAAAAATCAGAGAAATCTAAAAAAATTATTACCTATATAATTATAGGAGTACTTATAATTCTTTTTAGTTATGCGATATATCGGGCTCTTCTTTTTAATGTTGCCCCCCCTTCCTAAAAACAATATTTTTTTGGTGTAATTATAGGACATGGTCGTTCTCGGCCATCCTTGATGATTTTTTCACAAACACGAGCTGAAATCTCTTCAGCTCCATCTGGTCGTGATTTGATGCGATATTGAAAAAATTCTGTGATAGGTTGTGGATTAAGATCTGACTTGAGAGTATAGGTGTATTCCACACAATAGATAGCTTCAGTTGGTTTTTGTTCTCTTGCAGGAGTAATGGATTTCACCTGATAGCCGCCATTTATTTTTCCGAGAAATTGTGAAAAACTAAATATGTCTCTTTTTGCGTTACAAATAGTATTTGAGAGAAGAGAACAAGCTAGGCGATATTCACCGGAATTTACCGCAGAAAAATATTTTTCCAACAATCATTTTCCCTTGACACTGAGGGTATCAGGCTCTCGGGGATTGTATCGGCTAATATCTACGTTCGCATTATTATTTTGGATAGTAATTGGTGGGGGGGTGGTTTTTGTTGTTAAATTATTGGTTCGACGAAGTTCTTCTATATTTTGTATTTCACCTGATGTTGTTTCTTGGACAAACTGTTTTTGCCCATAAATAAAATAGATAAGAAACACAAAAAATAATACAATAGAAATCAGTGTAAAAAGTATAAGGAGGTATTTTGAGTCAGAATATTCTGAAGTCGGTTTTTGTATGTGGTTCATAAAAAATAAATAAATATACATTCAGTATATTCAACTCTTTATCTGGTCGAGTCTTTTCATATTGCTAAGAGTCGCGAATAATACGGAATATATTAATTAGCAGAAATAGCATCGATAAATTTTTGAGCCCGTTCTTCATAGTTTTTAAACATATCAAAACTCGCACATCCAGGAGAAAGTAAGATGATATCATCTGGCGATGTATTTTCCAAAAGGTATTTCACTGCTTCTTCTAGAGTAGCAGCTGGCATTGCTGGAATAAAAGCTTCATGTGCAGCCTGTAAGAATATATGCTTTGTCTCACCGATGGCTACGCACTGAGCGCAGTGTTCTGCAAGATGCTTTGCAAGATATTTAAACGGATCTCATTTATCTTTTCCTCAAGCGATAAGGTGAACTTTTTTAGGAGAAAATGCCGCAAGAGCTGCATAAAGTGATTGTGCTGTTGTGGACTTACTGTCATCTATCCAAATTCTCTGATTTTTTTCTGAGACCTTTTGGAGTCTATGTTGCAGTGCTGAAATGGTAGGGAGGATTTCAGAGAGTTTTTTGACGGGTATACCTATTTTTACGGCCAAAGAAGCCGCAAAATATATATTTTTCAGATTATGTTCACCATAGAATTGGCTCTCTGATATGTCGAGATAGAGATCTTCCTTTAATTGCAAAATACCTTCGGAAATTTGCACCATTTCGTCTCACATCGTAATTGATTCTATAGGAAAATCGACTAATTCTGGGAAAATTGAAAGCACGGAAACTGGATAAAGAATGGTGTTTTTTGTATGACCAAGAAGATTGAGCTTTGCATAATAATATTCATGTAAATCCTTATGCCAATCGAGATGATCTGGATGAAGATTGGTCAAAATACTGTTATGGGCAGCGAATTTTTCGATATGATAAGCCATAAAGCTTGAAACCTCTATCACGATGTGCCCACTTTTTTGTTCCAGAGTTTTTATTTCTTCGACAATCTCTGCAAGTGGAGTACCAAAATTTCACCCAAGATAGATGGGTGTTTCAGGGAGTCATGATTTGAGAAAATTATACAAAATCCAAGAGGTTGTCGATTTCCCATCTGTTCCAGTAACTGCATGTATTTGAAATCCTGATGGAATATATGGTGCTAAAAAATCAAGTTCAGAGATCACTTTTCAGCTCTCATAAACTTTATGAGATGACGGAATCCCTGGCGATGGTATAATGGTATCAAAAGCAGAGAAATCATCTATATTATCAGCATCATCTACTATCTCATAAGAATATTCCATCGCGTCACAAAAATGTGCGAGCGACTGTCCCACTTTTCCGCGTCCATAAATAAGTATTTTTTTCATATGCTGCTGATTGTATGAAAAATATATTTCTATCAAGCATTTTCCCTATTCGAGATCGCTTCGACAAACACGTATATCTTGGATGTATTCTTTATTTTTCTGAAAAATACAAGTAAACCATGAGAGATGTCGCCGTAAAATACGAAAATCTGGATATTCCAGAAAAAGAGTCGATTTATCAATTTCTGATATAAGCTGGTTCAAATCATTCACAAATACTATGGTGTCTATCTTTTGCCCTTTATCATCTTTAAGATTTTGCTTTAATACAAATAAATAATTATCTTTTTTATCAAAATATGTTTCTTCGAGAACCTTTCTCAAATTTGTTAAAGTCCTGTTGGATTCTTCAATTATTGTATTCTTATGGTCGACCTCATCCTTGAGCAACTCCCCGAGACGTATCATCTCGGTCATAATTTTAAGAGAATAAGGACTTCATTTTTTTTCTTTTGAAAGAATAAAAGTCAAATACAGCCACATCTCGTAAGTCGGATTCTGAGAAGACTGAATCATGGTAACGATAGAACTATCTCGTGTATTGACTGCTATGGGGTCGTTAACAAGTACATCAAGATGATATTTCTGAAATATAGACTCCCACGATAGACTCAATTCCGGGTTACTGTTCTTTTTTGCCCACATCATGAGAGGCTCCTTGAGTCATAAAAAGATATCCTGATCTATCTTTTCTCCATCCTGAATACTATTTGTAATAAAGCGCACGCATGATTCAGAACTTTCACCGCACTTTTTTTGTTTTTTTACATTTTCCATGTATCGGAGAATATTTTCAAGTATGGTTCTGATTTGAAGATCTTTTTTAAAATAAGTATTTCCAGCATCACCCTTATTTGGCTCCCTTAGGAGAAGAGTATTAATATTGCTAATGATTTCGTCATCAGAAAAACCGCTATAAACTTCTCTTTCATCTTTTATTACATTTTTTCTGTATATATCCCAGAGGTTTTTCCCTACTATTTTCTCTGTATCGCTGAGGTCGTAAAACATTTTTTTACCATTCTGAATAAAAAATGATGGGATAACTTTACTATTTCCTGTGCTAAGCATTAATGCGTCAATACTGAGCACAATGTCATTTTTAAAATCTATGAAAATAGTTCATTTTCATTTGATGGTTCCTGTTATCTTATTGGGTCATGAAAAAGAAACAGATCCAGTTGGGTCTATCGAACGAAGAACCCATATACCATCTGAAAAGTTGATAGTTGATTTATTGACTCCAGGATTTTCCCCTATCCCATACACCAGCATTTCTTGGCTTTTATAGGTTGTGTATTTTCCTTCTATTTTGCTCATGAGTATATTCTCGACATTTTCATAAGGTTTCGTTTTGAGCATCATTGGTATAGAAGTATACCATCGAAAAAAAATCCCTCAAGCCAGAAAAAGGGCAATAATCCATATAACTATACGCATTTTCATAGAGATATTGTATCGTATCTTTCCCTAAAAAGCAATAGATTTTCCCCAGTCTTTATAAAACATATTGACAATATTTGAAATAGATTTTCAGTTTATAAAAATCCCAATTTCTCTATTATTATCGAGTGAATTTTTGGTAAAATTAAAACTTCCAATAAATACTTCCTTGTCATCAATAATGAGGGATTTTGCGTGGAGAGATGGTGTTTTCATCATTCGAATTTCTGGACATCCATTTTTGCTTATAGAATTTCCATTTTTCATATTTTCCTCATTTTTATCCAAAAGAATGGCCACCTTTCTTCACTTGGAACAGATTTTTTGAAATTCTGAGATGATTTTTTCATCAGAAATGTTTGGCATATAGAGATTTATTTTGTTATCGGCAGATTCGATAAATTGTATGAATTTTTCTCGCGCATTTGTGGGTCAAGTCATAATTCTATTATCGTATGAAATTCATTGTCTTCCTCAAAAATCAGCTTCAAATAGGTTTTTTAGGTCTTTGAGAATAAGTGCATCCTTTCAGATGACAAAAAACTCACGATTTGATGAAAAACTACTCCTCGTCCAATTAGCGGTGGAGATAATCCATCCATCATCGATAATCATATACTTCGCATGCATAAAGGAAAAATTTTGATCACCGGTCTCATAAAAATTGAGCGTATTTTTTTGCAGAAATTGTACTGTCTCGCGATTGATACTGGTAGCATTGTAGGGATTTTCTTCAAGAAGAACCCTGACATCCACTCCCCTTTCCTTGGCTCGCAGAAGAGCTTCTCTCATGGAAGGAACTGTAAACATATATAAGGCCACCTTGATCTCTTTTTGCGCTCAATTAATGTATTTTATGAGCCAATCTTCTTTGAGTGGAGATGACACAATCTCTACATCTTCTAAAAAATTTCGTTCTACTGAAGAGGGAGCATGAGCCTGAATATGATGAGCCTGATACGGGGCAAGATCAAAACTTTGCCACAGAAAAAAACCAATCGCAATGCAGAGAATACCTGACGAGACGTAACGCATTACTTGTAATTAATAAAAATATCACCACTAAATCCATGTTGTGAAAGCGTTTTTTTGAGTGTCTCCTTGAGTGATCCTTCGTGCATTCTGAGTTCAAAATTGATTATTGGCTTCCCTGTTACGATGGTGATGACACTTCCTTGGAAAAAATTGACTGATGTAATTGTGTTTGCGAGGTCTTGTCGTGTTAACGTTTCTCAGAGATGTTTCTTGGCAACAGAGGTCAGCATCGCAGCAATCACGAGAGGACTGTTTCTCTGAACAGACTTTGTATCAAGGATGTAAGATCGTGCTGATGACATAGAACGATGCTAAAAAAGTGGTGGAATCAGGTAGGCTATAATTCCAAGAGTAGAGAGTATTGCTCAGATAAGCCAAGTCTTCATTACAATTGTTTCTTCTGCAAGACCTTTTGCTTCAAGATGGTGATGAAAAGGTGCTATCAAAAATACTTTTTTCCCGTGTCGTAATTTTTTACTAACTACTTGTATAATGACAGAACTGATCTCCCAGAAATACACCAATGAGATAATAAAAAGTATCGGAAGAGTATCTGTCATAAGCGCTATAATGGCGAGTCAGGATCAGAGTGATAAAGCTCACGCATCTCAAAGATAAAATTTTGCTGGTTTAATATTGAACCACAGAAATGCTGTAAGTGATGCAGCTACTACAATACAGAGTGCTGAGAGGAGAAAAAGTCATTCATGAAAAGCTATAAAAGCATAGAGGAAATAATTTTGAACGAGAAGTCCTCCCGCTAAGCCGTCGAGACCATCGGTAATATTAACACTATTCGCCATTGAAGCAATCAAAAATATACAGACAATAATGTAGCTCCAACCAATATGCATTTGGCCAAAAAGTGGTAATGTAATGGTGTCATATCCGAGCTTAGAAAAGAACCACCAGGCTCATAAAAATGCAAAAAGCGTAATTCCTCCCATTTTAACCCGAGCACTCATCCCCTTCTTACCTCAAATATTTCGCACATTCAAATAATCATCGATCGCCCCTAATATTCCCATTGAAAAAAGAGCGAATAACGGAAGGAATGTTTCGGCACGTTCCCAGAGGCTAAATCGAATATTGAGACCAAAGTAAGGACCGTACGCTTTTACCAAGACAGTCGCAATAACTACTGCTGCTACAACTATAAGGATCATTCATCCTCCCATATTTGGAGTTCATTGTTTATGGAGATGAAGAGCATGATACTGGGTAGCATGTCCGCCACCCATCGATGCCTCGGTTCGAATCTGTTTTGCGATACGAAAATATTTCAAGAGGTAGATGTATCCGGGAGTAATAATCATAGCTATTCCAAAGGAAAAAAGCCCCAATATCACAATTTGTAAGATGTAAGATTCCATAATAAAGTCATTATACCCAACCTCTCTATAAAGCAAATTCAATAGCTCTAGAAAAAAAAGAAAATATCATATACTCGAAGTAAGATTTATTTTCTATGTCATTTGTTCATCTCCATCTTCATACACATTATTCTTTTCTGCAGGGACTCTGAAAGCCTGAAGCATTTGTTTCGTATGCAAAAGAGCTTGGGATGGAGGGTTTGGCTATTACGGATACAAATAATCTTCACGGAGCATTTGAATTTTACCTTCTCTGCAAGAAAAAAGGAATCAAACCTATTATTGGTGTTGAACTTTTTATCTGCGAACAGTGACAAACTTATCAAGGAAAGGATGCAAAAGTGTATAGCATCATCCTCCTTGCAAAAAATCTCAATGGTTATAAGAATCTTGTGCAACTCGTCACTCACGCCTATTTGGATGGGAATTTTTGAAACCAACCGCGCATAGATTTCCCGCTTTTAGAAAAATTCTCTTCTGATACTATTGCACTTTCTGGCGATCTAATTGGCGAACTCGCTCAACATGTTGTTTCTGGCAAAACAAATGATTTTTTATTGGAGAGGATTGCCTATTATCAAAGAGTTTTTTGACCAGACCATTATTATTTGGAAATCAGTGAACATCCAGATAGAGGATCACAGGGGGCCTACAATCAGAGACTTCTCGAGCTTTCAAAACTTTCTTGAGTCCCAATTGTAGGAACAAATGACACTCACTATTCCCGACCAGATCTTGCGGAAGCGCAAGATTTCCTGTCTTGCATTGGAAGCGGGAGAAGAATTGATGATCCTGATCGTCGCACCTTGATTGATGGAAACTATTCTCTTCGTTCACCAGAAGAGATGAATGAGCTATTTGCCTATGCTCCTGAAGCCTGCAAAAATACCCTGAAAATTGCCGAGATGATAGATATCCATATTCCTCATGGGCAACCACTTCTACCAACATATCGTCTCAATGAAAAAGAAAAAGTTATTCAACAAAAATATCTAAAAATCTATCCGGAGGATGGAGAAAAAATCACTGATCAGGAATGGCTTTTACGTCTTACGTGTTTTCAGGGGCTTAATAAACGTTATGATTTTACACTTTCAGAATCTGATGTTTTTTCCTGTGTTCACAAAGAAATCCGATGAGAGCTCCCAGACCTCAAAGATCTCTCCCCTGCTGATCTCAATGAGTTACCAAAGCTTTGGCGAGATAGCAAAAAGGAAGAATTTTATGCAACCCTTTCAGAAAAACAGAAATCTATCTTTGATCGATTGGAATATGAGCTTACAGTGGTTCACTTGATGTGATTTAACGGGTATTTCGTTATCGTAGCAGACTTTATCTGATGGGCTCGTGAGAACAGTATACCTGTATGACCCGGTCGTGGTTCTGCTGCGGGCGCTATCATCGCCTATCTTTCTGGAATTACCAATATTGACCCCCTTCGGTATCAACTCCTTTTTGAACGATTTTTAAATCCCGCTCGTATCTCTATGCCAGATATCGATATCGACTTCTCTGACGAGGGGCGATGACGAGTCATTGATTATGTTCGTGAAAAATATGGTCATGATCAGGTTGGACAAATTTGTACTTTTGGTACCCTAGCAGCTCGTGCTGCGGTAAAGGATGTCGGGAAAGCTCTCGGTCTCCCCTTTTCTGAGATGAATACATTTTCTAAGATGATTCCCGCAAGACCAGGCATTACTATTGCTGATGCAATAAAAGAAAACAACGATCTGCAAAAAGTAATTCAGGAAAATCCCCTCCATGCAAAACTGATTACCAATGCTCAGAAACTCGAAGGCACTGTCCGACAACTCGGAGTCCATGCTTGTGCCGTGATTATCGCACCAAGTCCCATTACAGATTTTTGCCCCCTTCAACATCCACCAAAAGATAGTCAGGGCATTGTAACTCAATTTTCTGCCTATCCTCTCGATAATATGGGGCTTTTGAAGATGGACTTCTTGGGTCTCCGAAACCTCACTATTATCGATCGTGCACTCCGAATTATAGAAAATAATCACGGTGTTCGGATAGATATTGATAAACTGAACATGGAGGATCAAAAAGTCTTTGATGTCTTTACAAAGTGAGATACCACCTGAGTCTTCCAGTTTGAATCCGCAGGAATGCGCCGATACCTCCAGGAGCTGGAGCCAAATACTTTCGAAGATATCATCGTTATGGTATCTCTCTACCGTCCAGGTCCACTCCAATATATCCCTACGTATATTCGACGTAAACACGGGAAAGAGAAAGTAAAATTTCCCCATAGTTCTCTTGAGCAGATTCTCAAGCTCACACAAGGTATTGCGGTTTATCAGGAACAGATTATGCAAATCGTGCAAGCTTTTGCAGGATTTTCACTTGGCGAAGCAGACATCCTGCGTCGTGCTATGGGTAAAAAAATCAAAGAATTGATGGATGAGCAAAAAGGAAAATTTATCGAAGCAGCTGTAAAACAAGGACATAGTGAAAAACTCGCAACCTATATCTTTACCGATATCATCGAACCATTTGCGGGATACGGTTTCAATAAATCTCATGCAGCATGTTATTCGATGATTGCCTATCAGACAGCCTATTTGAAAGCCTATTATCCGACTGAATTTCTCACGGCTCTGATGGTCTCCGATGAGGATGATACTGACAGAATCGTGCTTGAAATAAATGAGGCTCGTTCAAAAAATATTCAGGTTCTTGTCCCAGATGTCAATGAATCTCGCAAGCATTTTACCTATATTAACAAGGATAATATCCGTTTTGGACTTAAAGCGGTAAAAGGCGTTGGCGATGGTCCAGTAGAAACTATTTTGAAATGAAGAGAAAATTGACATTATCTCTCATTAGAAGATTTTATTCAGAGAACGGGCTGAGATGTGATTAACAAAAAGACACTCGAAGCACTCATAAAAAGTGGGGCTATGGATAGCTTTTGAGAACGAGGACAGATGCTCAGGAATGTCGAAAAAATGTCACTTTTTCTCAAGGAAATAGAGCACAAAACCTCGACAAAGCAAATGGATATGTTTAGTCTCGAGGGTGTCTCACCCGAACACAATGGTCTTATTTTGGAAGAATGTGAACCGATGACATTTGAAAATCGTATCAAAGAAGAAAAATCCGTGATTGGTATGAGTATTTCTGGTAACCCCTTGGATGGTCTTGGGCGTTATATTGAAAAAAAATCTATAGGATTGAATTATGTACGAGAATTCCTCGATGAGCTCAATGCTATCGATACAGAAGATCCTCTGATGGCAGAAGAAATCTGAGAAATCAGTACCGATGCTCCAGCAACTCCAGAAGTATCCGAATCAATGGGAGACACTCAAGATACTCCTCTAAAAAGAGATCAGAAACAAAAACCAATCGTGCAAATTATTGGCTATGTCGATAGTATTCGAAAGATACAAACCAAAAAGGGTGATAATATGCTCATAGTCGCCTGTTCCAGTATTGATTGGAAATTTACGACCGTTGTATTTCCAAAATTTTACTCGGCTGTAGCGCATCATATTGTAGAAGGGGAAATCATCTGCGTCAAAGGAAAACTCTCCCTCAAACCAGAAATGCGAGAGATTTCACTTGAGGCTGAACAAGTCAAACGAGCAAGCATATCTCAGCTTAGAGAAGCGGCAAAAATGGAGTGACTTTTCTGAGAAGAGGAAACCATTACCCTGTCTGAAACAAAACAAACACAGAAAGAATTACCCTCGGAAGAAAAAGTAAAAGAAAATAGTGATACCTGCAAGGTACTTCTTGGTTCTGATAGCATCGAAGAAGTTTCGGCCCTCTTCCCTACTCTCGATTCTCAATTTGTTTGTGCAATGAAGGAAGATAATACCCTCATCATCAAACTCTCACAGAATACTTCTCGGGAAAAACTCTTGGAAATCAAGAATCTACTTGAGGGCTTCCCAATAGGTAAGTATCATGTTTGGCTCGATATCGCAGGGCAAAAAATTGATACAAAAAAGAATATCGCACCTCTTCCCCTCTCATAATTTTATGGCCATTATTCTCGGCATCGATCCTGGTACAACAACTGTCTGATTTGCAGTGATAGCTGTAGAAAATAATCAACGCACTATTTTAACTTACGGGATTATTTCGACCACCCCAAAAGTTCCACAAAGTCAGAAACTTCTCGAAATTGCGACAGATCTGGAAAATATTATTACAACTCATCAGGTGACACATTGAGCCGTTGAAAAGCTCTTTTTCTCTACCAACCTCAAAACAGGTATTGACGTGGCTCAGAGTCGTGGAGTTATTCTCCTTGCTTTAGAGAAACACGGCTTACCACTTTTTGAATACACGCCTCTGCAGGTCAAGAAAGCACTCTGTGGAAACGGGAAAGCTGTAAAATGACAAATAGGACGTGCCGTGCAGCTCCTCTTCAGGCTCGATGCAATCCCTGCACCCGATGATGCGGCAGATGCTCTCGGAATCGCCTATCTCGCCTCTCTTAACCCACTTGTTTATAAAAAATAATATATGTTTATTGATACCCATTCACATCTCTATCTCGGGAAATTGGCCCAAAATATCCCTGAAGCTATCATACATTTGGAAGAGAATAATTTTTCTCATTCCATTCAAATTGGCACGAGCATTGAAGCTTCTCTAAACTGTATCGAGCTCGCCAAACAATATCCAATACTTCGAGCAACTATTGGAGTTCATCCTTGTGAAGCACAAGATATAGATGTAGAAAAAATCCCTGAAACCATTTCAGAACTAGAAAAGATGGTCCTCTCTAAGGACAGAAAATACATTGTTGGTCTTGGTGAAATAGGTTTTGATGAATACCATCTTTCAGAGGATGTATCTGAAGCAGAAATTCAAAAAACTCGCCAGAAGCACTGGTTTGAGGCTCAGGCGGAACTTGCTTTGAAATACGACTTACCAGTTGTCATACACACGAGGAATTGCCCCGAAAAAACAATTGAAGCCCTCAAAACATCAGGACTGAAAAAATTTGTCGTCCATTGTTTTAGTGAAAATTGGGATTTCGCTGAGAGAATCTTTACTCTTTCCCCCGAGTCAAAAATCAGCTTTACAGGTATCCTCACCTATCCTCAGTCATTGGAAGTCCAAGAAACAGCCAAGAAAGCACCCCTTGAGAGGATTATGATAGAAACCGATGCTCCCTATATTATTCCCCAGCAGATGAAATGAGTGGCGAAATATTGCGAACCAATGTTCACAAAGTATGTTTTTGAAACCCTCTGTACTCTTCGATCTGAAGAAAAGGAAGTCATTGAAACAATTCTTTGGAATAATTCAGTAGATTTTTTTGGTCTTTAGTCTCTTCTATTTTTGAGGACGAAATGCAGCACCAAACCGATAGTCATCATGATGATAGAGAAAATATGCCCAAGTGTCATCCAATCTCCCAAGAGGTATCCTATTTGCATATCTGGAGTGCGAAAGAATTCAGCGATAAAACGAACAATTCCATATCCGCTGAGAAACCATACGCCGAGTTGTCACGGATAACGTATTTTGTCTTTCTTCCAATAAAGGATTCATCCGAGAATAACACCCTCAAGAAGTGCTTCAAGAAGAGGAGTTGGGAAATAGGAAACGCCTTCAAGTACTTTCGCTCACAGCCCCATATAACCAGGTAATCAGAAGAGTTCACCGTTGATATAGTTCCCTATTCTTCCAAGTAAAAGTCCGAATGGTACTATCCAGACAAGCTGATCTGAAAGTTTCAAAAAGGATATTCCCATCTTTTTGGCAGCACAATACCAAGCCAAAATAACTCATAGAGCTCCTCCATGAAAGGACATACCCCCTCTCCAAGGCATGAATATTTCTCAGAAATGTTCCTGGTAGTAGGAGAAATTATAAAAAAGAACATATCATAATCGACCTCCAATAATCACACCGAGAAGAGTGAGAAGAAGAATTATATCCATCTGTTTCTCTGACATTTTTTGATGTTTCATCACGAGGAAAAATCCGTAAAAACTCAGGACATACATCAGCCCATACCATGTAGGAGCAATCGTGAATGATCAGATATACAGTGTAAAAATTGCCATAGAATTATAAAAATAGCACCCCTCCACCCTGTGAGATTTGTATTTGATGTCTTTGGATATAACTCTCGAGCGCTCTCGCGGACTCTTCTGAGGGGTCAATAATCATGTGGTTTTGGAAAATATTTTGGAGAGATTTTTGAAGATAAGGATAATGAGTACATCAGAGAATAATCCCTTCCCTAGGAGAATACGATGAAAAATATTTGTCTGCCAAATTCATCCAATCGTCGGAAATACAATTCCACCCCTCTCAGGAATACAGAGACAAAATTTTTCCAAAATCCTCTTCTGAATGACATCTTTGCACCGGAAGAAGTGATTCTATTTCTGTTACCAGAGTTCACGGAAGAGCGATTTCTTCAATATTTACTGTATCATCGAGTATCCCCATTCTTTCTCGATATGTTTTGGAATTCACTGTTTGTTGTGTTGCAAACACAGTCACTTGCTTCAATCAAAGCTCTACCACTTTTTCAGCTCCTGGAATTGTAACTCCCAGAATTCTTTTGTCAGGAAATATCTCTGTTTGTAATTTTCTGAGTGTCCACGCAGAAGCAGTATTACAGGCGAGAATAACAATCATAGCACCTGCATCAAAAAGTTTTTGGACTCAGGCTATGGTGAGATCTTGTATCTCTTCAGGACTTTTAGCACCATAAGGACAATTATCATAATCACCTAGGTAGATATATGAATATCCTGGAAATTTTGACTGCATGGCAGCTAAAAACGTAAGCCCACCAGATCATGAATCAAATATACCTATCATATTATTTCCTTATGACGAAACAGGGCAAAAAAACGTCGGAATTCAGCGTAATTGAGAATCAAAAACACAAGAGCGTAACTGCATACTACGAGGGAAATACCCCAAAAAAGCTGCATTCTTCCAGAAAAGAAATTTTCTAAATGAACAAAATAGAGTCACCAGGAAAGTAATCCTATACCGAAAGCATTTTTGATAAATGCTCACCATCGAAAATCTCATGCAAATTTTCTCGTAGAGCGAAATGCTAAAATCCAAATAAATATCCAACCAATACCAGAAGCCAACGCTGAACCAGCAACGCCAAACATTTTTAAAAAGATATAATTTGTCGTTACATTAAAACCAATGGCTGCCAAAAGAATAAAGAGTCGTGTTCTAGGTCGCCCCATAGCTCCTAGTACCTGAAAATCTATTTGAAGTAAAAAATCAAATATCAGGAATGGTGCAGCGTAAATCAGTATTGCTCCTGAAGCAGCATAATTTTTCCCATATAATATTTCAGTAAGTATCTCTCAAAAAAGAATATAAAAACTTGCCATGCAAAGCCCCATGATGGCAAAAAATTCATAGCAAAATGAGTGAAGTTTTTTTACAGTACCTACTTCTCCTCTTTTTATTAAATCTGTAAATACTGGAAACAAGAAATACACACCGGGCAAAAGGAGTACAAATGGTATACGAATAACAGAAAGATAAATATTATATACCCCCGAAGCCGTGGTACCAAGCAGTACAGTTATGAGCTGAGTATCGATCTGACTCAGAAGTGTGCCAACATTGGCAGCAAGCATAACAAATATAGCATATCGAAATATCTTTGTAAAATCAACTCGCCCAAATATCCACCCACTTTTTGTAAAATAGATACGATATTTTGTGTAAATAAAAGCGACAGAAACTGTTATCCCCAAAATGGTTGCCGCATTATATACCCAAACATACCTTATAATGTTTGCATGATCGCTCAATGCAATAAAAACAATAAGACTTATTTGGACAAAAGTTCGTATAAAATCCGTAAATTTTTGTATTTTTGTATCCTGAACAGCCTGGAAAAACATGCTCATAGAACGAAATAGATTATCGAGAAAAAAGAACAAAATAAATATATGGAGTAAAGATGCTGCTAATGGTGATTCAAAATAATATTTTGCGAGAAAATCAGCTCCAAAGAAAAGTATTATAGCCAAGACGCTCGAAGAAAGAATTTGTGTTACCAGAGCAATAGAGAAGGTCTGAGTAATTTTTTGTTTTTCTTTTTTATGAAGATATTCTGGGAGAAAGAAATTAAGACTTTCTGCCATTCCAAAATCATTGTACGCACCAAGCATCAACACAAAACTTATAACCGCAGAAAATACTCCGTAGTCTTCTGTAGATACGGATCATGTCATGGCTATTTTACCTATATAGGCCAGTGGGGCTGTCAAAAAAGAAAAGAAATAAATCCAGAGATTTTTCTTCAGCAAACGGGAAAAATAGTTTTGGTTGGGCATGTAAAAATTATACTTTCATTATTTCTTCCTCCTTTACTTTCATCATATCCTCAATCTTTTTATTTGCCTCTGTAATATGTTTTTGGAGATCTTCTTCATATCATTTTAAGACATCTTCCGAGAGAGTTTTATCTGTTTTTGCTTTTTGTATTTCTTTATGAAAATCACTACGCACACTTCGAATAGCCACTTTAGCGTCTTCGGCCATAGTATTTGCTATCTTCACTAGATTCCGACGATTTTCCTCTGTCATCATAGGCACTACAATGAGAATATTATCTCCCCTGTCCTGAGGATTAAGCCCAATATTTGCTGCTGCAATGCCTCGTGTAATATCTCCATTTGTTGAACGATCAAATGGCACAATAGAAAGCGTTCTCTGATCCACCACAGAGACAGTGGCAACATTTTTAACTGGCATAGTACTTCCATAGACTGGGACAAGTATGTCCTCGATAAGTTCTGGCTTTGCTCGACCAGCTTGTAATTTAGAATATTCAGATTTGAGGTGATCAAGAGATTTTGTAATAAGGGATGGAAGTGTAGAAAGCATAAGAAATATTAACAAATAATGCCCGTTCATTATAGCAAAAAACGTATTCTTCCAAATTTTTCTTCCAAAATAATCAATTTTACTATACTAACTAAAATCAATTTCATTTATTATGTATTCACTTTTTATTGATACCCTCTCCTCGCCTGCCTATATATGCCTTTTTGATGAAGAAAAAAACATCAAAGACATAATAACATGGGAAGGAAAGCATGCAGAATTTGATACTCTCACTGAATCAATCGATACCCTCCTCTCTCATAATACATTGGACTACCAGAGTCTTTTTGGAATTGTCTGCATAATATGACCAGGTGGGTTCACGGGTATCCGTGTCACATCTCTTGTAGCCAATACACTAGGATATGCTTTTTGAATACCACTCTATTCCGTTACTGTAAGTGAGTTTTTTGAAAAACAAAAATCCCCACTCCCTTGGGTTTTACCTCTTACAAAGACAGAAGTACTTCTCTGGGAACATGGGACCAAATCTCCACAATCTATAGTTAAAATAGATACACTTGGGGGTCTTGATGCTTATACTTCAAATCAACTCGTACCACCACTTTGAAATCATTCGTCTTATACCCAAGCTCATAATTACGAGTATTTTTTGAAGAATTTTTCTTTTCCTGAGAAAGTACCCCTTCTTCATCCAATTTATGCACGAGATCCAAATGTACTTGTTGGAAAATAAGATTGTGTTTTTTAGAAAAATCTCTACCATACATATATGGACAAAAATCCCTTTGATGATATTCCAAGAAGTCATGGATGTGTGCTCACTGAGCTCGAACAATGAGAAATTCCTCTTCTTGTCATCCGAAAACACTGGATTGCTCTCCTGCAAATATCCCTACTGGTTCTCATGCTCTGTGGCATTTTCGCAGCTATTATATTTTCAGGAAAATTTGCCAATCTCCCACCACTTCTCACATGGCTCAGTGCTCTCGGAGTTGGTATGATAGGTTTACAATATGTATTTGTTCAGTGGACGAATAACGAACTTGATATCCTAATAGTAACCAATAAGCGTATTATCGAATATGATCAAGTTAAATTTCTTAATCGAAAAATTTCGCAAGCGAGCATCGACCAAGTGCAAGAAGTAAGAGCATCTACATCAGGAATATTGGGTAATATTCTCAGGTATGGTGATATGACGATCAAAACCGCTGGCGATGCCTCTGATTTTCAGCTTACCGCAATCCCTAGAGCCTTGGAAAGTTCTCGAATTATACATACACTCATAGACGAATATCGTCATAATCTCGGTGATACTCCAAAAAAATAAATATGCCTGATATCAAAATGCACGAAAGCTGGAAATGAGCTCTTTCATCCGAATTTGAAAAACCTTATTTTCAAGAACTCTCAAAATTTGTAAAAGATGAAATATCAGCGGGACAAACGCTCTATCCTCATCCAAGAAATATTTTTGCCGCTCTCGACAAAACTCCGTTTGGCAGCGTTAAAGTGATTGTACTCGGACAAGACCCCTATCATGGACCATGACAAGCTCATGGGCTCTCTTTTTCTGTGCAAGAATGAATCAAAAATCCTCCATCTCTTGTCAATATTTTCAAAGAAATACATGATGATATAGGTACCCCTCTGCCAAAAAATGGTGACCTCACTCGATGGACAGAGCAGTGAGTTTTACTCTTGAATACAACTCTCACAGTGAGGGCTGGGCAACCCATGTCTCATGCTGGAAAATGATGGGAGAATTTTACTGATGCAATTATTCAAACACTCTCAAAAGAAAGAGATTTTCTCGTTTTCCTCCTCTGGGGAAGCCATGCACAGAAAAAACGAGCACTTATTGACACTACAAAACACATTATCTTAGAAGCACCTCACCCCTCTCCCCTTTCCTCTTATCGTTGATTTTTTGGTTGTAAACATTTTTCCAAAACCAATATACTTCTTCAAGAGCACGGAATGAAGCAGATTGAGTGGTAAAAATTATTTGCGCCCATAAAAAAAACCATACAATGGGCTCAGTACTTTAAAAAACTGCCGTGATAGCTCTCGAAAAACTCTTCTGATCAAATTGTCGTAAAAAACTTCTCGAAAAATTCTTCTTGGAGCATACTTTTAATCCCCAAAAGGATTTCTTTATCCGTGAACTTTGTCGAGATATCGATGAACAAATCAATGCTGTCCGTCGTGAACTTGAAAATCTAGAGAATCTCGGTATTCTCAAGTCTCGCCGAGAAGATAACACCAAACATTATTCGCTTAATCTTCAATGTCCTATTCTCCCTGATCTTCAGATGATATTTGGTAAGACTTTTGACGCTATTGGTAAGCTCAATGACTTTTTCAAAGGAAAACACAATCTCAGCCTCTTGATTGTGGGATGAGGTATCGAAGACATGACACGGGAGTCGACGAATAACCTCATTGATATCCTTATTATTTGAGAAATAGATAAAGAAAATTTTGGTCTCTTTTTGACAAAACACTTCTTCTGAAGAAAGATAAAATACGCTGTTATCACGGAAAAAGAATTCAAAGAACGTCTCAAATATGGTGATAAGCTCATTTCTCGAATTCTCACTCAACATGGTAATATAATTCTCAAAGATTCTCTCGGGCTCAAAGAGGTATCGAAATAATTATTCATCTTTTCTTATGGCACATCTTGGACTTATCGGTCTCGGCACTATGGGCGAAAATCTCGTCCGAAATATCGTCTCAAAAGGCGAATCTATCATGGTTTGGAATCGTACACTCGAAAAAGTAACAGCTCTTCAGGCTGAGCTTGGAGAGGCTGTGACGGTATGAAGTACTGTTTCGGAACTTATTGCAAAAATGGAATCCCCAAGAAATATATTTCTCCTCGTTCCCGCTGGAAAAGCAACCGACGAAGTAGCTCAAACACTCTTCTGACTTCTCTCGCCTGGTGATGCTATCTGGGATCTCGGTAATGCTCATTGGGATACCACAATTGCTCATCAATCTGAATCACGGAAACATAGTATTCACTGGATTGGATGTGGGATTTCGGGCGGCTCAGAAGGCGCTCGATTGTGACCCGCGATGATGCCAGGTGGTGACAAGGAAAGTATTGAAAGAATGTTACCAATACTCCAGAAAATTTCAGCAAAAGATTTTGCAGGAAACTCATGTGTCACCTATGTCGGAGATGCTGCTGCGGGAAACTTTGTTAAAATGGTTCACAATGGTATCGAGTATGCTATTATGCAGGGTATTGCGGAAATATATGACATTTTGCGAGCAGTTGGGAAAAATCAGGATGAGATGAAAAGTATATTCCAAGAAATCAATACAGGTATTGTTAGTAGTTTCCTCCTCGATATCACGGTAGATATTCTCTGAGTAAAAGATCCAGTCAATTCAAGTGAATTCTTGCTGGAAAAAATCAGTGATATCGCTGGAAGTAAGTGAACAGGCGGATGGACAGTAGAGGCAGCGCTCAAGCTCTGAGTACCAGTTCCAACTATCGCAGAATCCCTCTTTGCTCGATGGAATTCTGGACGAAATGCAGTTATCAAAAAAAATGAAAAATCAACCACATTCACTCCGTTTGAATGAAAAGAGCTACCAGATACCAAAACGCTCAGAGAGACACTTGAACTCACCTATCTTGCTGCCTATATTCAATGACTTGAATTGATTTTAGTAGCTGAAAAGGAGTTCCAATGGGGTATTAATATTATGGAAGTGATGCGTATCTGGCAAGGCGGCTGTATCATCCGTAGCCAGATGCTTGCAATTATTCCGCAAATTTATGAAGCATTTCCTGGAACGAGTGAATTTCTGCATCAACTCCAATCACACATGACATCGTTGGATAAAGTCATCCGCACATCTGGAGTGCCAATTCCAGTTTTAGCGAGCTCAAGAGAATACCTCAAGACTCTGATGAGCGAGAAACTTCCGACCAACCTTATCCAGGCTATGCGAGATCACTTTGGTGACCACACAGTAAAAAGAATCGGAAGTGATACAGCGGAAAATTTTGAGTGGAAGTAATAGAATTAATCAATATATTTGACATATATAAAATTATAGAGTAATTTATAAGTGTTTTATCTAATAAACACTTCTTTTATGAAAGAAAAAATGCATATTGCAGTGCTTAGTCTCTGTATTTGTACACTTATTGGTGCTACATTTGCTGTCTCTTCGAAGAATTACAAGGAAAAGGATTTGCAGCTCAATAGTGCCAGTACTCGTTCAAACAACTTTGAATGTACCAAAGCAGTAGTTGCTGAAAATTCTCCAGCAACCAAGGAATACAATAAGAATATTGCAAAGTTAGAGAAACTCTTGGAGAAAGTTGAGTCTCTCGGATGAGATACTACTACTCTCGATGATCCATGCAAAGAATTAAAATGAAAAGAAAAAACAGAATGTAATATAAATAATGTAGAACTCAGAGGACTTCTCAAACAAGTGGAAGTGTTGAAGAAAAAACTTCTTCCCTATGAGGAATGTATAGAAAGTTTATGACTTACAGAAGAGCCAGGGAAAACGGAAGAAGAGGAGGAAGAGGAGGAAGAGGAGGATTTACCAAAAACAAAGCATACTGCTAAATGGTCCGAATGAGAATGGTCTGCGTGCTCTAATGGTAAGCAAACAAGAATAGTTGAATGCCAATCTAACGGCAAAAAGGTGGAAGATGCAAAATGCACATGAAAGAAACCAGATACATCAAAAACATGTCCAAAATCAGAAAAAAATACCGAAACAGCAGGAAAAATAAAAGATTGTGGCGAAGTGGATAATAATTCATTTACATTAGATTCTGACCCAAATGACAAAGAGAATAAAAATATGCAGTGCTTCAGTGAAAATATTGCAAATTGTTCTCAATCAAACTTGAAGGTTTCCAGCAAAGAAGATGGGGGATATTTTTCACTTCAAATCCACTGAAAAAAGCCATGAATATGCCAGATATCCGTTAATGTGGAAGAATATAGAAAAAAATGTGATATTTCTTTAAAATGAATATCTAACATGATAACGAATATAAGAAAAGATAATATGCCTGTAGGAACATTATCGATTCTTGTAGCTGGCATGATTATCTATGACTCTGATTTTAATGCTAATGTTGATCGAGAATATAAAATATCTTGTCAAGAATTTATGAATGAAAAACTCGTTACACAAAAATAATAAAACTTTTATATATTTTTTATCATTTCTCCAAACCCCTCCCAATCAAGCACAGTCACCCCGAGTGATTGTGCTTTTTCTTTTTTACTACCAGCATTTTCTCAAGCTACGAGATAATCCAGATTTCATGAGACAGAAGTTCGCACTTCTCCCCCATTTTCTTCAATCAAAGCGTGAATTTCATCACGAGAAAGAGTAAAAGTTCAAGTGACGCAAAAAGTTTTTCCAGCTAAAATTCCATCAGATGTTTGAGTGTTAGTTTGCGAATAGATAACCTGAACTCTCTCCAACAATCTCTGAAGTAACACAGTATGCGTTTGGAAGTATTCACAAATTGAACGAGCGGTTTCTGGTCCGATATCTTTGATAATCTCCAGCTCTTCTGGGGTTTTTGAAAAAGAGAGAACATCTTCAGAAGAATGAAAAAGTGGAGCAAGCAATTTAGCCGTTCTCTTCCCAACTCATGGGATACCCAAAGAGGCTATGATTTTCTCGATCGGGAGCGTCCGTTTATTCTCTATTGCCTGAAGGAGGTTGTCGACTGATTTTTCTTTATATCATTCGAGTGTCAAGAATTCTTCTCGATGGTCACGTAGGTCATAAATTGAGGCAGCATCTGTCACCCATCCCAATTCCATAAAAAGCTCTATTTGCTTTGGCCCAAAACCGTCAATATCGATGCCATGCTTGCTCACAAACCATTCAAGTCACTGCATCTCTCGAGCAGGACACTCGGGATTACTACAAAGAAGGGCTATTTTATCTCATTCTTTATAAGTTTCAGACTGACAAATAGGACACTGTTTTGGGGGAATGATCTCGGATTCGGATCCATCTCGTAATTCTGTAATTGGTGCGATAATTTCGGGGATAACTTCACCAGCTCGATGGATAAAAACCCAATCCCCTATTTTGAGGTCTTTTTTTACCACCTCATCATAGTTATGCAGTGTAGCATTTTTGACTACTACACCCATCACATTGACTGGTTCCACTTGAGCAACGGGGGTGATAACGCCTGTTCTCCCGACGGAGTGAAGAATATTGAGAATCCTCGTGCGAGCGTACTCTGCTGGGAATTTGTAAGAAATGGCAGACCTGGGATGATGTGCTGTGACACCAAGTGTTTCCCAGAGCTGTAAATCGTTTACTTTTATAACCAGTCCATCAATATCAAAAGGACATACTGGCTTCTTTCCCATCTCATGAATCATGTCTATGATAGATTGAATCCCTTGTTTTTTTTCAAAAAATAACCCTCCTCATTGCCATTGTTGAGAGGTTTGGAATCCATACTTTCAGAGCTCTTCTATAATATCAAAATAATTAGTCACTGTACTGTGTCCTTCCTCGAGATCAGGACAACTATAGGCGAAGAAAAGGAGATCTCGCTCTTTTGTTATTGTGGGATCGAGCTGTCGCAAACTACCACTCGCGGCATTGCGTGGATTAGCAAAGAGTTTTTCAGAAGCTGCAAGCCTCTTTTCATTCAATTTCTCAAAAGAGGCTCGTGACATCACTATTTCTCAACGCACCTCGATATCTTGCTGTGTGGGAATATATTGAGGGATATTATTGATTTGTAGAGCATTGAGTGTGATATCTTCACCCATTATACCATCCCCTCGAGTCAAGGCACGAATAAGTTTCCCGCCCTCATAAGTGAGAGCAATCCCAAGTCCATCAAATTTATATTCGACGATATATTCAATAATCCGTGAAGATTCTGCATCACTATCGAGGATTCGTTTGATACGCTTTTCAAATTCCAAGAGGTCGTCAGCATTGTACGTATTATCAAGCGACATCATGGCATGCCGGTGAGGAGCTTTGGTAAAATGATTCTCCTCAAGTCTGTGCACCTCTTGTGTAGGACTTCCAATATCATGTTCCATGCCAAATTTTTCTTCTCCTGCGACGAGAAGTGCATACAATGTGTCAAATTCATCATCAGCAATCAATGGCTTTTCAAGTTCATAGTATTGATATCGATGAAATGCGATAATTTCCCGAAGTTCATAAATATCTTCGCGGGCAAGTTCTGTGACATTTTTTTTGAGAAATTGTGTGGTTTTCTGAATCATGGTTTTAGTATAATAAAAAAACATATTTTAAAACTTCTATTATTTGACATATAAACTTTATATTGCTAATTTTTGATTATTAAAATCCCTAGACAACTCCCCTATTTTTCATAGTATGTGTGTACTACTTATTAAACGATTTTGCTATGAAAAAAACCACTCCTGCCATCCTGGCATTTACACTCTGTGTTCCACTATTCCTCTCAAGTTGTGGTAGTGCGCAGCCTACTGAAACAGTACCTGAAGAAACGGTCATTTCCGAAGAGACAACTCTGGCTGGAGATACTTCCACTATGCCTACCTCTGATACTGGTAAAACCGAATGAATCGCTGTCGGTGAACAAAGCAATCTCGCTCCATCAGATACGCCTCGTGGCATCGCAGAAGGCGGTCTCTATCTCCCCTATACTCCGACAGCCCTCGCACAAGCATCCGGAAATATTGTTCTCTTTTTCTATGCGAGCTGGTCTCCTAGTGGCATTGCAACCAACAAAGATATCACTGATAAAAAAGATAAACTCCCTAAAGATCTCACTATTCTACGGGTTAGTTTTGACGATGCAGATGCTATGAAACAACAGTATGGCATAACAGAACAACAAACATTTGTACAAGTGACCAATACGGGAGAACTGATCAAAAAATGGAGAGGAGCAAATACGCTCGAAGATATCGTGCAACAGATCCAAAAATAATTTCCTATGAAAGCTTATCTTGACCTCCTTCAGCACGTCATGGACCATGGCGTCGATCGCTCAGACCGTACTGGTACTGGTACGAGAAGTGTTTTTTGATACCAATTTCGATGTGATTTACAGGCATGATTTCCTCTTTTGACAACAAAGAAAGTATTTACAAAAGGTATCATTCATGAGCTCCTCTGGTTTCTCTCTGGGGATACCAATATCAAATATCTTGTCGACAACGATGTCCGCATCTGGAATGAGTGGCCATTTCAAGCCTATCTCAAAAAAAATAACCTAGAGGAAAAATATCCGAAATATACTCTAGAATGGGAAGATGAAATGAAAATCTTTATTGAAAAAATAAAAACTGATGCTGCCTTTGCCAAACAGTGGGGCGAACTCTGACCTGTTTATGGTTACCAATGGAGAAATTTCAATGGTGAAGGTATCGACCAGATTCAAAAGGTTATAGATACCTGCAAAAATAATCCCAATAGCCGCCGGAATCTTGTAGTAGCCTACAATCCTGCACAAGCTGATCAGATGGCACTTCCTCCTTGTCACAGTCTTTTTCAATTTTACATCGCAAATAATAAACTCTCTTGTCAGCTTTATCAGCGCTCTATTGATAGCTTCCTTGGGCTTCCTTTCAATATTGCTTCCTATTCTCTTCTCGTCCATATGATAGCTCAGGTCTGTGGTCTAGAAGTAGGAGAATTTATCCATACCTCTGGCGATCTCCATATCTACCACAATCACTTTGATCAGGTCGCAGAACAACTCTCTCGAGAGCCTCGACCACTTCCGAAACTCAAAATCAATCCAGATATAAAAGATATTTTTTGATTCAAATTCGAAGACTTTGAGATAGTGGATTATAATCCCTGCCCTGCTATTAAAGCACCTATTGCTGTGTAAAATATGAATGAATTTCTATTTTTGATAACTTTTTTATTTGCACTTTGATTATCATTAGTGGCCTTTAAAATGGGGAGAGTCTACCTCTATGCTTATGTAGCTACAATGGGGACTATAACATTTTTTCTTGCTCCGATGGTGGTCAACATGTTTGGTTACGCATTTTCAATTTCAGAAATATTCTACGCTGCCATGTTCCTATCTACCGATATGGTGTCAGAACATTATGGGAAAAAAGAAGCAAAAAAAATTATCTGGCTCGCTGCATTTGTGATGATAATTATTGGGATTTTGACAACGTTAGTGGTATCAATGAATGCCCACTCTGTAGATATCATTAAACCACATATTCAAGCTCTTCTCGCTATCTCACCGCGACTGATGATAGCTGCTTTTATTATGTTCATATTAGAACAACATCTTGATGCACATATATTTCATCGTATAAAAGAAAAAACATGACATGAAAAACTATGGCTCAGGAATAATGTTAGTACTATAATAGTACAGTCAGTCGATGTATTGATTTTCTATCCTCTCGCATTTTACGGCGTCTACAATAACCTCTGAGAATTGATGATAATGGCATTTGTATTTAAAATTGTCATGGCACTTCTCGACACTCCATTTATTTATTTGAGCCAGAAACTAAAGACTACTCAATAATATTCCTACACCCACAATAGCAGCGGTCTCCAGACGTAGAATACGATTATTAAATTTCCAAAGAGTTATTTTTTGTTCTTCGAAGAATTGTTTCTCGCTTGCTGACCAACCACCCTCAGGTCCTATCCAGAGAGCAGTGGGGGTTTCTGTTGGTATTTTTGGCAATTCTTTGCCCTCGTAGTGCCCCGCAATATGTGTGTAGTCAGAATATGCCTCTTGAAGTTTTTGAGGCCCTAGATGACTATGTTCTATCTGGAGCGACTTGTTGGCTCCGCATTGCTCGAGTGCCTCGCAAGCAATAGCTGCAATTCGTGATTTCTTTGCCTCGGAAATATCCTGCATTTGTGCGTGTTCTGATTTCCAGAAAACTACTTTCTCTACTCAGAGCTCTGTAAATTTTTGTACCAGGAGTTCCAGTGTCGAGAGTTTATTGGGATAAGCCTGAAATACGAGTAATCGATTTCATGAAGTGGAAAACTGATTTGGTACAACTTCTTTTTGAGAGAGTGTGATTCATTTTTTAGAGATACCCTCTATCTCATAGACGATATCATCTGTTCACTCCAAAAATAAGGTAATCCGTTCCCCTATTCGTGCACGAAAAACATGTGCTATCTGGTGATAGAGTTCTCCAGATGGAATAGTTATCTCTTTTGCAAGAGGAATGGAAATAAGAAATCGATGCATAAAAATCCCGCTCATTGTGAGCGGGATAGTCTTTTTGTCAAGAAATTTATCAATTATTGTGCAGCTGGAGCTGGTGTAGCTGACTTGATTTCATTGAGTGTAATTTCAAAATTAAGAGCCTTGCCTGCGAGAGGGTGAGGATTCCTTGATTTCACAGTGATCTTTTCTGGATTTGTTGCCAAGAAAGCAGTGACTTCTTCTTTTGTTAATTCTTTGCCATCTTTGATGATTTTTTGATCCAAATTGATATCAACTTCTACATCATCACCAGTAATTGACTTGATAGTAACCTTGCTACCATCCTGAGCCGTTGTCTCAAGACCAACTGCGAGTGTCTTTCCGTAGAAAGGAGCTTGTGGATCATTGATAGATACAGTGACATTATCACCCGTGACAGCAGTTACCTTGATAGTTGCCTCACCGAGCTTCTTTTCTGTACCAACAGTAGAACCTCCGAGGATTTGATCAGCTTGAGCCTTTGGAAGGTCTTGAGAGATGATACCTGTAAGGACATTTTTTGGAACTTTTTGAGTGATAACTTCTTTATATCCAGAAGGGGATACATTATTATCTACTGTATATTTTTCGCCATATCCATCTTTTGCTTCGAGCCGTATTGTTTTTGTTTCACCTTTTTTCATAGTAATAACGGCATCTTCAAACCCTTGAAGCATGCTCTTGCTACCGATTACAAATTCGAGTGGAGATCGTCCTTCTTTTTTAGAAGAATCAAACACTGTACCGTCATCTTCTGTTCCTACATAGTCTACAACAACTGTGTCTCCAGCTTTTGGAGTAGAAGAAATCCCAAGAACACTACTTGAAAGATTGATGAGGTTATACTTTGTAGCAATAACACCACCACCTATAAGTACAACAGCAATAATAATAGCTGGCAGAAATCTTTTCATAAAAAGAAAAATAAAGAAATAAACGAAGTAAAAGTAGTTGTATTATATAACATTTCACCAATAATAAACTAGAATTAATTGCACATTTAAAAATATATTTTGTAATATATAAAGGTATGGACGAACTAAAAAAAAGCATATACTCATAAAGATCTATGCCGCTAAAAAATATTCATTTCTTTCGATGACCAAATTCACTCCTTCTCGCTGATACGCTTATCAGCTGGAAGGAAAAGTTTATCGAAAAACATGGGGAAATGAACTTGGCAGAAGTCAGGAAACAGGATATGTATGACGCGATTCTTTCTGACTGTGTCTCTCCTGGATTTATGGAGATGACTCGAATGATTATCCTGAGAGATCTCTTACTCAAAACAGAAAAGGAAATAAGCGATATCCAGGAAAAGGAAACTCAGATTCAGGAAGAATGAGAAGGAGACCCGCCTAATAAATCAAAAGTAATTGATGACACTCTCTGGATAGAGACTCTCAAGATGGCACCTGAAACAAATTTCTTCCTTTTCGTAGGAAACAAAACACCGGTAACAGACCTCGAAAAATGGCTCATCGAAAATGCTACTCTTCACGATTTCGCCCTCCCCTCCCAGAATGAAATCAGCACTTCTCTTGTGAAAGCCCTCTGAGTATCTGAATGGCAAGCATCTCGTATTCAAGAAAGGCTCAACAATAACTACTATTTTATTTATCAGGAAATACAAAAACTCAAGCTGGCTGAAAAAACTTCATGGACCGATGAAGAACTCAAGAATGTTTTACCAAATTATTTTGAAGAAAATAATTTTAATATCCTCAATCCCCTCTGGAGAAAAGATGTTTCAGAACTCCTCTTCACCTTCCGAGATACTCTCCGCACCGCTGATCGAGAGCTCACTATGGCCATGATTACGACCATGCTTCGTAAAGTACTCATAGCCTCCTATCTTCCCTCTGAATCATCACTTCGAGCTCTACCGACCATCAAGCCATCACAGGTTACTACAGCAAGAAAAATAGGCGATGACCGAGAAGTCCTCAAAAAACTCTACGATGCTATTGTGCGAATTGATATGGAAGAGAAACAATGAGAAAGCACCTGAAAACTTGATGCCTTTTTGATGGCACTCCTGAGTTATTGTGCTGCCCCTGAAACACTATAGCGCCTTTTTGGGAAGCTCGATTCGAACTGTGAATCCATCACCTGGAGCGCTGATTAGGTCTACGAAACCACCAGCATCCCGTACAATTTTATCAACGATGGAGAGCCCCACACCAAGTCATCGGTCTTTGATATCGCCTGTTTTTGATTTATCAACCTGATAAAATTTTTCTTTTAGGTACGGCAAATCCTCTGTCGTAACAC
The DNA here is from genome assembly GCA_964521495.1 of uncultured Candidatus Peribacteria bacterium. GTDB lineage: Bacteria > Patescibacteriota > Gracilibacteria > BD1-5 > JAGOOR01 > JAGOOR01. The sequence goes on along the minus strand of CAZFTF010000005.1, from coordinate 31,461 downwards.
CAATACCATTGTCTTGAAAAATGAGAATATTTGTATTTCCTTCTTCGAGAAAATTGATCCGAAGTTGAGAACCAGAGCCAGCGTACCGTAGAAAATTGGCAACAACATTATGAAATATTTGTATGAGGCTATCTCGATCAAAGATAATGTTTGCTCTTTTTGGTCCAGCATAGTTCATCGTCTGGAGGTGACGATTGAGCTCCTGGCTATGAGTTTCCTGAACTAGTGTAAAGATTTCATAGAGAGATATCTTGTCATAATGGAATATGGTTGGTCGACTCTCAAACATCTGAAAGTGCATCAGACTCTCTACGATTCTTGTCAGACGAGAAAGCTCGCTCGTAAGGGCATTAATATTTTTGGTATTAAGCTGAATCACGCCATCTTGTATTCCCTCCAGATACACACCAATAGCTGTCATAGGGGTCTTGAGCTCGTGACTCATATCTGTGAGAAATTGAGCACGGATTTGCTCCTGATGATCGAGACGAAGACGGAGATTATTCAGAGAATCGATAAGAGGCTTAAACTCATCTTTTCGATTATATTCTAGGAGATTTCCACTCGATGCAGAGAAACTATCGAGAGTATTTGTGATCGTACGAATGGGCTGAAATGATTGTCTCAAAAAATAGAGGATAAATATACTCAAAAGCGCCACAAATGCTATATTAATAGCCAACATCGCAGCAAGTACTTGATTGATAAATTCCTTTTTAGGGTCATTTTCTCCAGCAAAATTAAATCCAAATGGAACAGTCTTCAAAAATACAGACATCGCATTGAGTCATATCACTTCATCTATCTGTTTCTCTTCCACACCAGAAGTTTGCAATACTTTTCCAACTGAGTCACGATTAAAGACGGGGTCATTGTTGACGAATTCCTCAAATCCAGAAACGAGCTTATTGAGATCTGAATCAATATCACGATATTGTTCAAGAAGTTCCGGTGCTTGATCTGGAAATTTTTTTATGAGATTGAGAATGTCGGCATCGAGCTGATCTTCGCGTTGTTCTGTATAGAATTGTTGCAAAAAATTATAAAAATAATTTCTCGTGATATACGGAAGTACCGCCAGATTAAGTGTGATAAAAAGTCACACAATAATGGCTATCAGAAAAACGATTTTTCGGGTCAAAGTCATAGTTTTGATTTGAGGTATAGTAAACCAAAAGTTCTTTTTAGCAAGAAAATATAAAAGTAAGAAGGCTTTTACATTGAAAGTGAAATAAATACAATACGCTTATTCTTATGAAATCCATCACTCCCCCATCAGATGACCTCGGCCAACGACTTGATCGATATATTCGCAAGATTTTCCCATGAGCAAAACTTGGGGAAATTTACCAGGCACTCAGAACGAAGCAAATCACCATTAATGGGAAGAAAATGCCCGAGAGTACCAAGCTCCGAGCATGAGATGTAGTGGAAGTTCACCTCGACGAGAAAACCTTGAAAGAATGGCAAAGAAAAGAAGAACGAATCATCAATACTTCCAGCACTCTTGAGACATCAAGAGTCCTCTATGAAGATAGCGAAATACTTATTTATAATAAACCTGCAGGACTGATTGTTCATAGCCCCGATCATAAAACGAATGAAGTATCACTTATTGAACAAATAGAAGTCTACCTCCTCTCAAAATGATGGAAACCCTCTGGAACATTTGACCATCCTGCCCTCGCCCATCGTATCGACCGAGAGACCTCTGGTATCATCATCGCTTGTCTCACGAGAAAAAGCTATGAACATATGGCAGACCAGTTTCGTACTCGGAAGGTCAAAAAAACTTATAACGCCCTGGTCTCTGGGAAACCACATCCAGCATCTGGGGCAATCAGTGCTTCCATTCTCCGTCTTAACACGGGTAGAACTGACGAAGCAAAGATGATTATTGATGACAAGGGGGATTCAGCCGAGACAGAGTATAGAATTATTCCTTCTTCGGAAGTGTTTTGAATCAAAAAATGAATACCTGCTGAAAAATGGTCCATCGTGGAACTCAATCCAAAAACTGGTCGCACTCATCAAATCCGTGTCCATATGGCACATATCGGTTGCCCACTTATTGGGGATAAGAGATACGGCGGGCCAAGTGTCACTCGTTTCCCTGAATTATCACATCTTACTGTCAGGAAGGGGCATCTTCTCCATGCTCAAAAAATCTCTTTTATTCACCCGAATGGGAAAGAAATGGAGATAGAATGTAATTCCTAGAGACACTCAGTGGGATTGAAATTTTCTGGCTGAAAAAGTGAACCCGCTACCACTTCCAGGACATATTGAGCAGGCTGAGAAGTGTAGTCCATTGGTATTTCTGTCTCTTTTTCTGGTCGCATATTTTTTGCAAAATCCACCAATACTCCAGTACTATCATAAAAATACATATCGAGCGGTATCAGAGTGTTTTTCATCCAAAAACTCTTTGGCGAATTCTCGCTGAAAACAAAAAGCATCCCACATCTCGCGCAAAGCTCTTTTCGATACATCAGGCCTCGCGATGTTTCCTCTGCAGTTCTCGCAAGTTCGATATTCCATCTCTCTCCGTTTAACATCGTGCAATTTTTAGTATCTTTTCACAACAAAAAACTCACGAGAAAAATCATGCAAAGAACAGCTCATATAATCCCCAATTTTTTCATACAAAAATAGTAGAGATAAGTCCCAAAAATGCAAGACGAAACTTGAATTCTTGGAAAAATCACGACAATACTTTTATGCTCCATCTCTACAATACTCTCTCTCGAACTATCGAGCCATTTAAGCCCCTCAGAGAAGATACGGTGAAATTTTATGTGTGTTGACCGACGGTCTACAATTATGCCCATATTGGCAATCTCTGTTGCTACACTTTTTCTGATATCGTGATTCGTTCGATGCAGTTTCTGGGGTACAATGTCCATCCGCTCATGAACCTCACAGATATTGATGACAAGACTATCCGTGATAGTCAAAAAGAAAAAATGTCTCTCAAGGAATTTACTGAGATGTACACTCGGTACTTTTTTGAAGATTTAGGGAAACTCAATATCACGACTTTTCATCGTTTCAAACCTATCTCGGAGCTCGTACCTGAGATGGTAGAAATTATTCAGAAACTTATCAATAAGAAACACGCCTATATTTCAGATGATGGCTCTGTCTATTTTGACATTAAGTCATCCAAAAACTATGGAAATCTGGCACATCTGGATATGAAAGGTATGAAAGCTGGAGCGTGAGAGCGAGTAAAAACTGATGAATATGAAAAAGAAAATGTGAGTGACTTCGCTCTCTGGAAATGATATGATCCCGCTGATGGAGAAAATTTCTGGGAAGCAACATTTCAGACAAAAGACGGAGAAAAAACCCTTAAATGACGACCAGGATGGCATATCGAGTGCAGTGCTTGTAATATGTGGGGGCATGGTGAACAGATAGATATCCATATGGGTGGGTGTGACCTCATCTTCCCTCATCATCAAAATGAAATCGCCCAAACTGAATGAGTAACTGGGAAAACATTTAGCAACTATTGGATGCATACAGGACATCTCTTGGTAGAAAATAAGAAGATGGCAAAATCAGCTGGGAATTTTTATAAACTCAAAGATATTGAAGAAAAATTTCCATGAAAGGAGGATCTCCTTTTCCGTGGATTTCGACTGATGTGTCTCCAAAATCGCTACCGAGAAAACTTTAACTTTACTTTTGAGAGACTCGAGAGTGCTATGGTCACTATCGGAAATATTGATAATTTTCTTAAACGTCTCAAATCCTACAATCCTCATCTCCATGGGAAATTTCGACGAGATTTCCGTGATTATCTCCAGACCGCTATGCAGGGCTTTGTAGCAGATGTCGAAAATGATATCGATACTGTGCACGCTGTCACACATATCTTTGATCTTATCTCTGAAGTGAATCGGGCGATTGATGAAATGAAACTTTCAGATAGTGAAAAAAATGCTACCATTGATATCCTAAAATCTTGGGATAGTGTTTTTGGTATCATCGATTGGTCACTTCTTGAAGATGAAAAAATCCCAGAAGAAATTCTCCAACTCGTAGAAGCGAGAACGAATGCAAAACAAGCAAAAAATTTCATGGAAGCTGATGAAATACGCAAGAAAATAGATGAACTCGGGTACAAGGTTATGGATAGTAAAGATGGGGCAGTGATAGAGAAAAAGTAAACACTGATTTTTTTGATTTTCAGACAGTTCATCCTATTATCTCGGCAAAGAAAGAGAGTTATTTTTTATAGTCTATCATGTCTTCCCTTCTCAATTCAGAACAACGTCGTGCAGTTGATATCATCGACGGTCCTCTTCTGATTCTCGCAGGAGCAGGATCTGGTAAAACCCATACTCTCACGGAACGAGTCTATCATATGATAAACGCTGTTTGAATCTCTCCGGAATCAATCCTGTGTGTTACCTTTACAAATAAAGCGGCAAAAGAAATGCGTGAACGAATTGCCAAGAAACTGGGACGGTACATACCTCAGTCATTTGGTATGCCTCGTGACTTCCCTCTTGTCTCGACATTTCACTCAATGGGTGTGATGTTTCTGCGTCTCTACATTGATAAAATTGGCTATGAGAGAAACTTCGCTATCTATGATACGGATGATTCTATCGCATTAATAAAGACTATTCTGGAAGAAAAAAGAATTGACCCCAAAGAAGCACCTCCACGCAAAATCCAATATGAGATTTCGCTTGCAAAAAATAGTGGACTTTCACCAGAGGGGTATTCTGTCATGGTGGAAAGCCATTTCCAGTGAATTGTTGCTGAGATTTATCCGATATATCAGAGGAAAATGCAAGCAAATAATGCTCTTGATTTCGATGATATCCTCGGGAAAACTCTCGAAATACTCAAAATACCACAGGTACTCGAATACTTCCATAATCGATTTCAATATTTCTGCGTCGATGAATACCAGGATACCAATTCCATTCAGTATGAAATTATTGAGCTTCTTGCGAGCAAATCGAAAAATCTCTGTGTCGTCGGAGATGACTGGCAGGGTATTTATTCTTGGAGAGGGGCGAATATCAAAAATATCATCAATTTTAATAAAGATTTCCCAAAAGCGGAGGTCGTGAAACTCGAACAAAATTATCGCTCCACATCCAATATCATCAATGCAGCCAATGTCGTGATAAAAAATAATGCTTCAGCGCTCGATAAACGTATGTGGACAGAAGCCTCTGAAGGTGATAAAATTGAAATACACGAATGTGCGAGCGAGCGAGAAGAGGCTGATAAAATCGGAAATTTCGTCGAGAAAAACCCTGCTACTTGGGCAATTCTTTATCGTACCAATGGGCAATCCCGTGTCATAGAGGAAGCTCTCATCCGACGAGGCGTACCCTATGAAATCATCGGGGGTTTGAAATTCTATGACCGCAAAGAAATCAAGGATATTATCGCTTATTTACGAGTAGTTCTAACCCCGCAAGACAGCATTGCGTGGAAGAGAATCGTAAACACTCCAGCACGAAAAATAGGTCCTACAACTATTGAGAGAACTATTCAGTATGTAGAGAGAGCAAAGATCAATTTTATGGCACTTGGACAGGCAATCGAATGAAAAGAGTGAATGACGCATATTGATATGATTCCTGAGATGAAACCTGCTGCAAAATGAGCTCTGACGCAATTTTGTACTCTGATGCAAGAAATAGAAAGAAGCTCGTATGAACTCTCTGTTCGGCTCGTTATCGAGTATATTCTACAAATGTTAAAATACAGAGACTATCTGGAGGAAAATTTTTCACCCCCAGAAGTAGAAGCAAAAATGGATAACATCAATGAACTGAAGAATCTCGCTTCCCGCTATGATGAGATACCTCCGAGAGAATCTCTGATGCATTTTCTAGAGGATATTTCTCTCATTACAAACGAACAAGAAAATGAGTGAGAAGAAGAAAAAGTTGTCCTTATGACTATCCATAGTGCCAAGGGGCTTGAATTTGACCATGTTATTATTGCTGGAGCTGAGGAGGGAATTTTTCCACATTCTCGAACCCTCTTCGAATCAGACCAGCTTGAAGAGGAACGAAGACTTTTCTATGTCGCAATGACTCGTGCCAAGAAAAAACTCATCATCACTCGAGCGAACGAACGCTATACTTTTGGGACCTATTCGAGCAATATCGCAAGTCGATTTGTCTCAGAAATACCAGAGGAGTATCGAGAAGATATTGCGCCAAAAAAGTGGAGTTTTGTCAGTGATATGTTTACAAGTTCAGAATCTACGGATAATTTTACATGAGATTGGTCCAGACAGCCAGAAAAAACCAAAACATTTGGCCTTGGGAAAAAAGTCCACGACAGCATGGTGAATCTTTCTCTCTGAGATCGTGTTTCACATGTTAAATTTGGACGAGGTACCATTGTATCCCTCGTGGGTGATGTCGCCCAGATTGCTTTCTCAAATGGTATCAAGAGTCTCAATATCCGTATCGCGCCTCTTACAAAAGAATAATATTACTTCATTTCTGTGATCATTTTTTCAATCGTGGCTATTTTTTCACGAGTTTTAATGATTTTTTCTTCAGTTAATGGATCAAGTCATTGAGCGGAATTCTTTCTTTGGCTTTCTAATGTTTGCAATTCTTTTTGCGTTCGAATTAGAATTTTGGTAAGTCGTACGCGTCGTCCAGAAATATCTTCATCAGTAGCTTCTGATGGTGTATTTTGTGTCGTTTTTGATGGTTCTGGTATGTCTTTAGTTGTTTTCGTTTCTAGGACAGATGATCCAAGATTATTGCTCTTTTCTGCAGGCAAGTAGAGATAAATCAAAATCCCAACAAAAAAAATACTTACCAAGGAAAACACAATATAGGCTTTTATATGGTGAATTTCGTGTGGATGCATAAGACTATTGTTTAGCCTGTTTTTGGGTGTCGGTGAGTGTTTTTTCTATTTTTTCAACAGAAACATTCTTTGTAGGAGCTGCCGCAGGCTTTCCATTACCAATTGCAGAAGATTGTAATTGCATATTAATACTTGAATAGGTAGAATATGCCATAAAGACAAGTATACCTCAGGCGACAATAATAAAAATCCATTTCATATAAATATGATTTTATTCACAAAAAAATAATGTCAAATATTTGCATCACAGAAAAAGATGTGGTACGCTGGAGTAGTAAAAAGAAATTATGACTTCATCTACCTCTCTTTCTCATCTCAAAAAACTCTGGATTATTAATGGTATACTGGCCTGTGCTGCTCTTTTTGTGACACTGCCCCATCAGACGTGGATGCTTTCCATATCTCAGAATAATTCAGTGAAATCATTTGATTGAGCTATTATGCCAATTGCTTTTGTGCCTGATTGGACAAAAAGTGACTACATAGAGAGACGACATGAGCTGACCTATGATGAAATTACACAAGAAGACCTCGTTCCTCTACCAGATTACGATGATATGAAAACAGATTTTAATAGCATGTTTACCTACATTACGGTCTTTAAGTGAGCCTATATGGATGAAGACAGGGTGGTGGGAGCTGGTTCACATGATGGTGTGGATATTAGGGCGCCTATGCAAACACCAATATTTAGCATTGGTCATGGTATGGTAACAAAAGTCCGAAATGATGACAATAATAAATATGTTGTCGTAGAACACAGAAACGTGAAATATAATGGTATAGTCGGTAAATACTATTCGAGTTATCTCCATCTTGATAGCGTGGCGGTAAATGTTGGGGACGTAATCACAAAATGAACTATTCTTGGGAAGGTAGGTATGTCTGGCATTACAACCACGCCACATTTACATCTGCAAATCGACAACGAAGATGCACCATTTTATCCATACTGGCCATTTAGTCTTGAGGATGCTGGAAGTGCCAATATGTCTTTCTTTGATGGAGTGAGTAATGGTCTCAATAAAGATATTCTTGATCTCTATTCTGTAGACCCGATACATTTTATCAAAAAAGCATGAGCAGTGGATAGTACAAGTACCCCACTCAAAAGTGCCCCCGTTATCGAAAATAAAAAAGAAGATGCACCTGTCGAACAAGAAACAAAAAAATCAATAACAGCTCCAAAAAAGGATAATCCCGCTGGAACGTTCGATGATCTTTCTTCAGGAGATAAATATTACACTGCTATTACTTATTTTGCGAAAAAATGATTACTGAAGGGTTTTGATGATGGAACTTTCAAGAGCACACAAACCGTTACACGTTCTGAGGTACTCGGAATCGTCCTTCGAGCCCTCTGAATAGCACATCATGGAGAAATACTTGTTGGTATTTTCAAGGATATTCCGAAAAATCATTGGGTAAATCCCCTTGTATCTGAAGCAGTAAAAAGAAAGATTGTTTCAACCGATAGACCATTCTTTGAACCAAATCGCGCTGTTACACGAGTAGAATTTCTTGCCATCCTTGGACAGGCATCTGGAAGCAAAATTTCTCAAAAAATCACCAAACAATGGAAAGACATTGATCAGAAACATTGGTCTCAACAATACGCTGAATTTGCTCTTAAATACAAGCTCTTTGAAAATATCAGCGGAGATACTTTTAAGCCAAATGAACCAGTCACTCGGGGCGAAATAGCACAGGCAATGTATACGTATCTCAAAAATATCTGAAAGGTCTAATAAAAAGCCTTGCAAAGACACATAAGTCGAATACAATAGGATTATTACTTTTTAATCCTTCTTATGAAAAAACTCTTTCTTGCTCTCAGTTATGTCGCTGGTGTTATCGTTGGTGCGAAATTTGCTCATAAAGCTGTCACCTCTGCGAAGAAAAAAACCACCAAGAAATCTCCCGACATCAAAACCAAAGCTCTCGATGTTGGAAAAGAATTTATCGAAACACACAAAAATGCTTTTGATGAAATAAAAAAAGAATATTGGACACCGGAAAATAAAAAACTTTTGCTCTCAAAAAAGGCTGACTTGATGAAATTTTTTGACCTTGTAAAAGCTGAAGTCACTGAAACAATTGCCGAACTCAAAGAGAATGGAGTTGACACCGATGAAATACATAAAAAAATAGAGTCTATCTACGCCGAAAAATCAGGTATTCTCAAAAAGCTCTGAAATTCACCAACAGCTGTTGCTGCTAAGAAAAAACTCTCCACTATGATGCAGAGCACAAAAAGAGCACTTAAAAAATAATTTTTTTCTTTTAGAGAAAAACAAGGAGCTCTACTTCTTGTTTTTCTGTTTTTATATCACCACTTTTTATGAGCGCTGACCCAACTACCCCTCCCAAAGATCCAACTAACACACCGCCTGCTGAAGAAAATATACACGAAGGTATCCCCTCGACATCTTCGCAAGACCAAGAGGAAATCATCCGAAATCTCCAAGAACAGCTCGCTCGCTCACAGGCAGATTATACAAATCTTGTCCGCAGAAGTCGAGAAGAATCAGCTCAAATTGGACAATGGACGGAAGATAAGACTCTTCTTAAATTCCTCCCCATTCTCGATAATCTCGAACGGTCGTTAGAGCATATTCCGGAAGAACTCTCTGGAAATGCTTGGGTAGAATGAAATCAATCTATAGTGCGCTCTATGCAAAAAATCGTAAACGATTTTGGAGTTATTCCGATGAATCCTGTTGGACAAGAAGTAAATCCCGATCTCCACGATGTTATTTCACAAATACCACATCCTGATACTACCATCCAAACTGAAGTAGAAAAATGATATATGCGATGAGAAAAAGCTCTGCGACATGCGAAGGTTATTGTCTGAGATGGTCAGATAACAGCATAACTTTACCCCTTTGACTGTGGTCCTTCAAAAAAATCATTCCTATATCGACCATGTAATGTCGCTCACTCCATGAGGGATGAAAACAGGACGAGATGCTATCATAAAACTTCTGTCACATATTTGATCCCCCCAGAACACTCTCAAAGTCTTTCATGTCACAGGAAGCAATGGGAAAGGCAGTGTCTGTCAGATGTTTTCTCAGATACTCCACAAACAATTCAAAAAGAAGGTGGGGCTTTTTACTTCGCCACACCTCATCGATATTACAGAACGTTTTCAGATAAATGGCGCCCCTATCCCCCGCTCAAAGCTCAATAAGTATTACAAAAAAGTATTGTGACTTACTAAGAAATACAGTATAGAACTCTCTTTTTTTGAGATACAGGTGGTAACCATGGTGTTGTATTTTTCTGATGAAAAAGTAGATTATGCGATCGTGGAAGTTTGACTTGGGGGACTCTATGATGGTACCAATATATTTGAGCATCCTCTCGCCTGCTTTATCACATCGATAACTCCTGAACACACTCATCTTCTCGGGAAAACACGAAAAAGTGTCCAGAGGAATAAACTCGGTATTGTAAAATCATGAACAACCCTCTATACACATATTCAAAACAAGCAAATAAGAGAATATTGTGATAAAAAAGGCGTGCATCTCATCCAACCCATCAAATCACCAACCCATCAAATCACCAACCTTCCTGGTCAACACCAACAAAAAAATGCTCTCCTAGTACTTCAAGCACTGATGGATCTCTGATACCCTCGATGAAACATCCTTGAAGGTCTCAAAAGTATTTATAATCCTGGAAGATTTGAGCTTTTTTTGCCTCATATTCTTCTCGACACTGCCAATAATGAGGAAAGTATCCGACTTTTTAGGAAAACAATGAAGAGGGATTTTTCTGATGCAGTGCTTATTTTTGGCACCACTCAGATTGATCCAAAATATGTCGCAAGACTTACTCATATTTTTCCAGATCATGCCAAGATACTCGTGGATGGTTTCTGTGAAAGGGCTCTCCCCTGTTCTCAATATTGTCATTTGATTCCCTATAATACGATATGGCATCTCGATACAGATAAGTGAAAAAATTTACTCAAAAATATTCTAAAAAGTGTCCCGAATTCTAAAAAATATATTATTTTTTGAAGTCTCTATCTTGTAGGCTATGTTATGGGGTTGTCAAGATACAATATATTTGCAAAGCACTAAAAAGTATGGGAAAATCAGAGGGTAATTAATTTATCCTCTTATTTATGGGCTTATTTAAAAAGGAATCATCTGAACCCTCTTATCTCAATAATGAGCAGGAATTTGTCAGATCTGCCAGCAAATCACAAAGACAGGCATTCATAAAAGAAAATGAAGACCGTTTTTGATCTGGTTTTACGAAACGATACAAATGAGAAACGGCTCAAAATATAACCTTTATGAACAAGCTCAAGCGAGAGCCTGATTTGCTTGAAAAATACGAAGCTGCTCGCAGGGGTATTGTTTCCGAAACACAAAAGAATCTTGGAAAATTAAGAGAGCAAAATAATAAAAAAGACGAAAACAAAAGAATGCGATCACTTTTTGGAAGGAATCAAGATGATGAAACTATTATTCTCGGTAAAGGCGGTAAGGCAGAGTATGGTATCAATACAACTCTTTGTGCAAAAACAGCTCGTGAAAATGCGAAAAATCTTTTTGGAATTACTCTTCCTCAAAAATCAAATGCAAGAGATGTGATTAGCTTTGTCAATAAAACATATCCCGCTATTTCTCTCTGAAATGAAAGAAATACTGGAAATGTAGCAGAAGTAGCTTATGTAAGCCTTGATGTTGTGGGACCAAATGGTAAACCAATCTCTCACGTCGCTCTTGCAACCAAACCTCGTGGGGCTACTAATTGGTTTATCACAGATCCATACCAATCATGAGCAAGCTGGATAAAACTCTCAGACTATCCTGCATCTATCAAATGAGCTTGGAAATTACCAGCACGATATGATAATTTGACTCTCGGTCGAAATAAAGAAACCACCAAAGTACGAAAATACAAAGCAGCAGATGGTGGTACTGAATATGAAACAACTTCTCCAAAAATTGAATACGGAAAATCTATCAATACAAACAATGTCTTGTTGGCTCTTGGTGATCGTAATCTCTCAGGTACTATGTGAGATGATACGCGTCGAAGAAGATTCCTATGACTTATACCTTATGGTAGAGAGCAAGATACGAGTATTTCCAGTGAACATGCGATATCTCTCGAACTTCAGCAAATTGCACAACTCCCTAAAACAAATGTAAACCAATTTATCGCGCAATGTATACGTGTATGAGGTGGTGGAAATTACTCTTTTAATAACAGACAAGAAGTTATCAATACCTTTTTTGGTAATTGATATAACAAAGATCTTCATCAAAAATTTATCAAATGATTTACTCTCCTCCATCTGAGCGGATATGTCCAAGATGTAAAAACTAATGATAAATTAGGGGAAACTAAGATTTCAGCTCTTGAGAAAACTCGTCCTGGATACTCCAAAATGATAGAATGACAACTTGACCAAGTTGATCGCAATAATCCTCTCTATAGTTACATCCAAAAAAATAAGAAACAGCTCAGCCAGTCACTCTGAGCACAATTTGGTGCTTTTATTGATGCAAATAGCTGAAAAATAGGTGCAAGTGCTGGTGTATGAGTTGAACTCCATAAGAATCTCAAAATAGTAGCCGGAATTGCTAATGGACAACCTGGTGTATGAATCGTGCTTCATGGTGAAAAAAGATTTGCAGGAGGTCAACTCGACGGTGCTATAGGAGCATGGAATGTGGTTCCATTTGCTGCTGCATGAATTTCAGCAAATAATGCAGAGAAAGTAAAAAGAAATCTCACAGACTACACTCAATCAGTCAAATCTGTTTGAGTCCGAGGTATGATTACTCCTCTTGGTGGTGGCGGTGAAGTCTATTTTGAAAGAGATAAGCTCAGAGGAATAGAAGAAAAAGTACAATATCTCGAGGAAGTTTTACGAACTGGAGATACAAGTCAGCTCCCAAGAGACATTTCTCTACAAATAGGAGAACTCTATAATACTTTGGGGCAATCATCATACAATAAAGCCATGCGAGCTGTAGTACAGATGTACAAAGCAAAACTCGCAGAAAAAAACGAATGACTCTATCTCTCATGAGCTGGTGTTGGAATGGCATACCTTGCATGACTTCCTGCAATTATTGGTCACATCAAAGCATCATATCTCAGCAATAAATATATACCGGATAAAGAAGCGCTCTCTCAGGTTTATACAGACTTTATTATGGGCCGTGGTGTTAATAAAATATCCACCCGTGCAGCATGAACTGGAGCCATCAATGAACAAGCAAGAGAATCACTCTATTGAGAACGACCATTTGTCGCTCAAGGATTGATTATGTGAGGAAGAAATACGATGAAAATCTCCCCTAAAGCATGACCAACACTTAATGTATTGGCAGCTCCATGATTCCGAGAAAATATACAATATATGCCAGATGGAACTCTCTATATCCAGCAAATGCCTGGATATCCATTGCCAACCATTACTCTAAGAACTGTTAAGGTGGGCTCAGGTGTCAGACATTACCTCATAGTCGGAAGCACCAATGCATCATGATCTTCTCGTGTGTTACCAGGAGAAAATCAAGACTCTCGAGTATACAATGATGGTGGTGGAATAGTACCAAAGACAATTCAATTTCCATTTTATCATGGAATTAACACAGTACCAAATAATGCCAATCCATCACAAATCAATGCTGTCTTAGGTATCGCTCTTCGAAGAGAAGAAAAAGTAACAAGACCAGAGGATCCAGGGAATCCTGATAAGCCAAATCCAGAGGATCCAGGGAATCCTGATAAGCCAAATCCAGAGGATCCTAGACCAAGGCCTGGTGTAGGCTCTACACCTGGACAAGATGAACCAACAGATGCTACCAATGAAGCACCAGGCGTACCTAATGGTGGTGGTCCTGGAAACATCCATTGAGGACACCCAGCGGAAGTACCTGATAGCCCAGCCCCTCAAGATAATGCACATAATTCTTGAAATTCTGATTTGCAAAATAATGCACAAAATAATGGTTATGTTGTAGATGATAAAGCTTCTGATTGAACATCTTTTTAAACAATTTACTCTTGCATCTTTAATTTTGTATATGAAAAAAAAACTCCTTATTCTTCTAACAACTGCCTGAATAATACTCCCCTCTTTTTCTGCAGTACAGACAGCTGTCTGCTCTACTATCGGAGATACTACTTGATGTCAATCTTGTTTTACTGAAACAAGTAAACTCTATGCATGTAATCCCCATCAATCAAGCTGTCAAAATCAACAAATAGGCGGTATGTATGATACTGTGCATAATACATGAAATACCTCCCTTGTTATGTACGATGACGATAAGTGAACTACAAATTTCACAAAATTACAAGCAGCAACGACATGGAGCTACCAAGATACTGTAACTAATATGTTTGAGGCCACTCCGGAATATTATACTCCTGCCTGACCAACACCAGGAGAACAATGATATAAACAATTTGCTGGATCAAATCGATGGTGATATTTCATGAATCCAAATACCTCTCTTAAATGGACACAGATGAAAACAGCTGGGTGGCTCAGAGCGGAAAGTGTCACTCAGGGTGCCAGTGGAACATTACCAGCTTTTAGAGTAGCATTTACTCCTCGTCTTTATTCTAATTCAACAACATATCTCGATCATAGGCAATGTGTCTTTTATTATGTTCGATTCTGTGGAGATAATGTAATAGATGATGGAGCACATGGAACCACAGATAGATGAGAACAATGTGATGACGGCAATATGACAAGCGGTGATGGATGTAGTAATACGTGTACTACTGAAAGCCAAACACTTTCTTGTACCAGTCTCGCCCTCTCTCCTACAACACTTTCAAAAAATGGAGGCGATATCACAGCAACATGTACTGCAAACCCTACCAGTGGAACACAATACAAGATAGTCCTCAAACAAGGAGACACTATCATTAATCCAAATGATACCTATCAATCATCAAACACAAAAACATTTACTTTACCAGCAAATACTACTACTTCAGACAAAAATTATTTCGTCGATTGTTTTGTAAAAAATGGAACCCAGACAGACATTACAGCAAATGCTTGTAAAAAAAGCATTACCGTGCCTGGGACAATTGTTGTTCCAGATCCTGTGTGTACTAATCTCACTGTCACACCGAATGCTGTAACTGATGGAGGAAGTGTCACACTCACTTGTACAGGAAGTGGTACTATCACCGACTACAGCATAGTCATCAAAAAACCTGATGGGTCATCATTTCAAACCCTGACAAGCAATACAGGAAGTGTCACAATCCCAGCAACTCCAACTGGCGATTATACCGCAAAATGTTATATAAATAACCAAACAACAACTCCTCCTGATTGCCAAAAAGTGATCACTAACACCGGATCGGTCGCTCCTGTCTGTACTTCTCTTACAGGGATCCCAAGTACCCTCGAAACAGGTGAATCATTTACGTATTCCTGCCACTCAAGTCCTGCAAAAACAGGTACAAAATATTCTATTAGTGGTATTACTCCACCAATAGTAGACGGCATAAGCAATACAGGTACATATACAGACACACACACATTTTCCACAGCAGGAAGTCATACAGTCAGCTGTCGTGTCAATGGTGCTGCTCAAGTACCTGATTGTCAAAAAACAGTTACTGTCACAGTACCGACGACGCCAAATATTACCATCGATAAACGAGATGATAATTCTGCAGATACTGATGGTGCTATAGGAAACGATACGCAAACCGTAGTAAGCGGTGCAACTGCAGTATTTAAGATTAGAGTCACCAATAACGGTACGGAGGATCTCAAGAATCTCGAACTCACTGATACAATCGCACCAAATTGTGCTGGAAGTGTCACCCTTGGATCCACACCGACGTACCCAACAAGTACGTGGAGCAATTTCGCTACTGGATGATCAGGAAATCATACCGATGCCCTCTTGCAACCAGGAGAATATTTCGAATACACATGTAATAAATCCAATACAACCGAAAACTATACCAACACAGCGCGAATTGATGCAGTTGGTAATACTTCCAATCAATCTGTCTCATCTAGTGATCCATCTCCAGTCATTCTCGCACCAACATGTAATAGCCTCACTCTCAGCCATACTACTGTAGAAATCAATACTCCTATTAGATACGTTTGTAGTGCTACCAATGCAACAAGTTATATCATTAAACGAGATTCTACTATTGTTAGTTACCTTCCAGAAGGCACCATGAGTTTCCTCACAGCAGGCACATACTCTATAGGGTGTTTCATTGATGGACAAACAAGTGGCCCTACTGCATGTGGGAAAAGTATTAGTGTTACCAATCCACCCGTACTCACTATCCCAAGTATCTTCATTGACAAAGATGATTCTACTCCTGGTATACCTGACTCAGATGGAAATGATATTCAGAGAGTACAGGAAAATGGAACTGCGACATTTACCATATTAGTACGTAATAATGGAAATGAGGCATTAAAAACAGTCGTGATAGACGATCCTCTCGCGAGTGATTGTGCGAGAACAGCTACTCAAACCGCCCCTCTCTATGCTGGCGGAACAAGTACCAACTTTGACATCGGAGAATCATTTACTTACATATGTACCAAAAATAATGTCACAAATTCTACATTCACCAGTAACAGAAACACCGCTTCGGTAAAATGAGTGTGAGTGACTTCTGGAACTAATGTAACAGATTCTGATGTGACAGAAATTTTTCTCAAACAAATCAATCCGAGTATTATAGTAGAAAAAGATGATTCCGATAATCTCGATGATGAGCAAGAAATCGATGAAGATGAAACTGCTAAATTCTCAGTCATAGTCACCAATGACGGGGATGAAGTGCTCGAAAATGTAGTACTCGAAGATGCACTTTCTCCTGATTGTGACCGAGATGAGAGTGAAACACGAGATATGATTCGTAAAATTGGTAATTACGATTCCCTCTTTGATCCTGGAGAAGAATTTGCCTATCTCTGTAAAGAAACGTCTGTTTCTGTTGACACTTTCCCAGATGAAATCAATACTGTCTGTGTCGATGCAAAGGGGGTAGATACAGATAAAAGTGTCGATGATTGTGATGACACAAATATTACTGTCAATGAAATCACTGAAAGCCTAATGTGTTATGGAATAGAGAGCTCTGAAGGAACATTTGGTGGTGCCCCATTTCGAACCACAATCAGCTGTGACGTAGAGGAATCTAGCTCTTGTATTATCGAGGTAACCAAAGATGGTGAAGTCATCAATGAATATGATGCGTGTACAAAAAATATCACCTTAGCCGATCCAGGAGAGTACTCTGTCGCTTGTATTGTTGACGATGAACGTGCCTCAGACTGTGAAATGGGCATCACTGTCGAAGCTATGACAGATGTTCCAACAGGAACAAAGATACTCATTATTGCTTTTCTTAGTCTTATATTATCTACAGTCAGTATGCATTTTTATAAGAAGAAATCTACTTAGAATCTCTCAGATCTTTCAAAACCAATTGTGCATCCTTGGCAGAAAAACCTGCCTGGATGCATTTTTGAATAATTTTGTCTAATGGATAGATTTTCAGAAAACGAGGCAGCACCATATCTCGTAAAATCTCAACATCATCGTATGTTGAAAGCATTTCTGTAATAATAGATCGAGCCTGCGGATACTGTCATTGCAATTCATAGAGAATTCTCTTCTGAGAAAACCCATTATTCGCAGCTTTTTTGCAACGATTTTGTATGATATTCCGATATGTCTCTGGGTCTTCAAATACCTCTTCTAGTTCTCATAAAACCTCCTTGACAAGCACGCTATCAAACTTTTTTTGTGCAAGTTTTTGACGAATATAATAAGGCGTTTTTCATTGGGAAATATATTCGTGCACTCTGCTTTCAATAATATTTTTCTCAACAAATAATGGTATCAGATTCTGCATCACTTGTTCCGTCATATCAAAATTCTGAGATTTTTTCAGAATCTTTTCCCGCAATACATGAATGGAGGGGAAATAGCGAGTATAGTACCATTCAGAGTATTTTTGAAGAGAAAGAAGCGACATAAGACATATACTACACGAATCGTGATTTTCTCAATGAAATAGTCTTTTATTTTCCAGATTATGTGTATAATCTGCGTATGATTTTTTCCCTCGAACCACTTGTCCAAGAGCTCGAATCCATCGAACAACTCCTCGAATCAGGAGATATTTATAGTGACCAGAAAAAAATGAAGGAGATCATGATACGCAAAAAACATCTTGATCCTATTGTCAAAATGTATCATGAGTATCAGAAATCCTCTTCAGATCTCGAAGAAGCAAAAAAAATGCTCTGACAAGAATCAGATGAAGAACTCCGAGAAATGGCAAAACTCGAAATCACAGAGCTTGAAAACAGTCTTCCAGTTCTAGCGGAAAAGCTCAAAATAGCCCTAATTCCACCAGATCCAAATGATGAGAAAAATGTCATCCTCGAAATACGGGCAGGTGCTGGTGGTGATGAGGCAGGATTATTTGGTGCTGAACTTGCAGAATGCTACAGACTCTTTGCTGCGAAGCATAAATTCCAAATTGAGACTATGTCAGAATCCCGCAATGATGCTGACGGTATCAAAGAAATTATTATGAAAATCTCAGGTGATGGCGCTTATTCACGATTTAAATTTGAAGGCGGGACACACCGAGTTCAGAGAATTCCAGCAACTGAGAATAAATGAAGAGTTCATACAAGTACTGTTACGGTGGCAGTACTCCCAGAAGTCGATGAACTGGATGTCCAAATCCGCGATGAGGACCTCGAAATAAGTGTTTGTCGAGCTGGTGGCGCAGGCGGTCAACATGTCAACAAAACTGAATCGGCAGTTCGTATGGTACATCTCCCGACTGGGATTGTGGTGGAGTGTCAGGATGAGCGATCCCAGCTCAAAAATCGAGAGAAAGCATTGAATATTCTTCGCTCTCGTGTTTATGCTTTCGAGGAAGAAAAGCGCCATAAAGCACTTTGAGAAGCCCGTCTCGCACAAGTAGGAACAGGAGATAGAAGTGAAAAAATACGCACTTACAATTTCCCTCAAGACCGGATTACAGACCATCGAATTGGTGAAAATTTCTCAAATCTCCCAAGTATTATGATGGGAAATATTGATGACATAGTGATGGCTCTCGGTGCCTATGAACAGACAGAAAAACTCTCAAAAATTGCACAAGCATAATCTTTACTTTTCTATTTCTTTTTTATGTTCGAATTTCTCAAAAGGCCCTCCGATGATTACCAACAAAATTGATCCTACGATACAGGCGATCAAGAGCATCGAATAGAGATACGTGATAATGATATTCCACATGGCGAGGATGTCTGACAAATAGCGGTTGATATACTCGAGGCTCAGGAGGGATACATCATCATAGCGCCTTTGGCTGGTGTGCCAAGAAGTGATGTCGACGTAACCATCTCACGCAATGTCCTCTCTATTAGTGGTAATAGACCAGAACCAGAAATATATCAAGAAGCTCTCAAAATACCTGTACAAGAATGTTTCTATGGGCCATTTTCACGATCAATTATTCTTCCAGAAAATCTCGCACTTGACACAATTCGTGCTACCATAGAGAGGGGGATGCTGATTGTCACTATCCCCTATCTCATCGTAGACTCAAGAAGTGTCAAAGTACAACATATCGAAGATTTCGATTCATAATTCACACTCTATGTTTTTTAGAAAATGAAAAGAAAAAATCAGAAAGGTAGATATCCTCATCACGAGTATTGTACTGGGAACTATTATTGCGTGAGCTTTTTGACTTAAGCAAAAAAAAACACCAGAACATATTCCGCTCTGGAAAAAAATACTATGAAAAATACTATGAAAATAATTCATCTTTTCTTTTTTATTATTATTTTATTTACAAGCACGGCAGTACTTGCACTTGATGCCCTCACCCAAGATGGTCCGTGAGAATTTAATAAATTATTCAATGAGGCACTCAAACAAGAATTGCTCATGAAAAAACAAGAAGCATCATGAGAAACACTTCTTGATGAAGCGCGTGCAAAAGTACAAAATATAAGAAAGACAAAAGAAGGAACAGATCCAAATGAAATACTACATACTATCTGAAATGATTTTTGCCAATGACTCTATGGAACATGTGACGAGACAAGTATTTATGCTCGTATGATGGCTGCCTGTGAAACAGCAAGAAATACTGCATTTGAGAATATGGACAGTAGTTTTGTCAGAAATAATACCGAATTTCTCTTATCAAGCTATACAACATGTCCCGATCTTATGAAAGATATAGTGAATGCACATAAGGATTCTGCTGTTACAGTACTTGCTGGTTGGCAAGGAGAACAAATAATAAAATCTCAAGAAAAATTTACCGAGAAGACACAAACAAATTTTCAAGAGAAAGTGAGCACTATATGGGATGTCTTCAAGAAAAAACTGACTAATTTTGTCCGATCTATTGAGGGAATCACCCGTTATGTAAATACCCGATGATAAAAGAGCACATTATCGCAAAAAAACATCTTGGTCAAAATTTTTTACGGAATAAAAATATTCTGGATACTATCGTTGGCGAAGATGCTCTTCTCGGAAAAGATATACTCGAAATCGGTCCAGGTCCATGAGATTTGACTGAATGTATACTCTCAAAAAATCCCAAGTCTCTCGGTGTCATCGAGATAGATAGTGATATGATTCCTCTCCTTGAACAACGATTCGGAGACAAAATAAACATATATCATCATGATGTATTGAAAATAAATATTTCAAAAGGGGAAACACAAAGCAATGCAACTATCGTAATGCCTGGTAATTATAGTGTTTACGGAAATATACCCTACTATATAACTTCACCCATCTTAATGCATTTTCTCCATGAGATTGACTATCCGCCCAACTCCCTGATTATTACGATGCAAAAGGAGGTAGCTGATAGAATTCTGGCTCGAGATGGGAAACATTCGGTTCTGTCACTTGCTTGTCATCTTGTAGCAGATATAAAAAAGATATGCGATATCAATCCCAATAATTTTATTCCTGCTCCCAAGGTATGGTCTACCTGTCTTCGTTTTGATATAAAACACCTCACTGACAGAGATGTTAACAAAAAAATGCTCATGCTCATAAAACAAGGCTTTGCTCAGAAAAGAAAAAAACTCTCCTCTAATCTCATACATGCTGGCTACGACCAGAGAAATGTATTTGAAGCATTTTTGACAACAAAGTTATCAGAAAATTCCCGCGCTGAAGATCTTTCTCTTGAGGAATGGAGGATACTTACTCAGATGTTATAAAGACTTGGGTTTAGTTTTTTTGAGCGCTTCAGAAAGAGTCATAGTGCTCGCTATTACAATACTCCACATAAATGCTGTATGTACTGATTCAAATGAATGAAGCACGAGATTCATCAAGAGAATACCGAATGTTGCCCCGAGAAGATATTTATGATTTCTTAATTTAAAAAGAATAATCAATATAATACACGCAAAAAGTAGAACACCAAAAATTCCCCCCTCTATCATTTGTTGAATATACCAACTTTCTGGGATGTAGTATGTTTCTGTCGTAAAAACAAAATCCTTGTTTCTCTCACGAAGTACCGATAAAACATGAGCAATAGTTGGATCTATCACTTCCACATCAGGAACGGGATTCTGATTGACAGAAAAGACTGCACGACTTGCTGGTCCAGCTTGGGCAAGCCCCTGTCATAATGGGTTTTCTCGGAAACGAAGGTAACCAATATACATACGTTCCAAATGTCCTGATGTAGATCCATGCCTCTCAAATATTGGAGCAATTTTATTACCAAATTGCAATATGAAAACAAGTCATATACAAGCGGAAACTACGAAGAATGTCACTATTTTCCCCAGAGTAATTTTATATTTTTTGAGGATGTTTCATTGTTTAAAAAGAGAGAAAAGTGTGTATCCAATTACACATAATCCGCCCAGCATCACCCCGAGATAGCCACTTCGACTATACGTCTGCATCAGCAAAAATAACAGAATAAGTACGACCACTATATTCATAAAGAAATATTTTCTTTTCTGAGCAAAAACAGTCATATACGACCCAAGATAAAGTAGGAGGAAAAATGCCATCTGATTTGGCCCTTCCAGCATTCCCTGAAAACGCACGACAGCTGCCCCAGCAATACCATGATAAATCGGTGGTGGTCCTCCGGCATCCCATACGCTCACTTTATCACTAAATCACACGAGGGTGAGCATTGTTTCATCAAAAACGTATCGGATAAGAAATCCCAATATCAGCATACTTCCTCCTGAAATCAGAAACACTTTCAAAATATCATACAATGTAATATTCCAAAGTGGCAATATCCTTTTAAACAATAATATAACACACAAAAAACCAATATCATATCGTGATCAATATACCATTCATTTGAGTGAGATATCCTGAAGTATACTCACCCCTAGAAGTACCAGAATAAAACTGAGTGTGGTCCAATCAAAAACATCAAATGTGATTTTTGTTCTCTTTTTAATGCTTTCATATACAAATCATGCGCCAATAAATACCACTATAATCTCTTTGATAAATCGAAATATATCCAGGTGTAGCTTTTCTGTCCCGAGAACAGATACGACGACAGACCATGGCAAAAAAGCAATAAACGATAGCACCAAAAATCTTCCAAACGTTTTTATAGTCATACCTAATTTTTTTCAGGTGTTGGAATATTTTCTCCAGACATGATGACCTCTGGAGATGATGAAGCTGGCAGTTGACTTATCCACGCAGTCCCAACAGCGCTGAGTAAAATACCCATAAGAGCCAAAATTGCCATAACCTGAGCAAGAGTGATGCGGACTTTTTTTGCCATAGTAAAAAATAAGAATTTAAAGTATGGAGGAATTATAATAAAAAGTCATAAAAGACAACCAAAAAAAGAATTATCGTTTTTTGCAGAAAAACGCGGTTATTTTTTTTCATTGACTTCTCCAAATAGTTTCAAACTCAGTCGCATTATTTGGAGCAGAGCGTTTTTCTGGATCTTCATCGACCGTCATCTGATATTCAAAAATTCATGACTGATCAAGATGCTCGCAAATCCATTCCACATAAACATCATCATCGGTTTTTATTATGAAAATACCGTTTATTGAGAGAATCTCAGAAACGCTTTGCAGGAAATCCAACTGTATCACTCGATGTTTGTGGTGTGCTTTTTTGGGCCATGGATCAGAAAAGAGGAGATAGAGCTCATCTACTTCGCCCTCACTGAAGATATCACATATCCTCTGCCCCATAATTCGCAGGAGCACGACATCGCCCCTCCCCTTATCACTACACTTTTCGTAGGTTCTATAGAGTCTTTTGAATTTTAACTCAATACCAACACATCACATTTCTGGATGATTTTCAGCATAATGAGCAAAGAAATTCCCCATGCCAGTACCTATCTCCAGCATAATTTTCTCTTTTTTTAGCAAATCTCTCCATTGTCATTTATGGGAACAGATTTCTTTCTCATCATTCCAAATATTTGGATATGTTTGTATTTTATCTTGATAGGGGTTATGGAACATGTGTGTGATTGTATAGTTTTCTGTCTTTCGTCAAACAAAAAAGCCTGTCACTTGACAGGCTTTTAAAAAAGATGGATTTTTTATTTTTTGCACTTACCAGAACCACAACATGATTTCTTACAGCAACCAAATACACCGAGAGATTTCTGAGCAAATATCGCAAACAGAAGAACTGGAAGTTGGATTTGACCGAGAAGACCAGTAAACCATTTAAACCCAGTAGCATCAATTGGTTTGAGAGCCGTGATATGAAAAACAATTGCAGCAAGCATCACAATAGCAAGTCCAGAGGCTGCATACTTTGATGTCTTACGACATCCAAGAGCAAATAAAAGACCACCCACGAGCTCAATAGCTGCCGCTAGATAACCAAGAACAGTTGCAAGAGTTGCAAGTCACCCAACTGAAGCATCGAGACCAAATATCCCTAAAACCGCGCCACCAACAAATCCCATTGCAGCAACTCATCCGAGAAACTTGCCCGCTCCAGCTGACATCATAATAATGCCAGCTACGACACGAACTAAACTTGGACAAAACCATGTAGAGAGTCCACTTTGAGCATTACAACAAGAATCTTTCATAAAAAAAGGATAAAAATAAGTATCCCCATTGTATATGGCTATGTGGAGAAGCAACTGAAAATAATTGGTTATTTCTCTGAATATTTTGCAATATAGATTTTATGTGTTCCAACTAATTTACTGTAAATTCAAATCCTTCCTTTGTGTTTCCAATTTTCACATGAGAAACTTTTTTTCCTATCATCCTGTCAGCTATCTCATCTTCGATTTTTGTCTGGAGGTGTCGACGAACAGGACGTGCTCCAAATTCTGGATTATAAGTGTCTTTGAGGATTTTTTCCACTACAGGATTTGTCCATTCCAAAGTCACCCCAAGATCCTGAAGTCTCTTTCCGAGATCTTGTAACTGAAGAGTGATTATTTTCTTGATAATTTTTGTATCGAGAGGGCGAAACACTACTACTTTATCAATACGGTTGATAAATTCTGGACTAAAATATTCATCGAGACTTTTCACTACCTTTCCCTCTATTTCCTCAAAATCATCAATAATTCGTTCTTTTGTTTCCTCAGCAACATCAAATCCTATTTTGGTTGCATTACTTGTGAATTCTTCAGAACCGATATTACTCGTCATCACAATAATCGTGTTTTTGAAGTTGATTTTTCGTCATTTTCCATCTGTAATCGCACCATCTTCCATGATTTGAAGGAGGAGATTAAAAATATCAGTATTTCCCTTTTCTATCTCATCAAAAAGTACGACAGAATAGGGCTTCCTACGAACTTTATCAGTCAAAAGACCTCCTTCTTCGTATCCAACATAACCAGCGGTTGTTCCTATAAGTTTTGATCCAGAGTGTCTCTCAGAAAACTCACTCATATCGATTTTAATCAGTGCTTTTTCATCACCATAATATTCTCGTGCCAGTACTTTGACAAGCTCTGTCTTTCCGACTCATGTCGGTCATAAAAACAAAAAGCTCCCAAGTGGACGTCTTTTGTCAGAAATACCCGCCTGTGAACGTTTAATGGTTGCAACAATGGATTTAATAGCTTCATTTTGACCAATAATCTTGGCCTCTATCTGTTTTTCAAGATCTTTAAGTTTCTTGATATCTTCAGCGGACAGTGTCTTCATAGGGACGCCTGTGATTTGATGAATAACCTTTTGTATGTCGCTAATCTGGATGGTGTGCCTCTTTTCTCGAGGGATAGTAATCTTCTTCCTTTTTTCTCGAATCTTATCTTCGATTTCCAGAAGTTGTTCTTTTGCCTTATTTGCCTTGTGGTATTGCTGTGATGTAACAAAATCAGTAATGTTTTTTTGGATTTTTTCTGCTTCCAGTTTGAGGGTTTTTATCTCATCTTCACCATGAACATAGGTCATGCTCTTGGCACTGCAAGCTTCATCAATCAAATCAATCGCTTTATCGGGGAGAAAACGATCAGTAATATATCGAACCGAAAGTTCTACTGCCTCCTCGATAGCCTCATCAGTAATAATGAGATTATGGTGGTCTTCAAAAGTGCTTTTGAGTCATCGAATAATATCAATAGCTATATCTTTACTCGGTTCATCGACTTCTATTTTTTGAAATCGTCGCTCCAGAGCAGCATCTTTTTCAATATATTTTTGATACTCAGAGAGTGTCGTAGCTCCAATAATACGAATTTTCCCTCGCCCCATCGCAGGTTTGAGAATATTAGCCGCATCGAGCATCCCTTCTGATCCACCAGCACCAATAATTGTATGTATTTCATCAATAAAGAGAATCACTTCATTGTCGAGTTTCGAAGCTTCTTCGATCACCTGTTTCATACGAATCTCAAATTCTCATCGATATTTCGTACCCGCTACCAGACTGGTCATATCAAGCACAAGAAGTTTTTTGTGTTGCATGGCAAAAGGAACCTGTCCAGATGCTATACGACGAGCAAGTCACTCGACAACTGCCGTCTTTCCAACACCGGGATCACCTGTCAGAACGGGATTATTTTTTGTTTTTCTATTGAGAATAGAAATAAGTCGATCTATTTCCTTGTCCCGTCAGATAATTGGATCTATTTTCCCCTCATTTGCCTCCCGAGTGATATCATTACAAAAGAAATCAAGAGCTGGTGTCTGGCTATCTTCTCGTTTTTGATCCTTTCAACCCATATTGGCAAACATCGGGTTCTTTTGCATATCATCTATTTCCGCACCGCTCAGAAGTCCCTGCTCAATAACATGCATAATTTTCCCAAGTTCATCCACTCCTGGCTGTTCAGCCCCTTGCATATGATTAAAATCCACTAAAACCTGCTCAAAATCTCTCACATTGATGCGGATAAAGTCAAGAAATTCAATAAACCATGAGTTCTGCTGTTTAATGAGTGCGATCATAAAATCCTCTATACCGATCGCTTTTTTCTCAAAGCTCGCTGCTACTTTGACACTCGAAACAATGATATTTCTTAGATTTTCTGATATCCCAGTATAGTCCCCTTTTCTATTGATGAGATGGGTAAATTTTGGGTGTGTCATGACATCCAGAAAAACTTTCTCATTGATACCGAAGTCATTAAAAATCGAGAAAATATGCCCTTTTTTGGAACGCAAAATTTCGGCAATAATATCAAGCGATTCGAGTGACTGAAACCCCTCCTGTTTTGCTACGTTTTCCGCATTGAGAAGATATAATTTGTATTCTGGTGTGAAGTTTTTGAACATGAGAAAAATGATTTGCAATTACAATGAAGATATGATAGTCTAATATTGTATGAAATCCAAATCTTTTTTCGCTCTTTTACTTGCTGTTTACACATTTTTTGGTGCTATGGTATTTTCTCAGTCAGAAATCACCCCTCCTGATACCATCACGCCCCCTCTACACGAAGATCTCTCGGTTTTTATACCAGATATGCAGTTATTAGGAATATTTCAGACAAAAGAAGAAGAGCTGGATGCTCTGGGTGCCTCACGATCACGATTTACTGACATCACCAAAACACTCCTCGAATACCAAAATATATCATCTCAGAAGAGGGAGTATCAAGAAAAGAGCCTTTATGAACTTCGTATACTTCAAAAGAATATCAAAAATAATAAAACTGCGAGTGAAATAGAAAAACGTAAGCTGGAAAAAGATATCGCTACTCTGACATCCGAAAATATCCTTTTAGAGAAAAAACAAGCTGAAACAAAAGCACTCCTGAAAAAATTTTACCAACAGTGATATTTTTATGATCTACAGTGAGAACAGGATATTACTCTTATGAGTCTCCTATTGCCAAAATCATTTTGAACTTCCATCAAAGAATCTGAAATACTCGATATTATGAAGGTTACTTCTCAGAGCCTCCTAGCTCGACAAAAGGAAAATCAAGAGAAAATCATAAAAATTCAAAAAGCTATCGAATCTCAAAATGATCAAAAAACACGAATTATTACACGTATGGAGCGCTATGATGCCGAATTAGCTACGACAGAATCACTCGAGGCACAACTTCTTGAAAAAACTATTTCCAGACAATGAGCTATAAAAAACAATCTCAAGAATAATCAAAAAAATACAAAAACTCTTACAGAAAAATTTGAACAAAAATTTGCTGAATATGAAAAAGATATCCAAAAATATAGTGAACAGCATAAGTGTAACACAGAAAAATCAGCTATTTGTACCTGGATTCTCGGATATATCAAGGCTGAAAAAGAGCTCCGATTACAGGAAGAACGCGTCAGTACGTTCGTATGGCCAACCTCAACAGAAAAAGGTTTCTGATTTCATTTTCGTGATCAAAAATATCACAATATTCACCAAGAACATCATACGGGTCTTGATATCATAGCACCAGAAAAGACATCCGTCGTCGCAGCTAATGATGGATATATCATTGCTACGAGAAAGTCTACAAAATGATTCCCTGGTGTTGTCATTATGAAACACAGAAATGGTTTTATGACCGTCTACCGAAACATCAATCCTTCAAAAGAAATCGAGCTCTTTAATATTATCAAAAAATGAGATACTATAGGTACTGTCGGTGTCAGTAAGGAACACAGTGAAAAAAACAATCTCCACATCGAAATGTACTTACGTGGGATTCTGATAGATCCCCTGGAAAAAATGAGCTTTGAAAATACAGATATCAAAAATATTCCATGACGATATGGCTGGAAATACATTGATGATATCAAAAAAACAAAGAAAGAAATTGATATTCCTGCTATTCAAAAAATAATAGGATTCTTCTATATACCTGGAGAAACTGAATTGGAACGACAAAAAAATATGCTTGATAAGTATGCTGGAACAGCATTTCGTGACCAGAAAATGTGGATCGAAGAAAGCATAAGTGAAAGTGTCGACCCCTCATTTGTACTGTGTGTTTGATTTGCAGAAAGTACGCTCGGGCAAAATCTCACTACAGCTGGCAATATTGGTAATGTCGGAAATACTGATGGCGGGGATCGACGAGACTATGATGGTCCTCGTGCCTGAGTACGTGCTATAGCTGCTGTTGTTAATAATCAATGGCTTGGACACTACAAAACTATCGATCAACTCTCAGGATGGTGAAATCCTCGTGGACCAATATATGCTTCTTCTCCTACAAACTGGCATGAAAATATCGTCAAATGTATGTCAGCCCTCAAAGGAAAATATATCGGAAATTACAGCCCTTTTCGACTCAATGCGGCAGACCTTTTCAATTACGAAAAGGCTGGATATAAGAGAATTATCGAAACGGAAGTGAGTACGACAAAATAGAATTATTGTAGTGTTTTCAGCATATCTCGGTATACCCCCCATTGGACTTTTCCCGCCCCACTCACAAAAAATGTAAATATCCAAAAAGTTGCGGATACTCAATTATTTTTATAATATTTTTTTATTTCTCATCTTGTTAGCATGAAAATCTTTTTCCCTATCATTCTCTGAATCTCCTTTATACTCACATCATGTGGAGTCCAGAAAGCAACACCAATAGCCACCGAAACACAGCCAATATCTCAGATTGCACAAGAAACGCCTAAAAATGATTCTACACCAACCAGTAAGACTTATACTGCTGCTGAGGTCGGCACACACGCAACAAAAGGCAGCTGCTGGCTCATTCTCGATAACGATGTCTACGATGTTACTTCTTTTATTTCCCGTCATCCAGGAGGGGATAAAATCCTCAGAGGATGTGGCAAAGATGCAACTCAAATGTTTTCTCAACACCCAGAGAGCGCTAAAGCCATGAAGGAACAATTTAAGATTGGTGATTTAACGCAATAATTTCAGTGATTAAAACAAGACTCGCATTTCTGCGAGTCTTTTTTAATTTTATTTCTTATCTTTCACGAGTGGGAAAAGCACAACATCTCGTAGATTTGGCTGTCCTGTAAGAAGTGCAATTATTCTATCAATTCCCATACCAAAACCACTCTGTGGAGGCATACCATGTTCCATAGCTGTCACAAAGTCGTTATCTGGCATAGCTACCTCATCATCACCGGCATCTTTTGCTGCGGACTGATTTTGAAAACGAGCATCCTGATCAATGGGGTCAACGAGCTCAGAATACGCATTGGTCACTTCCCAACCATTGATTACGAGCTGAAACCGATCAACAATCGTTGGATTATCATCATTGATACGAGCGAGTGGCGAGAGAATCAGTGGCTGGTGAGTCACAAAAGTTGGATTAATCAGTTTTGGGCGGGCTACTTTTTTATAGAGCTTATCTATAAGAGTACCGTGTGAATGTTTCAAAAACCCGTCGATTTGAATCCCCTTTTCTGTGATAGCTGAACGAAGTTTTTCCAACGTATCAGCTGCATACATGTCAATTCAAGAATGCTCTAAGATTAGGTCACGAATTGATCTTCTTGGCCATGGTCCAGCAAAATCTACCATATTTGTCTCTCATTTTGAATTAAGCACCTCTACTTCCCTCTTCCCACCCATCAGTTCATCAAGTATATATCCAAACATGCGCTCTGTGAAATCCATATTATCAATGTAATTCCAGTACACAGCATAGTGCTCAACAGAAGTAAACTCAGGAAGATGTGATGGGTCAATACCTTCGTTACGGAATTGTTTTCCGATTTCAAATACCTTTTCCATTCCTCAGACAGTACATTTTTTGAGAGAAGTCTCTGGTGCAATACGGAGGTAAAGATCTGCATCAGTTGCATCAATATGAGTCAAGAATGGATTTGCGAGAGCTCCAGAAGCGCTATTACCGAGGGTAGGCGTTTCTACTTCGATGAACCCTTCTTGGTAATAAAACTCACGGAGTTTTTGGACAAAACGAGACCGAAATACCATTCTGTCATATGAGCTCCTCTCTGTAATCATGTCGAGATATCGTTTGCGATAAATTGTCTCTTCATCAGCAAGTCCATGAAATTTCTCAGGAAGCGGGAGAAATGATTTTGCAAGCAACTGAAATGATTTAATAAAGAGAGTAAGTTCACCTTTGTGAGTGATAAAAAGCTCTCCCTGAATACCCACTATATCCCCTCTATCAATATATTTTTCAAATATCTTAAATGCTGATATTTTTTCCTCCCCTAATTCTGAAACCACTTCTTGTCCTACAATATATTCACAAAATTCTTTGGAAAGGGCAAATTGGATGTCTCCAGAAAAATCCTGAATTTTTCAGAAAATGAGCTTCCCGAAGCTACGTACCAACATAATACGCCCTGCTGTTTGGATCTCATTTTTTGGTCCAGTAATAATCTCATCAATCGTACGCAAAGCAGTATTCCCTTCTCACATGGAGCGGGCAACAGCAATATCATGATTTTTATGAAATTTATCTGGATAAGGATTAATTCAGAGCGTGCGCAACGTATGAAGTTTTTGGATACGAACAGATCGTTCATCGTGGTTATCGGACATAGAAGAAATTAATATATAAACACTATATTAAAAGAGCTGTAACAATCAAGAAAAAGACTTATTTTTATTCAACAAAAACCTCTTAACTTTCTGTTGTGTCTTTCAAAATATTTTCCTTCTTGCCTGATTCTATTATATTGATTCCATCATTCCGATCGAGAAAAATAAATTCATAACTAAGGAGTCCAAAATAATCAAGATGCTCAATCACTTCTGATGAAGTAAATGATGAACATGAATATATATCAAATTGGAACATGGGTGGTTCCATCTTTTCCCATACATGCATTGATGCATGTGATGTAGCCAATGTGACTGTCCCTGTAACCCCCTCATTCCCTTCATCTGCCACGTATACTGATGTTGGCCCAGCCACTACCACCATTCTCACTTTTTTCACGAGATCTACAAACCACGTATTCAATGCATCAGTAGTTATTGGCGGGTTTCTGAAAGTTCATTTTACTATTAAATGGAGATGATTTGGTGTAAACATATGTTTTAAATAAAAAATATAACAATATAGTATAAAACAAGAATTTTCTGTCAATAAAAAATACAAAAAGACCCACATTTCTGTGAGTCTTTTTTTGTTCTATTTGGCTCCCCGGGTAGGGATCGAACCTACGACCAA
>CAZFTF010000004.1:0-84335 GCA_964521495.1 uncultured Candidatus Peribacteria bacterium | reverse complement strand
AGATTTTTTGGTCGTGAGAAAAAAGAAAAAGCACCAAAAGCAGCAAAGGCTTCGAACGCTAACAACAATACTTCGTCCTCTCAGACAAACACGGAACGTGGTATTTTCAAGACTGCATTACGAAATTTATGAATAGGTGCAGCAGAAAAAACGATGTTAGTAGGCCTATTGGCTCTTTTGTGATTTGGAGGTTATGCAGCTTATAAATGAGATGTTGGTGGCATAAAATCCAAAGTAAACAAATTTGGGTGAAAAGTGTCTGATTTTATCCAAGAAACAATAGGAATGAATAAGGTAACTGGGGCTATCGATGGAGTAAAAAAGGATATTGAAGATATCAAAAAGCATATTCCTGGTATGCCAGCAAGACCAAGCACACCGCCTATTGCTCCACCAAGTGGCCCCACTCCTGCTCCATCACCAGCCCCGAGTGGTCCAGAGGTACCACCTACAATAGTCTGAGAACAAGCAGAGGTAAGAAAAAAGACATTACGAAAACTTGGAGACATAAAAAAAACACTACCAACAGTGCAAGCAAACGCCGTGTTAAAAGTTGAGAAAGAATTAAGTGGGAAAGAAGATTCACAAGAAGCATTAAAAACACTTCGTACTTTGGAAATAACAGAAGATCCTTCCGTTCCAAAAGATATATCACCAGAGGACTACAAAAAAGTAGAAGAGATTTTGAGCCGATGAGTTGCTCTGGAACAGGCAGTTATTAAAGCAAAAGGTGCAAAAGAAGCTACTCCATCTATTACAAAACTCACCCTCGATGCCACTCCTGGTTGAGTCGAACCTACAGCAGCAAATTTAGAAACATTCTTACAAGCTAAGATAAGCAGTCATGGAATAACTGAAAATATGGAGTGGGAACCAGCCCTCCCTGCTGAATGAGTCAAGAAAAAACTTGAATCACTCCAAACGACATTTAAAAATATATGCGAGGAAGTTACTACCCCCCCTGCAACACCTGAGATAATTGCCCAAAAAAGAGCCATTCTTGAACCACTTTGGAGAAAAATGGTGTATGATATTTGTATGGAGAGGGTGGATGTTATCAAGGCTATCTCACATGATTCAACAAAAGACAAGAGGGAATCTTTTATAAAAGATATAACTGAAAAACTAGATAAGTATCTAGAGGGAGGTACAGAAAAACTCTTTACAAGCTCTTCGCCAGCAGTGTCAGCATCAGAAATATGATCAGATAACCCACCAAAAAACCAAAGAATATATAATAGCCTTACCACAGATGATCAATTACAAACATTTTTATTTCTTAAGTAATTACCATGTCTGCCCTCGCCTCTGAAAAATGATGAGAAAGTAAAACAGAATTTAGCTCTGAGTATATAAAAGTGAATTTAGAGAGTAATCGTAAAGATGCGGAAATATATATTTTAAAAGCACTATTAAATAAAACAACAGATCAAGCTGAAATTGCAAAACTAAAGTGATTATTATCAGACATATCGGCCAGATCGACACTGCCAAATAGATCAGAGAGATGATTGACAACTGAGGAATGGCAGTGGGTACAAAAACTCCTCTTACGAGAAAGAGAAACAGAAAAAGTGAACGAAACTCTGCAAAGCGATATAGAGAAGCTCAGATCTCATATTGTCAGTGTGCGCTTACGAGAAGGGGTACCTTGAGATGTAGCAAGTGCTGGGTTTGAAAAATTTCTCACAGCATCATGACCAGAATTTCTCATGATGCACGCAGGAGATCTCTCTCGTCTTGCTTTCTCTTCAGGCATACTCACAAAAGAAAATACTAAAACAGCATATGATGCAATCATTGTTAATCCAAATCTTGAACGTGAATTTAGCAGGGTATTAAAGGGGCTGAACGAAAACGGCATTACGGTGTCACAAATTATTGCCCTAAAAGCAGAAAAGCCTGCCGAGCTCACAAGAAAAATCATGCAAATGGCGACGATATGAGAAGAAATAGATACAGCTGAATGAGGAGAACAAAAAAAAATCGAACCATGAAAAATTGGTGGAACAGAAGACGAAGATATAGAATACCAACAACAAGTACTCATATCGTCACTTATTGTGCATATATTTAAGAAAGCAACAGTAGTTCCACAAAATGATTCTTCATGAAAACCTAAAGAGGGTACAGATACATGAAAACCAGAAAATCGTGGACTATTGACAAAGCTAGTGCGCCAAAAAAGTATCAATATACCCAAAGATGATAATCCTGTAAAGTATGAAAAATATGTAGACTATATGCCAATATGAGAAGCTATGGAGCTACTTATAGCCACAAGCCTCAGTGGTAGTAAAAAAAATATCATCACTGGCATAGTAGGTTCTATAGGTAAAAATTTTGGAAAAGACGCGAGTACTTGGGAACATCTTCAGGGCTTTGTAAGTATGAATATTGCTGATTTAGAGAAAGAACAAGTAACAGCGGAAACCGCTATGCTCGAATTTTTGGCTGAAAAATATCCAAATCCAGATAAATCGATTGATTTATGAAAAGTAGCTCAAGCTCTTGCAATACTCGAAAATAGCGAAATAGATGAGAATAGAAAAAACATGGAGGCATTACTTTGAAAAAAAGGCATTACACTCAGTCTGAAAGAATGGGAAATAATCAATAATATCCTTATAGGCGGTGACAAAAACATAAAAGTAGAAAAAGATGAAGGTCTAGAAACACAAGAGACAAGAAAAAAACAGAAAATACCGGATTTTATTTGTTCTCTTATTACCAAAACACCAGAATCAAAAGAAAAGACCTCAGGATACGAATGGCTCACAGTAGAGACATGACCGATACAGGCTGATTTTCGCAAAAAATGGACTGAACATGCCACTATCAGTGATATGATATTATTTCAGGATCTTCAGGATATGTATAAAGATAATCCGACCGATGAGGAAGGTCAACTTATTATATTATGATCTATCGTAATGTGGATGAAAGAAAAAAATGTGAAATGAGCAGATGAAATCGGGAAAAAAGTAACAGAAGTAATAGCAAAAAAGATTATTGGTAAATGATCAGAATTTTTAGGAAAACTCTCTGCAGGAACAATTGATCTCTCGGATGATATGGAGGCATCTCTCTATTATACAACACGAAAAAAACAAATTGATCCATCATTATCATGAACTTTTGGGAAGGTATTGTGAGCATGAAAAGATGCAGCAAAATGAGTTTTAGATTGGAGCAATGATTGGAGTTGGTGGATATGAGTTTTACTTATTACTTTAACAGGCTCAAGGATGTATAATGCCTTTACATGGAGGAAAAACAACTGAATCACTCCAAGAAAAAATTGGTTAGGAAGATTAAATAATCGGATTATAGGTAGATATGGTTTATGAAAAAGCTTGCAACAAATACAAATCGAAAACTGGAGTGCTCCAGAACAATCTAACAATCAAGACCTTAAATCCCAGCTAGATACCATGAAACAAGATGCAAAAGCAGAAATGGCACTGGAGTGACTCCCAGATAAACTCGCAGAATGGTCAGAAATTGAGGATGGATTTGATTCAACGAAAGCAAGGCGTGTAAAGAGAATACTCGATGATATAGAAACAATTAAATCCCACTCTCAATATAACACCGATCCAGATTTTAAAGCAAAAATAGATAATATTATTAAAATAGCAAATCCAACATATTTAGCAGAACAAAATATAGAAATTGCTTCGGAAATTCAAAAAATAGAGACAGAGATCGGTAATCTGAAAACTGGAAAGATAAAAGGAAGAAAATAATCATTTCAAAAAATATTTTACTATAACCACTCTCGATTATGTCAGAAGAATCTCCTTCTCCTTCTCCAGAAAAAAAATCACCCTTGAAAGAATGAAAGTGAGTAGAAACAAAAATAAAACTTGCAAACCTCAAAGAGTCCCAAATATTGAGACGATGTGAAGAATTTATGGAAATAGTATGAATCAAAAAAGAGTGTATCAAGACAGAAGATATGTATAAATATATTCTAGGTATCGAAAAGAGAGAGAATATTTTACCACCTAATTTTGCTCAATTATCACCCGAAGATCAATCTCAAATTACCAAGCTTCAAGATACATATAATAAAATATGAATCAGTATATCAAATCAAATATCTCTGGCAATGGAACAACAATGAGATGAAAAAACAAAAGCATGTGGGGATGCATTTATTTCATTGCTTCAATTAGCACATAATAGACTCACTATTCTGGAGCAAGTGTCAGCTATTACACATCAGACCAATCCTCAGGCTATCCTCTTATACCAATTCGTATGAGAGCTCTGAGAAGAGTGAATAGAGTGAATAGCTAATCATACACACGCAACCATAGACACCAAGACGCTCCAGCTAGCCTGGAAAGAAAGAATAAATACTCTGGCAGAGAAAAAATTTGAAGAGCTCTGGTGAGAACAAGCAAATAAGCTCGCAAGTCGATGATGGTCCCCAGCAAAAATAGAAGTAGCAAAGAAATCATTTCAGACTTGGTCCAAAACAACGGAAATCGGTAAGGATTTGATGCGACAATGTCTCCGAATATGAGCATGAGCAGTCCCGTTATTTATCATGGGGCTCTACATTCACAACGCTGTTGATAAGAAAAAAGCACTCCTGGAATACGGATCTATGATCCTGATGAGTCGATGAGCTGCTGCCCTTATTTGATTGATAAGTAAGGCTCCGGGAATGGCAAAAGTCGCAGCATATCTCTCGAAACTTCTTGGGAAAGGTGGTCCAATAGTAAGTACCGCTCTTATTGTCGGTACATTTATTGCCGTTTTCTCAAACCCGCGAGCTGCTGAAAATTTCAATAAAGCCATCGGTTGGGTGGATGACTCAATACCAGATACTGTCGTGACGAATGGTATTTCACAGGTGCTCTCCTCTGTAGACGTGCCTATTACATGGGTGCAACAAATATTTGAGGGGGTATGAATAGTCAATTATGACCCTGCGAGAGAACAAATGACCTATCTCCATCAAACTGTCGCACGGGAACATGAATTTCTGGCTAGTTCAGGGAATATACCGATTAAATTCTGAGCATGAGATGAGGTAGGAGGTGATAATATTTTCACGTATTGGGATAATAAAATACTGACTCAGGTGGCGTGAAAGCCTCTTCAAGGAAAACTCGTACGATTTTATACCTTCTGAGATCAAGAATGACGAGAAGCGTGGTGAAAAAGACAAATACCTGATTTTTATGGTAAATATTGCCTTCTCAAAAAACAAGAAGAAGATCTCGAAAACACTCTCAAGCAAATGTGAGCCATGACACAAAACGAGCATCTGTCATATACGCAAATGGCAACAAAAATGAACGCATGATATGGAAAGCTCGATACAGCGATTATCAAGGAAGACGCCAATAGAAGTGCTATTGGGAAAAAAGAAGATGCTGCCGAGGAAGGTAATACGATGTATACTATCAAGTATTTCTTTACAGGACGAAGACTTGGGAGTGAAGATTTTATAACGAATAAAACTCTTCTACAAAAAATGCGAGACATAGATACTAAAAAAACAGCCCAGGAACAAACAGTGGAATATAAAAATGCACTATCTCTCTGGAAACAAGTCAGACAGCTCGCAAATGATGTATCAGATGATGTAGATGTTTACAGTTATGCTGGTGTCTACAGAGATACTTGGAAAACCCCCTTTGAGGATCCGGAGACATACCAGGGTTTTCTCGATAAATTTGTTTGGGAACAAGAACAAAAAGATATCATACAAATTACGCCGGGCAAAACACCAGAAGAACAAAAACGTGAAATTGATGCAATCATCAACCTAGTACCTGTCGATCCAAGTGGTTGATTAGCACAAATTATGGCAGCTATGCCGACTATAAACGGTCAAAATCGTGAAATGACAGATCTGATGCGTTCTCGCAAGGGAATATGAGATACTCTCAAGTTTTTTATCGAACAGAATGTTCCCACGGAAAGTATCAATGACCTTCTCAAAAATAATATAGCAAATATTGCACTTCTTGGGCGACAGATTTCATCAGAAGAAATACTCCAAGTATTTAAGGTGCTCGTGGAATATTATTTCAAAAATATTTATAAGAAATGACAAACAGTACCACAGTGCATCAGAGATTATATTCCTCAACCAGCAGATTATTCTCCTTCCAATACTCCCCCAAATACAACTGACGATACAAAAATCAAACAATGGTACATCGGTGAAATCGAGCGTCTCAAGGGATATGAAAATGGTGCAAACTGGACCCAGCTCAATTATGAGATCGAGGACCAAAAGACAATCACTCTCTCTCGACCTGCATTTTCACATGATACGATCACAATCAAACAATCCACAGAAAGTCATGGACAATGGGTTCTCTACTCAAAAGAATATGGTGCTCTCTCTGGATACCTAGAGTTTCACCAAGCCGTAGCGATGGCAAATCTCTCACTCTATTATATGGAATGGCTTAATAACGAAGTAAACACGAGAAAACGAAGAGAATATTATGGTGGACCGGGGGGTGGATGATCGGCCGAAATTATATGAGACAAAACATGGAAATCTGAAGATGGCACGAAAAGACCATTCTATTACAAAGAAGGTACATGACTCATATATGCAAAAGATAATTCCTCAATAAAAGATGTTCGTTTTTCATTGAATGGTGATCAAGAAGTTATGAAATCACAAGAAAATGGATTTGATTGGGTGAAGTTTTATACACAACAATTACAAATTCCATCAGACACAATGGTAAATATTCTCAATAAATATTTCGAGAATATATGACCACAACTTGATCTTATTGGGGATTAAAAATAATATTGCCTCCAGAAAAAAATACCTACAATCAGGAGATATTTTATGGACCCTGAAAAACGCATAGTACCCGAAAAACATATTTCCTACCTTCTCGAAGAAGATACTATTTCCGAACGAACCATCGAGACAAAGAAACTTCTTCACAATTCACCAAACAAACTTCATCATGTAGCTCATAAGTGGATGGGGCACAGTGGACTTGATCCTATGGCTCGTGTGATTATTCATCACATCCCTTCTGTCCCAAAAAAAATTCATACACCACATAGTCACTGAACGGAGAAACATTCACACACATCAGAACATTCAACCAATACACACGAG
The DNA here is from genome assembly GCA_964521495.1 of uncultured Candidatus Peribacteria bacterium. Taxonomy (GTDB): domain Bacteria; phylum Patescibacteriota; class Gracilibacteria; order BD1-5; family JAGOOR01; genus JAGOOR01. The sequence continues at coordinate 77,215 of CAZFTF010000004.1, read as the reverse complement.
GAGGTATATCACGAGGCAACTGCATCTCATACGCCACATGCTCACTCAGAGCATGCTACATGACACGTACATAATGAACACCACGATGATCATCATGGGTTATATGAATCACATCATTGACACCATGACCATAGTGGTCACGAGCATGGGTGACATTCCCATGGACACCATGCAAATCCCTTTTCAAGTTTTGTCAGCACAGGCCACTGGTTTGGTGACCAATGAGCTTATATCTTTGGGATGATAGGGAGAATTATCGGAGAAATCGTAGGGTATGTCTTAAAAGCATTAGTAGTCGCTCTCATTTTTGGCCCGACTCGCACGATTATTCTGGTGACTCTCGTTTGTGCACTTCTCAATAACTCAATGGACATAAATATTCCCATCTGAATTTCAGCTGGAATCGCTGGAATTATTCATCTTATTTTCACCAGTATCAACAAGATGAGTGGATGAGGTCACTGAGGCGGGCACGGTGAATGATGAGGACATGGCGGGCACGGTGGTGATCATGGGCATCATTAAAAAACTCCTTCAATTGAAGGAGTTTTTAAAATAAGCACAGCTTTACCCTTTGGCTTCCGCTATATTCCCATTCTCTACTTTTTTAATAAAGCTATATGATCCACCATATTGGTTTGCCTGTATCAAGGCTGGTGATGCTGTATAGAGAGTATCCCCTATATAGAGACCTCTTTGGACAAAATATGGGTAATAATTCCATATTTGATTTGCAAGATAGGATGAATCATCATTTTCAGCAAAACAATAAGCTGGAATATTTTGATTATTTGGATTCTCTGATGGTTTCACACATATTTTTTCACCAGTAGTAATATGCGTGTAGCACTTCTCTTCATTTACAACAGTATTATATTGAGCACATTCTTGCTTACGTTTTTCGGCAATACCTGTCATATCAATATGTGTCACCCGTCCAGCTTCAGAGATTCCCTCCGTGCTTATCTTCATTGCAAGAAGCCCCTGCCATGCGTATGTTGATTGATAGGTCACCTGATTCTGATCCATGAGCTGTACTGGAAGAAGAAGAGTCTTCTTGGCTCCATCCCAAACGAGTGCTCGTGGATTCCAAAGAGCATCAGAAGATGAACCTATTCCTCCAATAACTTTTGAGAATTTTTGTTTTGGATTCTTGATATCAGCTACATCGTAGAGATCAAATTTGAGGCCTCCATTTGTAGTACCCCCCCATTGATTTGGCTTTGTGTCAAAACCAACGCCAATGAGATGTGTCGCATCATAAGGATGTAGGTAAGTAGAATATCATGGCATCTTGAGTTCCCCGAGAATAGTCATATTTTTCGCATCCTTGGTATCAATGACAAAGAGAGGATCTATTTGCTCAAAAGTTACCAGGTAGAGACGGTCTCCAATATAGCGAGCTGCTTGGAAACGTTCTTTTTCTCAGACATTTTCAAGCTTGGAGAGGAGTTTTCCTGTGGAATCAATGGCAAAAATATCTACCCCATTTGTCATCCAATCTTTCTGATTGGCTGTAAAGAGAATATCATTTTTTTCATTCAGAGCATACTGTGAAAGTGGCATACCTGGAGTGAGAACAGAGTACTCATATTTTACAGAGTCCTTCTTGGTACTAAAACGATGGATGAGAGCATTCTGTTCTGATCGGAACATAGGCATAATACATCGAGCATTTGGAGGACATGTACTGTCTCCTGTTCCTTGTTTCCAATAATTACTCACGATATAGAGACTTCCTTGTGTCATAAAAAATTGACTTGCATCTCCATAAATTACTTTTTTCTTAACAGAATTCTCGCCTTTAAGCGGTATAATTGAGAGTGTCAAAAATGAGAGCCCTTGTGGTTTCTTTGGGAGAATATACTCTATCTCATCACATCATACTGTCCCCTTTTCTAGAGCGTAGGGTATTTTTTTACCTTTGAGGGTAAACTGTTTTTCTACATTACTCGAAGTATGAATATCGACTGTTTTGGGAAGTATTTTCTGAGTGTTAAATTTCGTGTCAACAAAGGCTGTGATTTCATTTTTAGTATACGCTCCAGAATTTCCCCAAACATTGAGATTAACCCAATTCTGTGAAAGGACATAGAGATAATCACCTTCTCGTCGTGACTGAGAATAGTCACCAGAAACTGTATAAAATCTCTCGAGTTTTGGCGTCATGACATCAGTGATATCATATACCGCTACCACTGTCATACTTCCATTCCCAATAGCAATAGGGGAAGGGTTATAATTATAGTTCTGATTCCATTTATTCGCAAGGATGGTGAGTTTTTTATCAGCGAGATAGAGCTGGATGTTGCCATAATTGGTTGGGAGTTTGATTTTTTTCACAATAGACAACTCTTTTGCTGATGAAGCAAGGGCGATAGTGACATATTGAAATCCATCTGTTTCTGGCGTATTGCTTGCATAGTAAATATATTTTCCATCTGTTTTGATGACTTCTGATTCATCGATACCCTCTACCTGTACATTGGTACCACTAAAGCTCGGTCCACCATCACCCCCACCACCAATTCCTTCTGCCATATCTTGCCTTACTCCACCCATATCCCCCTCTATTGGCATTGGTTTTCCATAGAGATCAACCTGCTCCAAGAGAGCATCTTTGAAATATTTTTTCAAAACAGTATCCATGGCTTCACATGAAGAGAATTTTTGAAATGACACAGCTTCTTCTGTCCCCCTTTCTTTATCAATGATCTGATTATCTTCAACATCAGCATAAGCTGTGAAACTTGCAAAGACCATAGCCATAGCAAGAGCAAGAGTAAAACGCTTGTACATAAAAAGAAAAGTTATAAAATACTGTCATTAAGTGTACTTATTTTTTTACTCTTACAAGATGCTTCACTGATTCTTCACAAAAAGATTGATTATCTTTGCTTCTCTTTTTCTTATCGTGGGGCTCTCTCTTGGTTGGATATGGTTTCAAGGAAAGAAACCTGAACCTGTTGTGCCCGTACTGGAGCCAGAAGTAACCATACCTATAGTCTCTGAAACACAAAGAATAGAAAAAAAGAAAGCTCTGCGAATCGAAAAAGAACGAGCAAGTGATGCACTTCTCTCATCTACAATAAAAAAAGAACGAGCGCTTCTTCTCTCCAAAAAAGCTGATTACCTCGGGCTCAACAATGAATACCACGATGCTCTCGATATCTATGAGCGAGTTATCTCTCTGGATCCAGAGGATACCTATAAGAAAAGAGCTGCCGCTATCGCATTTGAAGCTAGAAATTTCACTAAAAGCATTGAGTGGTATACAGAGACGCTTGAGAGTCTTTCTCTGCGAGAAAAAGAAGAGCTTTTAATGAGTATGCGCTACACTGGAAACAAGGAATTTCTATCTCTGCTTTCCCGGGTAGATATCCCCCCCTATATCAAAAAGGCCCATGAAATATCATGGACATGTGAAAATACTTTTATTGATTGTGAGAATAGTATCAAACAATATGGATTTGATTACCATTCAATCAATGCTCTCAAAAAAGCTCTTAATGACTTCAAGAATCTCCAAAATACTGATATAAATTATAAAGAGGCGCTTCTCATCGGGGCATTCTATCAAAATAAGGATTATAGCACGGTTATTCGTGTGGGATCAAATCTCCTCTCAAGAAGACCTGATTACAAGCCTATTCTCAAGATAGTTGGTTTCTCTGCCTATCTCACGAACCAGTTTGAACGCGCTGAGAATGCTCTCAAAAAATACAAAACTCTTGATTCAAAAGATTCTGAAGTGGATTTTATTCTTGGTTTGATTTATTTTGAGCGTCAGGATTACAAACTCTCTAACCTCTATTTCAACAATGCGATCCTTGGCGGGTATAAGCCAAAAAATATTGTCGAACGAAAGCTCGCCTACAATTATGGCATTCTCGGGATGAATGAAAATATGTTTCAGGTTCTTGATTATCTCGTAGCAGCTCCCGAGGCGACAGAACTCGATATCACCAATGCTCTCTATCTCGCCCTAACAGAAAACAGGACTGACCTCGCAGAAAAATGGATAAAAATAGGTGTTGAAAAATCTCCTGATTCCGCTGATATTCAGAGCTTACGGGCATGGTATATGCGACTCACAGATAATAGGGAAGTTGGGCTCACCCTCGCCAAGACGGTGCTTCTAAAAAATCCAAACCATCTCATTGCGCTTGTACAGGCCGGAATTATTCATACCGAAAAAGGCGAAAAAGATATCGCAAAGCCTATGCTCGAGAAAGCAGCGCAAATAGATGCAGGGTGAATCTGGGCAGACACTATCGAGACCTATCTCTCAGGAAAAGCACCAGAAGAGGAGAAGAAAAAGAAATAATTAATCCATCTCTATTACTCCCTCTTTTTGACTTTCCTGATGTGGGAAAGTAGTTTTTCCAAGTGTTTTTTGGAAATGCTTCGCAACCAAATTTTGTGCTTCTGGTAAGCTTATTTTATTATTTTTCACCAGCGATCGAAGTTCTTTATAAGTAGTATTCTTTTGTATTTTCAAGGAGTCCCACTCCACATCTTTGATAAGGAGATCCTTTTGAGCCTTTTCGAAACATTCTTGAGAGCAAAATCCGAGATGCCTCTTATGTTCCTTTGGGTCGACAATCATACGAGCATTACATGGCGTATGGCGACAATTATCACAGTTATCAGTGAGTTTGCCAGAATGCAGACACGTACCAATCATTGTGTGCGTCTTATCATCTCCTACTTGTGTGCTTACCCTGCCGTCAAAAGTGTAGAGATTGCCCAACCAGTTTCCATCATTGTATTTATTCACATATTTCACCACTCCCCCTTCAATCGCATAAATATCAGCAATGCCTGATTTATTTGCCAGAACTGCTGCTTTTTCACAACGAATCCCACCAGTACAATACCAGATAATTTTCTTGCCTTGTGCTTTTTCTTTGTAGCGTTCGAGGAGTTGTGGTACTTCTCGAAAGTTTACCGTTCCTGCAGGAATAGCACCTTTGAAATGTCCTAAGCGATACTCATAATCATTGCGCATATCGAGAATCAGATAATTCTCATCACCCTCATCGACGATGCGTTTGAATTCTTCTGGGGTCAGTTCTTTTTTATATTTCTGAACCTCTTCTGCCGTCACCTTTTCTCAGAGCACAACAATCTCATTGCGAGATTTGACCGTCATCTTAGCAAATTGGTGCCCATCAACTATTGTAGACTTTGTATCAATATCAGCAATGCCCTTGAAATACTTCGAATTCTCGAGATACAGACGATACGCTCGACATTGCCCGAGATTCCCAGAAACGGTCGAACTAATCCCCTCTGTACCGATATAGATACGACCTTTGAGTCCTATATCATGACAAAAGGAAAGATGGTCAGCTACGACTGATTTCACTTCATTTTCTGGAATATCCACAAAATGGTAAAATGTCAGAAGCTCAAAAGAGGTTTTGATAGATTTCATAGATGGTGGATTGTATCGAATTCTTATATTTTTCAAGAGATAAAAAAACACCGAACTTTCGTCCGGTGTTTTAGTTTGTTTCTTAGCAAAAAACTATTACATCAAACCAACAATAAGAAGAGCAATAATATTGATAATCTTGATCATGGGATTGATAGCTGGACCCGCAGTGTCCTTGTATGGATCACCGACAGTGTCTCCTGTTACTGCTGCCTTGTGAGCATCAGAACCTTTCCCACCGAAGAATCCAAGTTCGATATATTTCTTTGCGTTGTCCCAAGCACCTCCACCGCTTGTCATAGAGATAGCGAGGAAGACACCGACGATGATAGAACCGATGAGGATGCCTCCGAGTGTTTGTTTTGCAACAATAACATTGACGAAGTAACCGAGACCAAAGAAGGCAACAAGAGGAAGGGCGACTGGCAAGATTGCGGGTAAGACCATTTCCTTGAGTGCTGCTTTTGTCACGATATCGACGGTTCGACCATAATCTGGTTTTTCAGTACCATCCATGATACCTGTTTTCTCACGGAATTGAGCACGGACATCTTCTACGACAGAACCTGCTGCACGACCAACTGCCTGCATACAGAGAGCACTGAAGTAGTATGTGACCATACCTCCGAGGAAAAGACCTGAGAGAACGTATGGGTTACTGATATCAAATGTGACACCTTCGCCTGCTTTTTGAGCGTATTCATTGAAGAGTACGAGAGCGGCGAGAGCTGCGGAACCGATAGCATATCCTTTTGTCACTGCTTTAGTTGTATTACCTACTGCATCCAGAGGATCAGTGATATCACGAACAGACGAAGGAAGCTCTGCCATTTCTGCGATACCGCCCGCATTATCAGTGATAGGACCGTATGAATCGATTGTCACGATAATACCCGCCATAGAGAGCATAGAAACTGCTGCGATGGCAATACCGTAGATACCACCAAGCGTTGAAGCTACAATGATAGCCGCGACGATGACAATCACTGGAAGTGCTGTAGATTTCATAGAAACCGCAAGACCAGTAATAATATTTGTACCGTGACCAGTTTTAGATGCTTCAGCAATTTGTTGAACTGGCTTGAAATCTGTAGAAGTGAAGTATTCAGTAATCATCACCATTGCTGCTGTCAATACAAGACCAACGAGAGTTGTATAGAAAATTTTGATATCTCCAATCATACTCTCTGTCACAAAGTAGAACCCGATCGCGCTGAGAACACCTGCTACGATAAGACCTTTGTAGAGAGCAAACATGATTTTGCTTTTATTTTTTCCAAGTCGGATGAAAAATGAACCGATGATAGAAAAAATAATAGAAGCCCCTCCGAGTACAAGAGGATAGAGAATATATGTTTCACTTTTGCCGAGGGTAAATGCGAGCATCATCGCAGCGATAATGGTCACAACGTATGTTTCAAAAAGATCAGCCGCCATACCTGCACAGTCACCGACATTGTCTCCGACGTTATCAGCGATAACGGCAGGATTTCGTGGATCATCTTCTGGGATTCCAGCTTCGACTTTACCGACGAGATCAGCGCCTACATCAGCCGCTTTTGTAAATATACCTCCTCCGAGACGAGCAAAAACAGAGATAAGAGAACCTCCGAATCCGAGACCGATAAGAGCGTGTACTGCTTTTTCAACTGGTACTCCAAAATAAAGAGCTCCGAGGTAAAACCCAGCCACTCCGAGAAGCGCAAGACCGACGACGAGCATACCAGTAATATTACCACCCTTTACTGCGACAGAAAGTGCTTGGTCGATACCTTTTTTAGCAGCTTCAGTCGTACGAATATTTGCACGAACAGAAATGTTCATACCGATATATCCAGCCATAGCTGAAAGAATAGAACCAATAGCAAATGCACTCGCTGTAAGCCATCCGAGAGGTTTGACAAAACCAATCACAAGAAAAAGAATAAGTGCTACAACGGCAACAGTAGAATACTGTCGATTGAGAAATGCTTTCGCACCCTCCTGAATTGCAGCCGCTATCTCTCGCATTTTCTTATCCCCAGTAGGGAGTCGGAGAATATTGACGATCAAAATGATTCCATAGACAAGAGCCGCGATAGCTCCTCCAAAAATGATCATATATGAATATGCATCTGGCATAAAAAAAGAATAAAAAATAAAGGACTTCGCCAGTATAAGAATTATTATTCTTTTTCAAGTAGCAACACTTTTATCTCTCAAAAATCATCTCACACCACTATCAAGATAAAATCAAGTACTATCATTCTCTCTGATATTTGCATTCCAAAAACAAGTATGGCATACTCACATTATGCGATTCCAAAAAATACCCTACTATCTCCGAAAAAGTATCGATGAGATAGTTCAAGACGCTCGTCAAAATATCACAATTCACTATGTCACCAGTCGATGACATGGCGGTCAAAATGTGAACAAAGTTTCTACATGTTGCCAAATCACTGACCACAATGATTATTCTCAATATTTTTTCGAACCTATAAAATTCGAGATTCCGGAAGCAAAAGTCATCAAATGTATGGACCAGCGCTCTGCACACCAAAATGGAGTTATTGCTATCAAACGATGGGAAAAATCTGTGAAAGAATTTCTCGAGAAACCACTCAAAAGAACAGAAACAATCAACTGGGATTCTGATATTATCGAAAATAATAAAGAAAGAGCGATAGAAAAATCATGGGAAAAAGTATTCCAACACCCAACACCTGAAAACAATTTTGAAATGCTTCGAAACAAGAGACGTGTTGTCAAAAAAAGTTAGTTCTTCAATATATCCATCTTTGATACAGAGGATAAGTCTTTGTGTTTTCTTGAAAATAAAAAGAGAACCATACAATCATATCTATGGCATGAACTTTTCTCGATAAAAAACGACTTCATTACACGATGAATATTTTTATGGTGATGATCGTATCTGTGAGTATTTTTATGACCATACTCGAGTCAGCAGACCACTTGATGACACCACAATTACGGGGATTTTTCTTGTCCACACATCTCACGATTTTGATGATATTTTTTGCTGAGTTCCTCTATCGACTCTGGTCAGCACCTGATCGATCCTCTCAAAAAAGTACCCTCAAAGCACGAATCTTTTTCCTGATTCATCCACTTACGCTTATAGATATCATCGTCTTGACTCCCCTCTTTATGATGATATGGACTCAGGATCTCCATAATGCTGATTATGTAGTTTTACGACTACTTCGATTTACGAGCCTCTTAAATATCTTCCGTTTTTACCGTTCTTCCAAAGTCCTCTCCCTTCTCCGAAATCTCTCGCACCAAGTATGGTATGAGATACTGATATTTTGTATTATTTCTTTACAGTGTATTGTCGTCGCTGGCACACTCTTTTACGCAGCAGAAAATGGAGTAAATCCGGCAATAAAAAGTATTGGTGATGGTATATGGTGGGCGATCGTCACACTTACAACAATTGGATACGGGGATATCTACCCCTGGACTACAGCAGGCCGAGCAATTGCGACTCTTCTGGGACTCCTCGGTATCGGACTCGTGGCACTCCCTACTGGTATCCTCGCAAGTGGTTTTATACGAGCCCTCCGAGAAGAAAAAAAACTCGCTCAAATTGAAGAAGAAATTGAAGAAGAATCCGATGATATGAATGAACGACTCAAAAGAATCGAGAAGAGACTCAGGAATTTTGAAATATAATTACTGAGCCAGCGTCTTCCAGAATGCCTGTTTCTTTTCCATATACAGAGCATCTTGTCGTACGATTTTCATGGTTTCTTCTGGGAGAATAATCGCCTTGAGAGCTTCTTCAAGGTAGATAGTGTTTTGGCTTCCTTTCGCAAAAACAAGAATCTTTTTGTCTGATTTGAGAATACAATCACGAGTATACTCCCCTGCTTTTCTGGCATCACGATAAAAAGAGACTCGTTTGATATCTTCAGACGAAAGCATTGGTAGGATAATTGTTTCACATACTTTCCCAACAAAAATATACTGCACGGAATTAAGTTTTTGTAATTCACCCCAGAGCTCTTGATGTCGAGCGGTTTCTTCGGCACCCAGCTCTCGCATATCACCGAGAATAGCTATCAGCCCCTTCCCTTCTGATTGAGCGAGACGATCAGCGAGCCGTACCCCAGAAAGAATTGGCTCAAATCCGCCATTATAGGTACCGTCAATAATGTAGGAATCATTGATACCTCGCAAAATATTTCCTCGTCCGTAGGGTAAATCTATTGTGGTCAGAGCCTGCAGAATGTCAGCAAAATCTATTTTTACCTGCAAGGCAACCAAAATTGCTCCAGAAATAAGTCCAATATGGTGTCGCCCGAGTATCGGTGTTTGGAGAATATGAACAGCATCTTGATATCTTAAGAGTGCTGTCGTTTTATCGGTATGTTCTTGGATTTCTGAAAATACTATATCACCCGCTCTCTCACCGTACCAGAACTGGCTCGTAAATCATGTCTGATGATTATCATCACTGTTCCCGATAGCAATAGTATTTTTGAGTTTACGTGACAAAATCCTCTCTTTTTCACGATAGTATTCTCCCACAGAGAAAAAACCATCTAAATGACTCGGGGAAAGTGTCGTAAAAAGAGCAATATCAGGCTCTACAATATCAGTCTGTATCTTCATCTCACCGGCGTGGTCAACACCATACTCGAGAATCAATGTATGAGGATACTGACGACGAACAAGCGTACGAAGTGCCCCCTTGAGAGCAATGAACCAGCCAGCAATGCTGCGTCCTCCACTCTTTACCTGAAGTACTGCAAGTGCGAGTCCCCATTCACCATTATAATTTCCCTCTGGAGTCCAAACGTCCTGATGATTTTTGTGTAAAATTTCTGTGATAATATGTCGCGCTGTCGTCTTACCAAAACTCCCCGTCACACCAATCACAAACGGTTTGTGTCGGAGGATACAGAGACGAGCGAGAAAACAAAAAAGAGGACGCAACAAAGAGGACATACAGCTATGATATGATTTTTCAGGTTTTGTCGAGGAAAATCAATAACTACTTCTTCTGCAACTCTATATCCTGCTCTCACTGTATTTTTTTACAAAATTCTTCAGAGATTTTTGTGCGCATATCGAGATCTTTTTCGATATGGACAAAAACCTTGGCTCGTAAAATAATACCGCTCGTATCGACGATAACATCGACACGTGGGTGGAGGTCTGCATCATTGTACCCATAGGTATATCGGAGCTTGTTGATGATGCTTCGAGACTTATAGTAAAGTGTGAGATCTTGCTGACCAATAACTTCCATTAGTACCTCCCTGGCACGGTCAATATTGCTTTTGTGAGTTATCACAAAATCAAGAGATATAAAGGTAAATCCGTGTGATCGAGAATAGTTTCGAATTGTTTTATCAAAGATGATTTTATTGGGAAACGAAACCATTTTCCCAGTCACCCCTTGGATACCATGTTCTTCAAGTGTCGTAAGGAGTGCTGTTATTTTGAAAACTTTTCCCTGAAAATCTTCTATCTGAATAATATCACCTTCGTCATATCCATCACTCGCACCGATCATAAACCACCCGATAAATGAATACACTACATCTCGTAGAGCAAAACCAATTGCCGTCGCAATAATGGCAATGAAAGGAAGAAATGCACTAAATTCTGAAGAAAATAATATCAAAAATGCTAGGAGGAATATTCCTCGAAATGACCAGCGGTGCACAAACCACATTGCCTCCTTGTGAGGACGAGAAAAACCATCTTGAAATCGAGCTAAAATACGACCAGAAACATAACGTATCAAGAGAAGTCCAAGGAAAATACCAATGTATGTTAGAACCTTTGTGATCGCCTCAGAGAGTTGAGTCTGCTTCACATATTTGGCTCGTTCAATCTCGAGAGATATTTTCTCGAGCTCTTTTTCTTTTTCAGCGATAAATTCTTCTCGTATTTTTTCAGCCTTTTTGATATCTTCATTGTACAGTCTGAGCTTACTTTGTGCTATTTTTTTGAGCGCTGGATATTCCTTTTGAATATCAGCAATGGTATTTTCTTCCGTGAAAGGTCCTGCCTCGAGCATATTGGCTACATTGATAAACAAGAGGACCAGATCTTTCTGGACTTTTTCTTGATCATCAACAAGTTTTTTGATCTCATCAGATGCTGCTGCCAAAATTCCAGAAGAAGCATCGCTATTTACTTTCTCTGAAATATCTTTCCAAGTTTGCAGACCTGTCTCAATAGTGGAAAGATTTTGCTCTAATGCTTCTCGCCTCTTCGTTTCATCGAGTTTACGATTGCGCTCGAGGGAAATAATACTCTCGTATTCTATCTTTTTTGAGGTCAGATTTTTGAGTGTATCATTTGTTGCTGTGACTCAGGATGTTTCTTTTAAAACTCAAGACTCTGTCGTGAGCAAGAGATCATCCATCGTAAAGGCAAAGCTCGACAATGAGAAGATAAACAAGATAAATCAAAGAAAACGACGCATAAACTAATAACTAAAAACCTACAATATAAATACTTCCCCGGACAAATGGCTTACCGTCACGGAGGATAAGTGGAAAAATCGGATCACATGTTTGAAAACCTGCCACTCCTGTTATTACTGGACACATTTTGGTAGTTGCATCACAAAGAGGCTGGACACGAACAATAATAGTATTTTTTTGAGCTTGGTAACACGCATTGAGACTTGTGAGAGGCGTAACTGCAGTGAGAGTGGGGCATCCATTTGCCGACCGAGGAGCGTAGACTCGAGGGCAAATATCTTTTTCATCAGCTATCCCGTCACTATCAGTATCGATAGCCGCAAAAGAAAGGAGAAAAAAGCAGAAAGAAAAGATGAGGAACAGTTTTTTCATAGATTCAGTCTATCAGATATTTCTCAGGAAATCAAGTATTTTATGGTGTTTTTTAGTATACTAAATGCTTCTGAGTACTTTGCTTGCAAATTTTCGCTTTTTCTTATCATACACCGCATGCAAATACGTAATTTCGGCATCATCGCTCATATTGACCATGGTAAATCCACCTTGGCCGATAGGATGCTCGAACTCACTGGAACCAAAGAAAAACGAGAGATGAAAAATGCTCAGATGCTCGACACAATGGATATAGAGCAAGAGCGAGGTATTACTATCAAACTCACTCCTGTCAGAATGGCATGGAAATGATATGAACTCAACCTCATCGATACGCCTTGACATGTAGATTTTCAGTATGAAGTCTCTCGTAGTCTCGCTTCTGTGGAATGAGTGATTCTCGTCGTCGATGCAACACAAGGAATTGAAGCACAAACGCTCTCCAACCTGTATATGGCGATTGAGCACGATCTCGTGATTATTCCTGTTTTGAATAAAATAGACCTCCCTTCTGCTGACATCGAACGAACGAAGCGAGAAGTTATCTCACTTATTGGATGCCGAGATGAAGATATTATCTGTGTTTCAGCGAAAGTCGGGACCAATGTCGAAGACGTCCTCGATGCTATCGTGGCACGAATTCCAGAGCCTCGCTCAGTCGCGTCAGAAGGGAAAATCATACCAAATAATGCCCCTGGGAAAATCCCAGATTCTGTGAAACTCGGACTGATTTTTGACTCGCAGTATGACTCATATCGAGGGGTTGTGATTTATATTAAACTTTTTTCTGGTGAAATAAAACGAGGTGATAAAATCACTCTGATGAGCACCAATACTATCGTTGATATTCTCGAGGTCGGGTGTTTCCAACCAGAATACAAACCACTTGCCTCTCTCAAATCAGGCGAAATCGGCTATATCGTGACTGGTATCAAGACTTTGCAGGAAGCACGTGTTGGAGATACTATTTTTGCGGGTGCAGAAGAATACAAACATCCCATTCCTGGATTTCAAAAAGTCGTTCCCTACGTCTTCGCTGGTGTCTACCCAGTCGATACTGAGGACTACAATCAGCTCAAAACTGATATCGAAAAACTCAAGATGAGTGATAGCTCTCTCACGAATGAACACGAGGTCTCCCCTGCCCTCGGACATGGCTTCCGTTGTGGGTTTCTCGGACTTCTCCATATGGAAATCGTGAAAGAAAGACTGGATCGGGAATTTGACCTCGATGTCATCCTGACTTCTCCACAAGTGACCTACCAAGTGATGATGCCGGGTGACCACAGCCATGATTTCAAAAATACCCCCCTACAAGTCGAGCAAGTTGGTGATAGAACCTTTACTCGTCTCTGGATCAAAAACCCTGAACGCCTCCCAGAACCAGGTACCTATGACTGGATAGAAGAACCGATTGTGAAGCTCGAAATCATCTCTCGTAGTGATATGATCGGAGAAATGATGAAGCTTGCCCAAGAACACCGTGGAATCTACAAAAATCAGACCTATATCGATGAAACTCGCTCAATTATCACCTATGAAATCCCGATGGCAGAAATTATCACAGATTTTTATGATGATTTGAAATCTCGCTCCTCTGGATATGCGAGCATGAGCTATGAACAATTGAATTACAAACGTGATGATCTCGTAAAAATCGACATCCTCGTCAATAATGAGCGAATCTGAGCTTTCTCCACGATTACCCACAGAAGCAAGGCGTTTTATGTCGGACAAGAACTTTGTGAAAAACTCAAAAAAGCTATCCCGAAGCAGCTCTTCTCTATCCCAATTCAAGCAGCTATCGGAGCAAAAGTCATCGCTCGTGAGACCATCAATGCGTATCGAAAAGATGTCACAGGATACCTCTATGGTGGTGATGTCACACGAAAAAACAAACTCCTCGATAATCATAACTGTCACCGGTCCATCATTAATCAGTTCCACATGCATATGAGCTCCGAAGAGACCTGATTGAACCGGTTTTTCTGTGATTTTTTGCAGTTCGAACTTCATTAATTCATACAATTTCTCTGCCATTTCTGGTTTTGCAGCATCCGTAAAACTTGGACGATTCCCCGCACTTGTATCAGCATACAGTGTGAACTGGCTAATCAATAATATTTGCCCATCAATGTCCCGAATTGAACAATTGATAGCTTTTGAACCTTCCGCTGGATAATTAGCATCAGGGAAAAGACGAATCTTGGCTATTTTTTCAGCAAGTGCTGGAACATCTTGTTCATTATCATTATGAGTAATCCCAAGAAATATCACAAATCCATTTCATATACTCCCAACTATTTTGTTATCTACAGTGACAGAAGCGCAAGAAACGCGTTGAAGAAGAACTTTCATAAAAACTAACAACAATTACATCACGAATCTTTATTGGCATACGCATCATTTTGATCTTCAAAAGTAAGATGAATTTCTTCTGTTGAACCGCTATAGGCCTCACAGATAACACCTGCCACCTGAAACATCCTTTTTGAAATAATAAAACTATCTTTTTGTTCATAGGTAGGACTTGAGAGATAAACAACTCGCTTGATGCCTACTTGGATTATCAGCTTCGCACATTCATGGCATGGAGGCATCGCACAGTAGAGCGTCGCTCATTGCATATCACGGCCCATAGAATTGAGAATAGCATTGGCTTCTGCATGGACGACATACGCTAGTTTAGTCTCTTGAAGTGGAAGTGCATTTCCTGCCTCATCAAATCTCCCAGCATTTGGGAATTCGTCATCTGGACATCCGCGAGGAAAACCATTGTATCCGATACCAATAATACGATTATGAGCGTCAATAACACACGCCCCTATCTTGGTGCGAGCATCTTTGCTTCTCTGGGCAGAAAGGAGTGCAAGACCCATAAAATACTGATCCCAGGAAATGCGGCTTTTTTCGATGGACATAATGCTGTATTATTAAGGAATTTAGTCCCATAATAAGCAAAATATGTAATTTGTGAAGAAAAACACACAAAAAACTTGCATTTACCTGAAATTCTATAGAATACTTGGGTATTTTTCAATTATTCCTTATGTTAATGATTCGTTTTTCACGAGCAGGTCGAAAGAGATCACCTCACTACCGCATCGTCGTCACAGAACACACAAAGCCAGCTAAATGCGGCGAAATCGAGGTTATCGGATGGTATGATCCTCGCTCAAAAAAATATGAACTCAATATGGACAGCGTCCGTGAGAGGGTTTCTCATGGTGCTCAAATGTCTGAATCTTTTGCAAAACTTCTCAAGAAGAACGCTCTCTCAGTGTAATATAGTGATAGTTGAGGATCTGAAAGCATAGAGTGTAATACTCATTTTTATGGCAGAAAATTTTATCCGTTTTTGTATCTCTCGCATTGTCTCTCAGCCTGAATCCGTATCTCTCGAGGTACGAGAGGATGAGGACGCTACACGCTACCAGCTCACCGTTCACACGGATGATATGAAGCGTGTTATTGGTCGTAGTGGCAAGACTATTCGCGCTCTCCAGTCGCTCGTTCGAGTAATTGGAATTAAGCAGAATAAAAAACTTTTCTTAAACCTTGTTGAACCATGTTCACCTCAATAGTCTACGCTCAAACAGCATGATTTGCTGATTCTTCTCAACAGATTTATACTCTCGAGGAGCTTATGACCGTCGGTATTGCTATCCTTCTCCTTATCGCCATCCTTCTTACTGTCATCTTTGTCCTCTGGTGAGGCTTCCTTCTCGTCATCTCAGGTGGTGATGAGCACAAAGTCAGCCCCGCTATCAATATGATACGCTATTCAGCGATTGGGCTCCTGGTAATGTTTGTCGTTATTTTGATTACTCCTGCTGTTTCTGCAGCGGTTGGATTTGAAACTGTCGGACAAAAATTTAAACCCGGAGTTATTTTCCAAACCATGCGGTGTGTCGCTGATCGAATATTTGGCAAGACGGATGAATCCTGTTTTTCTGTTGCAAGTGAAGGAAGCGGTACTTCAGAATTTGATAGCTTTGATAGTGGTTCTCCTGCTGGAGATTTGCCACGATTCTCCAATAAGAGTCAAAAATCTGGTAATAGTCCAAATGGTGTAGGGGTTTGGACAGAAAATCTCTAATATCAGACCTCATGTATCTCATCGTCTGACTCGGAAATCCATGAGACAAATATCGGGAAACTCGTCACAATGTCGGGTTTCTTTTTTTGGATGTCCTGAAGACAACTCTCTGAATCAAAGATGATTGGCAAGCGTGATATAAATGAGTTTACACTTCGGGGATGTTTGGATGAAATAAGGTGATTCTCTTGAAACCGCTGACCTATATGAATCTCTCAGGACAAAGTGTCCAAGCGTGCGCGCATTTTTATAAAATTCCGACAGAAAATATCATCATCATCTCTGATGACCTTGATATGGTCTTTGGGAAAATACGCTATCGCTCTACTGGCAGCCAAGGAGGACACAACGGTATTGGTTCCATTATCACCACACTTTGAACACAGGATATCAAACGTATCAAGATAGGAATCGACCGCCATCCTCATATGGATGCAACTGATTGGGTATTATCAAAATTTACAAAAGAAGAAAAAGAGAAACTCGATGACATCTTTGATTCTGCTCGTGAGAAACTAGAAGAAATTGTCGTACAATAAACTGTTTACTTTTGAACTCTGACTGCTGTTCCCTCTAGACTCCAATCATAGAGCCATTTAACGGCCTCGTAGGGACTATTCACACATCCGTGACTTCCTCGAGAAGTGTAATCAGGTCATCCGAATTCTTTTCTCCAACAACTCTTTGAATTACAGGCATCATGGATTCCATATTTTGGGTAAAACTGAATCCAATAATCCACATGGAGACTGTAGTGTTGATTTTTAAATGGAGATCGTAAGAGCCTATTTCTCTGCTTGCTCATCACGGAAAAATCTCATCGTACCGTCGCATATCAATTTTTACCCGAAGTGATAGGATTGGTGTAAATAAGCATTTCGTCCTCGAAGGCAAAAAGACGCTGATCACTAATATCAATCACGATAGCTTGGTTGGTTTTTGATTTTGGAACACTCGGGATCATCACGCCTTCTGGGAGATATTGGAGAGCATTTTCATGCTTTCTTGTTTCCTCGAGTACTTCTTTTTCATAAATAGTCTCATAGGTCTGAAGTGCATCCTGATAATAAACCCGCAAGAGAACATCTATAACAACAGGTCACATAGGTGGCACCTCTTCTTCCACCATCGTTCGAAGTATTTCAGCCTTACTTACGATATATTCGAGAATAGGGCTTTTTATATTCAATTTTTGATATTTTTTCCAGAGAGCTTCCAGCTGCTGCATGCTTTCTTCGATGGACTGCTTTTCGGCATCCACAGGACAATCAAGCTCTCTATTATAGCACTGATGAGCCCAAGCAAGATTGATATCAATATGTTTTTGGTCTTCTGGAGAAATAGTGACTTCTGTGACAATATGTTTTTGTAAATCCTCAGCAACATCCAGCCATTCTTCCGCAAAAAGAGAGGGACTCAAAAGACTCATAACGAGTATAACACAAAAAGAATATAATTTCTTCATGCATTTATTATGCACTATATTTTATATACTGTCAAATATTTTAATATAAGTTCTGGAATCAAACGCAATTTTTCACCACTTATTATCCATGTCAAGTTCTTTTTGTAGATGCGTCCATCTTTTGCCCTTGAACAAGAGCTGTATTAAACGTCTTCTTAAAGTTTTCTGGCATCATATGTCCATATATACTTTGTACAGATTGCATACGTGAATTCATGAGAGAAAGAGCATTTCCTTGTTTATCACTAAACGCCTCGCTAACATATGCCATAGCACCTATGAGCTCCTTCTGTTCATTTGTTGGAGATCCGTCAGGACATATCTGTGTCTTACAGGTATCTAAAAACCTTTTTTGTCTATCAGACAGATTTTCATACGGTGGTGCTGGAAAATTTGAGTTACGAGAATCACCAGAAACAATTAAATTCTTGTATTCCTCATCAGAGAGAGGATGAGAAGAAAAGCTAGATGCCTGTCTTTGCCCAAGCTCATCTGTCCAGTGTGAGAATTTCTCTCCTGGAATATTCCAACACGTTTCTGCAAGCCCTCACGCCACCAAAGAACCAGAATATTCTTGTTTTCCCTGCGCATCGTCAAACATTTTTTTAAATGCATCAAAATCTTCTGTAGAAACTGTTTCCCCTTTTACCTTAATTATCTCAATCATATTCTGCAAAATTTCTTTTTTCGCCACAGGTATTGTCGAGGAATTATCGAGCATATCCTGAAGATCCTGCGGCTTTCTTTGTAATCATTCTTGGAGTTCAGAAATGCTTCACATTTCTTCAGTTTTGAAACCTATTTCACCTGCCACTTTCGTTGCTCATTCTCTTAATCATTGAAATACAGACCCAAGAACTGGCAATTCTTCGGTAACTCACCAAACGCCTTTTACAATTTCTTTCCCAGCTCAATAAACCTCTCCAGCAATCGGGATATGGGAAACAATAGAGTCAGCCCCTTTTACCAGAACTACGGGTATTTTGGCAACTTCTTTAACAGCAGTATACAGTCACTTACCGACACTTTCCATACCATTTCCTATCGAACTCATCAATCGCTGAAAACCATTTGGTTTTTTCTCCAGCTCTGGTGTGGGATTCTGAGGCAGTTTATCGGGAGTATTCTCAGACATATAATTAGAGAAAGGAAATAATAGATTCAGACTCTTTGGATTCTTTCTCTCGGACAGATTTTTCAACAATTTTGTGAGTTCCGAGAATCATCTGAGAAAGAGACTGTTCTATATGAGCGAGTTCTTGTGGCGATTTGCGAGCCAGTGCACTTTTGATGATAGGATCGACTGATTTCCAATAGGCTTCAAGAGACGATTTCAATACAAGAAAATCCTGCTCTGTAGCACAGTTCTCCAATCGTTTTGTGAGGTCTATCTTAAGCTCATCAGAGAGCGTAATATCTGCATTAACACGGAGAAGTATTTTGAGAAGTTCATCATTCATACAAAAAAATATACCAAACTTTCTTTCTTTTTGCAAATATTTCCGTATAATTCCACCGTTTCATAGAGAAGTATCTCTGGATTTGCCTTATCACTGCGTGAAGTGCACAGAAAAAAGTGCATAGTGCATAGAATGGATTGTTTTTTCATTCAGTGATGCGGTAAGTCTAGACTCTTCCTCTGAGACAACAGAAGATCACAACATAATTATAGTCAGAAGTGAATTTTTATAATCCACCCTATGCACTTTTTCTATGCACTATGCACTCTTCTGAATTATCTCCTATCCACCCTTTTATGATTTCAGGCCTCCGTGATCGCGATATCGCGAACGTCACTCCTGTGACCAAGTCTTATACTATTGCTGGTAAGACCTATACTTTTGAAACAGGCAAATTTGCCCTCCTCACTGATGGTGCTGTCACTATCGCTGATGAAGCAGGACATCTCCTCCTCGTCACTGCGGGTGTTACCAAGTCTGGTAAACCTGGCGCTGACTGGTTCCCTCTTTCTGTGGATTATCAAGAGCGTTATTATTCTACCGGTCATATCGGTGGTGGACGTTTTAATAAGCGTGAATCACGACCAAGTACGACAGCTATTCTCACCTCTCGTCTCATTGACCGACCTATCCGTCCGATGTTCCCAAAAGGAACGACCAATGAAGTCCAGATTATCCCAACGATTTATTCTGCAACCGGGAAACAAGACTTCGGTGTCTGGGGTATCCTCGGTGCAAGTATTGCTTTGCAGCTTGCAGGTGTTCATCAGTTTGAAGGACCCGTTTCTGGAGTCCGCATCGCTGTAATGGCTGACGGTGGTATCATCTTTGATCCAACCTTTGAAGAAGTGAATAGCGCTCTCTATGAGCTCGTCGTCGCTGGTACTGAAGGCATGATTACCATGGTAGAAATGGGTGGAAAAGAGGCGAGTGAAGATATGGTGGTGCGAGGATTTGAATACGCTCAAAAGGTACTCGCTGAACTCGGAGCAGCTCAGAAAGATTTCGTCGCTCTCGTGAATGCGAAATACCCTATCACAAAAATTGACCTTGCAACGAAGGCAGGCATCGCTGGTCTCGAAGAAAAAGTCTTTGCAGTCCTCTCCCCTGAGAAGATTGAAGCACTCTATGACACAGGCAAGATTGATTTTCATCACAAGCTCGAGGAGCTCGAGGCAGAAGTCAAAACGGCTCTTGGTTATACAGAAGATACTGAGGAATTGAACGGAAAAGAAATCGAAGAATCAGTCTACAAGTATGTGAAAAAAATCATGCGAAAAAATGTCATCGAATCAGGTCGTCGTCTCGACGGTCGTGCGGCTGATGAAGTCCGCCCTATCAATTGTGAAGTTGGAATTCTCCCACGAACCCACGGTTCTGGTCATTTCCGACGAGGTGTCACTTCTGTCCTCTCTATTGCAACACTCGGTGGACCACTCGATAACGAGCTCGTCGAAGGTATGTATCCTGAGATAGAACGCCGCTATATGCATCATTACAATTTCCCTCCTTACTCAGTCGGAGAAGTCCGTATGATGCGAGGAGTCGGTCGTCGTGAAGTCGGTCATGGAAACCTCGCTGAAAAAGCACTCGTACCGGTCCTCCCATCTCAAGAACAATTTGGTTACACCGTCCGTGTCGTCTCAGAAGTTCACACCTGTAATGGTTCGAGTTCAATGGGTTCTGTCTGCGGATCGACACTCGCCCTCATGGATGCTGGTGTCCCCATCTCAGCGCCTGTTGCTGGTATCGCTATGGGTATGATATTTGATGACGCAACAGGTAAATATGTCATTCTCTCAGATATTCAAGCTCAAGAAGATTTCCTCGGAGACCTCGATTTCAAAGTCGCAGGAACTCGTGCAGGTATCACAGCTCTCCAGATGGATACAAAGATTGAAGGACTCACACTCGCTATCGTGAAAGAAGTATTTACTCAAGCAAAGAAAAGTCGTGAAGTTATTATGCAATGAATGCTCGCCTCTATCGAAGCACCTCGCCCAGAAGTCTCTCCTCTCGCTCCAGCACTTATCTCTATGAAGATAGATCCTGAGAAGATTGGTATGGTCATCGGTAAAGGTGGAGAAACTATCCAAGCTATGCAAAAAGATTTCGGTGTTGAGATCTCTATCGAAGATGATGGAATGGTCGTCATCACAGGTCTCAGTAAAGAAGGTGGTGAAGGTGCAAAACGAGCGATTGAAAATATCGTCCGTGATATCGAGGTCGGTCAAGAATTCGAAGGTGATGTCGTGAAGATCCTCGAAGGCGTCGGTGCTATCGTCAATATCGGTTGAGGAAAGTCTGGTATGATCCATATCAGCAAACTCTCTGATAAACGGGTAGAACGCGTGGAGGATGTCGTCCGCGTAGGCGATGTCGTAAAAGTCCGCGTTTACCAAGTCGATAATGAGAAAGGAAGGATTGGGTTGCAGAAGATATAGTTTTATTTTCTTATCAAAGAACTATGAAAAAATGTCCATTTTGTAGTGAAAGCATTCAAGACTCTGCTGTAAAATGTAGATTCTGTTGAGAGTTTTTAGAATTACATGAGAAAAAAGAACCGAAGAAAATAAACCATATAAAGTCAAAAGAGGAAAAAAGATTACAAGAACGAAAAATACATGACTTAATTTTAATAGTCAAATCACCTGAAAAATATTCAGATAAAGAAATTAAAATTGCTTCTGATGAATTACTGAGAGAAGGGGTCGGGGAAGAAGAAGTAAGGAAAGCTAATAAAAAAAATCTAGAGCTCATCAAATGAACTCATAGAACAACTGAAAAAATACAAGCAAATAGAAAAAGAATAGAAAAATGGTCAATATTCTTTGCTATCCTTTGAGTCTTAAACTTAGCAATATATTGATTTTTGTTTTTAGCTTCCTGAGCGTATGCCTGACTCGTCTTCCTAACCCCTTTAGTTATATATTTGTTTCTTACATATAAGATGTTTAAGAAAAAAGAATGAATTTGGGTATCAATTTTCTGTCTGTATTATACGCTTCTGACATTAATGACACTATCAGCACAAACCGTAACTGGAAACAGCACAGGAGGTCTTGGATGACTTGCGATTATATGATTTATATGAGTATATCAATGCTGGAGGGCTAGTTAAATTATGGAGAAAAATGAAAAAATCATAACAAAGGAGTTGAGGAAATTTGAAAAAATATCTTCAGTAAAACAGTTTGAAGATTTCATTAAATTTGGTCAGAAATATGACCATCTTACTTTCAACTTCAATTTGTACAGAAAAGATTCGGGGTATTCTAATAATCATTGGTGTTCAATAAGTTCTGGAAAGTTAGATTTGCAATGAAATGAAAATAAATTGGATATTTTTAATATTTCAAAAATATATCCTGTTAAGGATATTAGGGTTATAGATTTCGAAAAACGAAGTTTTTGACTGCCCTTATTATATATGCACGATAGTAGAGTAATTGATCAACAAAAAATTACATCCGTCAGGAAAGATATGCAAAATTTAATCAGAGATATTCAATTACTTTGTTCTATTGCAAATTCCTTAGAGGCACTACAAAATAAATTCTTTAGGACTCATCGTGATAAATTGATTGAAGGTTTTAATATTACACAAGATGAATATTGGATACTTGAAGATTGTCTATGGCATCCTGAGGCTATACTAATAAGAAGACTCACTGATAATCACAAAGATAGACCTTATAGCCTGATTACAGTATTATTAAAATTAGAAGAGTATGGTTTTTTCGATAACACTTTTTCCGTAAGAGAAGATATTATGAGAATAGAAGAAAATGAAAATATTCAAAAAATTTGTATTTATGCTGATAGGCGAGTTGCTCACAATGATAAAAATGATTGTGAGACCATATGAAATGATAATCTAAAAACTGCAGCAAAAATAATAGTCGAGATTGCTGATAAATATCTGTCTTTTTTGGCGAGCATGTCGTACGGCTGGAGGATAAATGAATAAGATAACTTTTCTTACCAATCAAGGAGCCAGTTATTTTCCTTCTTGCTCTCCTGTATTCCAATAAATGACTGAATAATGGCGAGAGCAAGGGCAAAGACAGCGGCAGCCCAGAATCCATTGGTTGCAAAGCCCAGAATAAAACTATCTGTAATGCGCACAATCAATACATTGATCACAAAAGCAACGAGTCAGAGCGTGAGCCAATTGAGTGGTGCTGTGAGGAGTTTTAAAACAAGCCCCACTGTAGCATTGAGGAGACCAACCACAATGGCGACTATCAGCGCTGTAGTGAATCCATCAATTCGTACACCTGGTACGAGATAAGCAGCGACAAGCACAGCAAGTGCTGAGAGGAGGAGAGCAATCAGGAACTTCATAAAAGGAGAGTTAGAAAATGAGAAGATAACAAAAGAGTATAGCATGTTATCCTTATTCTCCAATAAGAAATACACCTCTTTTATTTCTTGCTACTTTTTCCAAAGTAACTTGTATTTGACATACATATTTTAATGGTATAATACCATTATTATGTCCATACCTCCTCGCAGAACACCAAGATTAGAGAGATGAGTTATTATCTCATCACCACGGCTCTCCCCTGTTAACGAAGTAACATGAGCAACGCCCTCAAAGGTACTAGCTATGTTACCCCAGTGAGATATATCTCCCGGAAGACAAAGACCATTTATCTCTCTAGATGAAACAAGAAGAGGGGGTAGGGCTCGTCTTCACCGTCATGAAGACCCTATATGGAGAGATCTAGACTAAAGTATATTTATTAACACCCTACGGGGTGTTTTTTATTTCCCCTCCCACTTCTCCTGCCAAGTGAGGAGTCCACAGATATGTTCACAAAAAGATACTCATTTTTTGGTGAGCGTGTAGCGGATTTTGATGGGTTTTTCTTGGATAATTTCTCGAGAGATAAATCCGACGGCTTCAAGCTCAGTGAGACGAGCGGAGAGGATTTTTTGATTGATCTCCCCTATCTCCTGCTTGATACCCGTGAAAGTATCCTGGCCATCTTGCATAGTTTTCAGGATAACCATAATCCATTTTTTGTTGATGAAATTGAGCACTTCTGCTATGTTACATTCTTTTTTCATAAAATTAGTTGCAAAAAGAAACTAGATGAATATAATAAACCTACTTTATTATATTAACTTTTTTATTCTATGCAAAATAAAGTCGAATATGGGCCAAAATATTTCCTCTCTGCTCTCGGGGCTGGAGGTCTCGCAGTGACATTTTTTATGTATCTCCAGTTTCTCACGAAACATGATACACCCATGGCAACCTTTGATACCCTGATGGTCTATTTTCAATGAGATAACACGCTTACAAAAATTCTTATTGGGATTGTCCTCTTGGGTGTTGCCTATTTTGGTCAACTCCATCTGCGACTCGTGGTATGGAATATCCGCAAATATATCACTTTCAAAAGAACTGACGGATACACACATATCAAAACAACCAATGATGAAGTTGACCTGCTAGGATTCCCTCTCGTGCTCGCCATCATGCTCAATGTCCTCCTGGTACTCCTCGGCGTCTTCACTCCTGGACTCTGGAGTGTCGTCGAATATATCTTTCCATGGGCTATTGTCGGGTTTGTAGCGGTCGGCATATTTGCTATCACGACCTACCTCCCTTTCCTCGTACGAAGTATGTCAGGCGGATTTGATTTTGAGAAAAATAATAAACTCGGGCAACTCAAAGCGAGTCTCACATTTCTAATGGTAGCAGTAGGACTCGCGGCACCAGTCACCATGTCTATGACCTATCTGACAGCAGGTGTTTCTCTCATATTTTCTCTGTTCTTCTTGGTGGTAGGAATATTTTTCCTTGTCCTCCATATGGTATGGGGTATGCAAGCTATCATGCGTGATGGCCTCGCATTTGAATCGAGTTCAAGCATTTGGGTGCCTATCCCTATCTTTACGCTCATTGGTGTAACACTCGTACGGTATATGCTCGGCATGACTCGTGTCTTTGAGATGAGTCTGCCAGATATCTCATTTCTGATTGTGCTCTCCATATTTATTGCTCTGCAGATCCTCTTTGGTATTATCGGGTACGCTATTATGAAACATAACGGATATTTCAAGGCATATCTCCATGGAAAAGAGAAAAGTCTGAATGCTTTTGCTCTCGTCTGCCCTGGAGTAGCAGGTGTTGTGCTCGGATTTTTCTTTATCCACACAGGTATTATACGATTTGGTCTCGTGGATAAATTCTCGGTAGGTCATTATATCTTATTGGGAATAGTAATATTGCTTCATCTCATCACTTTAAAAACCTTCTTTACTGTGAAGGCGAAATTGTTATAATATCTCTTAAGTTTCTTATTTTTTAATTTTTTATTTATGGAAAATGTTTTAGATCTCAATCACCAGAATTTTGAGCAAACAATTGCTTCTGGTGTCACTCTCGTCGATTTCTGGGCTGAATGGTGCGGGCCTTGCCGCATGATGCTCCCAAACCTCGCTCAATTTGCTCTCGAATCAGCTGGTAAAGTGAAGGTGGCTAAAGTCAATGTCGACCAAAATATGGATCTCGCTCAGCGGTTTCGTATTATGGGTATTCCTGCTTTGATCGTCTTCAAGGATGGTCAGATCGTCAAACAAGTCTCAGGGGTTCATAGTGTTGAGCAACTTATTGAGCTCACGAATCCGTATCTCTAGAATTTTTCATATACATCCCTCCTCACGCACTTTGTGAGGGGTTTTTGTTTTCTTGATAAAAAGATGTAATAAAAAACTTTGTTTTTATAAAAATACTATAGAATGGGGATATCTCTTTTTCCTATGAAGAAAATTCTTGTCATAGCATCGCTGATTTTTCTGGTCTCCTGCACCAAAAGTCCGGTAAAAATTCCCGTTCCTGTGGCAACCATTCCTGATTGTCAAAGTAGGGAAACATCTTTTCGTGAAGAAGCTCAAACAACTGCTGAAGAAATGGGGGAAAATGTTTGGATTGTGGATATGGAGCTCTTTTATAGTCCCAAATTACAGAACTGTATTGGCAAATATATGGCGAGTCGAAAAGAGTGAAAAAATGAAGACATTTCTGTTTTTGTAATAAAAAATATTGGAAAAAATGAAGATATCTATTTTCAGAAATACACTGGCCAAGATCTAAAAAATGAGTATGAGTGACAAAAAACCTATAGGGCACAAATTGCATCCCTGCAGTAGATGCAAAAAGTCCTCATTTTAGTTGCGAAATCGGAGATTATGTATATCCTAGTGGGCACCAAAAGAAACGTGCCGCGATGGTGGAATGGTAGACACGATGGACTCAAAATCCATTGCCTTTGCGGGTGTGAGAGTTCGAGTCTCTCTCGCGGCACCAGAGTTTTGCGAATTAGAACGAATAAAAGACAGAGCCATAGCAGAAGATAGAGAAAGGAATTATTTATTTTTTGATAATCAATAAAAGTAATAAACCAAATTACTCCTTTCCCTACTCTAAATCTCTTAAGCACTTAAACACTAAATCCCTTTCCTTCGAACCCATTAAACTTTTACTATGCATATCGAACTCCCTTCCGACAGACTCTTTGAAGCTATCAAAACAGTCTCTCACGCTGTCGTCAACTCACCTACAACGCCAATTCTCGAAAATGTCCTCCTCAAAGTAACGAATGAAAAAATGGTCGTGATTGCCAATAATCTCGAGATGGCTATCGAGTATACTATTACCGATGATCTCAAAGTGATGGAACCAGGTGACATCACGGTCTCCCACCGATTTATCGCCTCATATCTCAACCTCCTCGAGCCAACACAGCTCACCATAAAAACTGATACTGGTAATACGCTCCAGTTTATCGCCCATAAAAATAAGACTCGACACAAAGGATTGAGTGCAGAAGAATTTCCGATGATTCCTCTTGTTCGTCAAGATACTCGTTGTGGGCTTTCGTCTGATATTATGAAGCGAGCTTTTAGTAAGACACTTTTCTCTTGCGCCAGTGGTAATATCCGCCCTACGCTCGCTGGAGTCTGTATCCAAGTCTACCCTGAATATATCACTTTTGCTTCCACAGATAGTTTTCGATTGTCTGAATATCGCTACACTACCTCAACTTCTATTGATAAAAAAGTTTCCATTATTCTCCCAACTCGAAGTGCCAACGAAATAGCGAAGACACTCCCTGATGACACACATATTGATATTTTCTTTGCTGATAATCAAATACTCGTCGTCTATGAGAATATCAAGATTTACTCTCGTCTCCTCAATGGACACTTCCCAGACTATGCAAATTTCTTCCCAAAAAATACCAGTATCCATGCTCTCGTAGACAGAGAGAAGCTCATCCGAGGTCTGAGACAAGTGAGTCTGATTGCTCGTGAGAATAATTTTAATGTCAAAATGACCCTCGATAAGTCTGGAATGATACAACTGGAAAGTGGAGATACAGAAATCGGAAATAGTGAAATAGAAATCGGTGCTGAAGTCCAGGGTACTGAGCAAGTAGGACTCAATGCAAACTATTTTATTGAGGCACTGCAAGTCATTCCACAAGAAGAAGTGCGAATCGGATTTGAAACCAGTCTCTCCCCTATTCTCCTCCATGGAGCAAACCACAATACCGAAGAAGAGGAATTCAGACATATTATCATGCCTCTCAAGATATAACATCTCCTCCGTGCAGATTTCACTTTATCATTTTAAAAATCATTCAGAAAAGAGTTTTACTGTATGAGATGGTATTCAAATGCTCGTTGGGGAAAATGGCGCTGGGAAGTCGACTTTTTGTGAAGCGATGATGATAGCACTCAATGCGGAAAATCCTCACCACACAAACTGGTCAGAAAAGACTACCTTTGGGATGACAGATTGGTCTATACGACTACAAGACGAAGAGCCTCACTCGGTGGTGTATGATGGTATTTCAAAAAGTCCAAAATGGTATTATCGAGATCAGAGTACAACCCGTCCAAAATACAATGCCTCACTCCCCTCGTGTGCCCTCTGGATACAGAGTGACCATCTCCGCGTTATCTCTGGTGAACCAGGTGAGAGGAGAGGATTTCTCGATGATATGCTCGCATCAGCAGATATGGGGTATGGGCATATTTTGAAAAATTATCGCACTGCTATTTCACAGAGGAATAAAGTTATTCAAGACATACAAGAAGGTATCCTGCATAGAAGAGAGCTCACCTCTTGGAATACTCTCCTCGCTCAAAATGCCGTACCTCTCATCATTCAAAGACGAAAAATGTTTGATTGGATCTCCAATCTCACGGATGAATCACTTCATCTTCCTGGTCCAACACGGGTCTCACTTATCGAACGTCATCCTCTGCAAGAAATCACTGTAGAATCATTTTTAAATCTTCTCAAAGAATATGAAGATAGAGATGTGGTTGTCGGGAAAACAACGGTTGGACCACAACTGGATGATATAGAATTTAGTGTCTTCATTCAGGATGAATGGAAGCCAGCGAGATATACTCTTTCACGAGGAGAAAACAAAACCCTTCTTCTCTCATTTATCAAAAAAGTAGGCATGTATATCCAGAGCATCTCTGGGAAAATCCCATTCTTCCTCCTCGATGATGTCCTCTCCGAGCTTGATGAAGCACATATCAGGGCACTCCTTAAGATCTTCGCAAAGACAAACACTATCATCACTACCCAACCAAATCATACCGGAATTGCTACACAGTGACTACCGAGAATTGAGTGGTAATCCTTGACTTGCATCACCGCCGCTATAGTTATCTAGGGCTATTGAGAATAGTATTGACTTTTTACAGAAAATTATACAGTACATTAAATATGATATCTATTGAGTCAACTAGCCAAAGTAATTTCCAATACGAAAGCCTCAAATGACAGCAAAATCCTTATGAAATAATGAACTGTTATTTCCGATGACTTAAACGCAGAAATCCCAAGAAGTACTGACCATATATCTTTGGTATGAGATATCTCTTGCCTTTTATTTTCAGACATCCAAGTACAGTGAGTGGTTCACACAAAATCCTCCCACTTATCTATGCAGCATGTAGAATCTTGGACGATGTTACTGATGGAGATTTTTCAGATATGACATGACCAGGTTTCGATAGATGATCATATGTGATGGAGTGTCGACAATCTTTGGATGCATACATAAGGGATTGAGCTCTAGATAGTAAGTCACCCGAAACTATACTCTTCAAGGAAGCAATTGAACTATCCAATCGAACCCCAAATTCAGATCAGATTATTGCATGAATTAAGATAATAATTGACTCTCTCTTATTCGACGCCCAGAGAATACAGAATTTTCATAATTCATGAGATATAAAACCCGAAACAGAAGAAAATCTTGAGGAGCACTTCACATCACTCGATGTAGAATGAACTGGATTGATTCTCAGAGCTCTTCTTAATATCAAATGACCAGAAGTTGAGGCACTCATGACTAAAGTTGGTATAGCCTGCAGAAGAGAGTACACTCTCAGTGACCTGCCGGACGATCTTTGGTCCGGAATAGTAAATATATCAGTGGAGGATATGCGAAAATATTGAATCACTATTTCTGATCTACAAAAAGTGAGAGATGCCAAAATAGTACGTCCAATTGACCCAAAAAAACCTTCCATAATTTTTTATCAAAATCACGATGAATATCCAAAATCCGTAATATTATGGATCAAGGATCAGCTCATGTCATATCGTCAAGGCATGCTATCTGTATCTAATTTCGAAATGAGTAAATTATCCCTACCTTGAAGAATATTGCTCCATACGGCCTATCGACATCCTTCGAATAAGAGAATATGAAAACTCGAGAAAATATTTATGCGTAAATAACTAGACCATCGGAAATGTATTACCAGCAGATTAGATTGCTTCTTCTCCTAAAATCACTACAATTTCCTTGTCCTCCCCAATGGTGCATCTGACGGTTTTTTTTCCTTATAACTATTTTCTAATTGAGGAGCCGCTTGATTGCTTTACTGCGAGAAGGCACAGCACTTCGAGGATAGGGGGCATTCCCTCTTATTCATTTGATCTCATTGGAAAATTTCCGATCAAAACCTTGGGGAAGATTTTACAAGAATACACATCATCCTCATGACCACACCGACGCACATAGTATCAAATATTCTTGTCTATCTTATATTCGTGTATGGAACAAATTTGCCAGTAACATTTGTCGATCTGTGATTGATGATACTCTCCAACCTGATTGACCTCGATCACCTCTTGGCGTCTCCGATATATCATCCCCGTCGTAATCCTTTTAAAACACATATATTCCACAAACATTATGTACTGGTTCTATTTTGAGCTGGTGCAATGCTGTGGATACATCCTCTCATGTTTTTGGGGATTGGCTTACTTCTCCATATTTTTCTAGATTACTTGTATATAGTAAGAGAAAAACTATAATATGTTCAAATCCAGTATATGAGTCGCAAATCCTCCATCGATGCCCGCAAAATACAGATTCTCTGACTCATTGTCCGAGAATATATTCGAAGTGGTGACTCGACAGGAAGTAAGTCACTCGTTCGAGATGAACAAATGCCTATTTCAGCAGCAACGGTAAGAAATGACATGAAACAACTCGAAGAAATGGGGCTTATCTATCAACCATATAATTCTGCTGGGCGACTCCCTACGACACGAGGCATCAGAATGTATGTCGATTATCTCATCGAGATTGCACCACAAAAATATATTGGACCTGTGATAGAGACAAAAAATGTTTTTTTTGAATTCCATGATGATAGGCTCTATGATATGATTTCAGATTTTTCTAATGCTACGGGTGATCTCGCTTTTATTAGTTCTCCTGAAGCATGAGTGTATTGCATGTCTGGCATTTCCCATTTTCTCAAAAAACATAGTGAGACCCTTGGGGACCAGATATTTTCCGTTCTTGATGTACTCGAAAATCGCACTCTTTTCACACGTACACTTACCAATCTCGCTCAACCAAATCATATCACCATTTGTATCTGAGAAGAAAATATCTTACCAGAACTCGAATCCTGTAGTCTGATGGTAGCCGACACAACACTTGGAGGACATCGATGCCATCTTGGACTCCTCGGCTCAAAGCGAACAGATTATGCTTTCAATCTCTCAACTCTGCGAGCAATCTACTAGATTTTTTATTGCGATTTAAAAAGTTTTTCTATACTGGGGGCAATTCCTAGTTTTTTTATGCCCCAACAAACGCTTCTCTATCAAGAGACTACTGCTCTTCTCAAAAAAACTTCTGCTCTTCTCAAAAAGGACCAGAAAAAACAAATTCCTCAAAACTCTATAGTCGCCACTCATGGTCCAACGCTCGTAGCCGCCGTAAAAGAAGATCCAACTATCCTCGATAAGATAGGTATTTATCGTGTGAATTGTTCTCATCTTGGAAAAGAATGAAACAAGCATGCTCTCGCGGAGTATCTCAAAGAGATTTATCCATACTGTCAGATACTCATCGATCTCCAGTGACCAAAACCTCGTATCAACGAATTTATTCCGGAACTTCACGATAAAATGGTGGTGAAATTAGGAAGAAAATTTGGGATTTCCTACGCAAGTGAAAAAGACGAGAATCATCTCTGTACAGAAAATCATTTGAAGGTGTGTTTTCCAGAGATTGTTAATGTTATGGAGATAGGTGACTTCGCTGTTTTTGACGATGGGAAAATGACAGCCACTGTTCGTGAGATTCACGATATGTACAAAGTTATCGAATGTACAGAGATAGGGGGAGGCAAAGAATCTTACGCTCTCAAAGGAAAGAAAGGAATCTGTGTCCGCAATAAACCTCTTGGCATCGACTGTGTCACAGAACACGACCATAAGAGCCTGCATTTTGCGCGTGATATTGTTTGATTTGATTTTGTTGATAATATCATGGTTTCCTATTTTTTGAATCCAAAACATATCGCAGATTTTGTGAACATCGTCCGTAATGAATATTGATATACAGGAAACCTCTGAGCAAAATTTGAAACACCATTTGCTGTCAATAATGTTCACGAGATACTCACGACAGGCAATATCAAGCTTGCCATGTTTGGCCGAGGAGATCTCCGAGTAGAGATGGACCTGAGAGCAATCAAAAATATGCATGATATCCAAGTATATTTCTTTGAAGCATGCAAGAAATATGATGTCGAATCGATTTGTGCAACGGGGTTCCTCGAGAGTATGATGACACCCGAAGGATGCGTACAACCAAGTGAAATCGGTGATATGCAAATATCCATGCGTACTGGGGCAGACCACCTTATGCTCTCTGCTGAGTCTTCTTACGGACCTCAAGCGAGAAAATGTATAGAAACAGAGTGTGCTTACCAGAAAGATACCTACGAAAAGCTTATTGCTGGTGAAATTTCACCACGAGAAAAACCAACTCAAACACTGACTGAATTGCTCTACCTATAAAAAGATAGAGATAGAACAGAAGAAAGAGAACCAATTAAACTGAAAAAACTTAAGCACCCAAGCACTTACACACGTAAATTTTCTACCGCTCTGGTGGGATACCATAATACTCGAGGAGGAATGAGGCTATATCCTTAAATGTTTTTGCAGAAGATTGTTCCGCAAACTGCGTACTTCGTGGACGGTCAAAACGAACTATAATAACAAACTGTGGATCTTTGGATGGGCCAAATCCCGCATACGATGTATTTGTACGTCCATTCTGACCTAACTCAAAACCTCATTTACTACTGGCTATCTGGGAAGTACCAGTCTTACCTGCCAATGTATATCCAGGCACAGCACCCGCTTTCGCAAATCATTGTTTCGTAGAATCTGTAAGCATAGCAGTGATTTTTTGTGATGTTGTCTCACCAATAACTCGCTTAATAGGAATTGGCTCCGTAATAACTGTATCCCCATCAGGGTATACTTTCTTTTGGACAGTATATGGTTGCATCAGGATACCTCCGTTGGCAAATGCAGAATAGATAGAGGCCATTTGTACGAGATTAACCTGTATACCTTGTCAGAATGACATAGTGAAGAGTTTGGCGCGAGACCATTTCTCATACGGCTCAAGTGCTCCTGTATGCTCTCAGTCGAGAGTAATTCATGTTATATCGAGGAATCAAAACCGTTTGAGATATTCATAGAAAAGTGGCTTTCCGACACGCTGAATAATATTAATCATACCCACATTACAACTATAGTTGATAGCGTTTCTGAAACTATGATATCATTGACAAGCTGCATTAACGAGATTTTTGATTTCGAATTCATCAATCTTGACTGATCCAGCATCCTGATACATCATATCAGGTTCTATTTCTCCTGTATCTAGACCAACAGCTGCGGTGATTCATTTAAATATACTCCCCGGCTCATACGGAGATGTGATTGCAATATTTTGATGAGCCAATAGACCCACCTGATTTTCATAAATATAAAATTTTCAATCTGGATTCGCAAGTGCCGTGCGCATCTCATCTTCTTTGGAAATCTCTTGCAATGTTACAAATTTATTCTGATAAATCTTTTTCACATTTCATGTGAGAGACTCTACAAAAAGTACTTTTCATAGAAGTGGAAAAACTGGATCAGGATGTTCAGAAGGAATATACGGTATGATGGTGTCGACATTCCCCGGTCTTTCAGGATCAAAGGAAGGATAACTCCCGACAGCACGAATAGCTCAAGTCTTTGGATCCATTACAATAGCTGCAGCCGTATTCGCTCCTGTGGTCCGAATCCACTCTTTGAGCGCATCCATAACAGCATTCTGAATATTTGGATCAATAGTAAGATAGAGATCTACTCATTTTACTTCTTGTTCCTCTTCTTCATCAAAAATAGGACGCCCTAAACTATCTCTTCGTTCTTCTTTTTTCCCAGTTTTACCTGCAAGCAAATCTTGGAAATATCATTCAATTCCCAATCTTCCAATACCATCTCTGTCCACAAATCACGTTACTTGTGCCATCGATGGACCTGCAGGATATTGTCTCACTGGATTATCCGTGAGTTTGAGACATTTATAAATAGTATTTTCTGTGAGAAATTTTTCTTGTTCAGCTTGTGTGATAAGGGTTTGTTGTTTGAAAAGTGCGGTATCTGTTGATATCCTGGCAGAGACAAGATAAGAGAGTTCCGGCTCCATGCGCTCAATAATATCTACATTTCTATTTTGACGGGGCTTAAGGGCTTCATCAAGCAAAACGGGGTCTATACGGAGAATATCGAGTATTTCTGCGACTCCACGAGATTTATCAAATCGAGTAGGGTCAATAAATACCCCGTCAGCAATAACCACTATGCCCGGATTTTGAAGTGCCAAAAGCTTATCAAGATCTTGAACTGAAACTCATGATGCCAAGGAAATACGAGTTTTATACATTCTATGAGATTGCTCTCGGACAACAGGTGCAATAAAAGAGAGAATGGATTCTTTGGAAAAAATAAAATCTGGCGGCATCGTATAGGTATTGGTATACTTCATAATATTATCAATACAACTTACCTGAGAACGATTCTCGCAGAGATGACGATAAGTAATATCAAGAAGAAAAGTCTCCAGCATATCAAGATTACAGAGAGCTGATGGATCTATTTTGAGATCCTTGGCTATCAGTGTAGTAGCAACAATAGTATTAATCTCTCGGTCATATCACGTCCGTCTTGGGTCAAGTGTCCCAAAAATAGTTCCACGGTTTACAGCCAGTTCCGTATTTC
This sequence comes from uncultured Candidatus Peribacteria bacterium, assembly GCA_964521495.1. Classification (GTDB taxonomy): domain Bacteria; phylum Patescibacteriota; class Gracilibacteria; order BD1-5; family JAGOOR01; genus JAGOOR01. The sequence continues at coordinate 42,281 of CAZFTF010000004.1, read as the reverse complement.
TAATCTGCTGCTTATCTGCAAGTGCTGAATAAAAATCATGATCAATAATAGTATATCTTCCGAGGGTAAAAATAATCCCCACCACGAATAGAGCCATGCCTCACAAAACTAACACCATGCGCCCCACAGGAGAGAGGTTATCGATAAAATTTGCAATAGTACGTATACGGGGGTGCATAAAAGCTGATAGGTTTATTATGTTTACTGGGTTTACTGAGTTTAATAGGTTATATGAACCAACGATTCCTTTCTATAGCTCTAGCTTTTGCTCTATCTCTCTTTTTATCTATTTACTTGATTCCAGATATTGTATTGATTTTTTCTCCTGAAGAAAGTGGGTCAGCGTACGAATGCTTGGAGTTGTAGTAATATAATGAATAATATGTCCATGTTCGGCAAGTTTCTCAAGCATAATACGGAGCGGTATTTTTTTGAGTCAAAAAAGTATATTTCTAGAAAGATTCTCTTGAATAATATATATATCCTTAAAATGACTCACTCGTTTCAAAAGGGTACGACGTGTGCCAAAGAGATTTTTATGTATTCCAGACAACATATCAAGATAAATTTTCTTTTGCCGAGTAAGTGATTTGGGGTTTATATCTACAATGGCACCCTCTATGCCACACTGTTCATACCACCACTGAACTGAAATACCATCAGGCACAATAACGGCTCATGGATTTATTTTGAGGACCTCTTTGAGGTGCATGATAATTGTTTCAGGATCAGGAGCTACGATAAAATCTGCAATAGCCCCTTGAGTAGTAATATTGCACGGCGGTATGAGCTCAAGGAAGTTTTTTTCTTCAAGAGCATCAAATATACCGAGGGGCAAAAATAGCTGTGCAATAGTATGGATTCTGACAAACATATATCTCGATAGTTGAACTATCAGGGCTATCTCACTCGCGGATAGAAGAGGCACACTACAGTGGGGACCTTCAACTGATTTCAGAACCCCTTCGTATGGAATCTCTGCTGCCATATTCGCTACAATGCCAATAATAGTTTCTTTCCCCCAGGGGACCTTGACGCTACTTCCTATTTTTACAAATGGACGAAATTCATCTGGAAGATGGTAGGTCACGAGACGATCATCTATCGAACGAGTATAGGGAATAACAGAACAGAGCATGTTTTAAATGATTTTAGCAGTACTCTCTTCTTCGAGGGAGACAATGGTACCTTTGGTTGTATCAATAGGATGAAGCATAATTGCTACCGCATCCTTTCATACATCCAAAATAAGTCATCAAAAAACAATCGCTGAATCAAAAACAGCATGAATTGGCCCTTTTCATACATCTCCTGGTCGACGAGTAAGTATTGGGGTAAATGACGAAGCCATCCTCTCTCTCTTTCAGTTACTAGTCTTAATAGGGGTATCGTGATTTGTTTTTGGGGCAAAAAGTGTATCGAGAGAGTCTTTTTGGTGATCAATTTTTGATTTTAATGCATCCAAAGAGGCAGCAGAACTCTCTCTAACTTCTGCTTTATTTCTAAGGATATTTTCATTTTCGATCCTTTGAGAACCCAAAACACCCCCTTCTTCTTTTGGAGCAGGGGGTTCTGGAATTCAATTCTCCGGAATATTATTATTTCTTACCATACCTCCATTGTATCTGAAAGCCTATAAAATCAACCAACAAAAAAATATCGCATTTTAGGAAAATTGTATACAATTCCCCTATCTTTATCTGTTAATCCTCATCTATGTTCAAAAATCTCCCCCTCAATATCACAGACCCTGCTATTTTTGCAACGATAGAAGGTGAATTCCTCCGAGAAAATGATGGCATGGAGCTCATTGCTTCCGAGAACTACACCTCCCCTGCTGTCCAAGAAGCCCTTGGAAGTGTTTTTGTTAATAAATATGCAGAGGGGTTCCCAGGACGACGCTACTATGGTGGACAGGAATTCACGGATGAAATGGAAACCATCGCGATAGAGCGAGCGAAGAAACTCTTCCATGCTGACCATGCCAATGTCCAAGCTCTCTCTGGAGCAGCAGCCAATGTCTGTATTTACAATGCCGTCCTTGAACCTGGCGATACGATTCTCTGAATGGACCTCTCTCATGGAGGACATCTTACACATGGAAGCCCTGTAACACTCATGAGCAAAGTCTACAATTTCGTCCGATACAAAACCAGTGCTGCCGATAATCATTTTATGGATTATGATAATCTCCGAGAAATGGCACTTGAGCACAAACCAAAACTCATCATCGCAGGATACTCTGCTCATCCGCGAGAGCTCGATTATGAAAAATTCGTCGCTATTGGAAAGGAAGTTTGAGCTATTATGATGGCGGATGTTTCCCACTTTGGTGGACTTATCGCAGCAGGCGTAATGAAGAATCCTCTCGACTATGGATTTCATATTATGATGACCACGACGCATAAGACGCTCCGATGACCTCGTGGTGCTCTCATTCTGAGCAAGGGTATTGTGAGCAATCCTCTCAAGGCCCCAGAACCGACTATTGAAAATATCCCAACACGTATTGATCGCTCTGTCTTTCCTGGTGTCCAGGGTGGACCACATATGAATCAAGTCGCTGCTATCGCTGTAGCTCTCCATGAAGCAGATACTGATGAATTCCGAGAATATGGCGCACGAGTCCTCCGAAATAATCATGCCCTTGCTGAGACACTCGTCTCTCGTGGCTATAAACTCATCACTGGCGGTACAGATAACAATATTATTGTGATGGATTTCTCAGGTACAGATATGGATGGCAAAAAATCAGAACTCACGCTCGATGCAATCGGTATATCAACCTCCAAATCTACCATTCCTGACGATCCAAATCCTCCATTTCGACCATCAGGACTCCGTCTCGGCCTCCCTGCGATGACGACTCGAGGTATCCGTGAAGCAGATGCGGAGCAAATCGGAGATTTTATCGACAGAGCACTCAAAAATGCTGATAATGAAGAGGTATTGAAGTCTCTTCGGGAAGAAGTGCGAACCTTTTGTAGAAGGTTTCCCGTGGTGCGAGCTGCGTAGATAAAGAAACGAGCAAAAACGAGTAGATCAAGGAATCAGATTTTCGACGATTGAGCTTACTAATACGTAAGCGATTGAGGAGAAAAATTGCAGTGACGCAGAGATACGAAATTTTTCCGCGTTTCCTTAGCTCGTCACAAACCCCGTAGCCCCCAACCAGGCAAGATAGAATATTGCTCGTTGAGAATCAGCGTATTCGCGACTCGCGATACGAATCGCACGAAATTCGCCATCTTCGAAGAAGAAAAGTCCCACAACATTTTCAGTAATAAAGATATCATAGCGAAATGGAAACTGCCCCTCCTCGATAGTGACGAGTGAGAGATGAGAATATTTTTTTGCGAGATCTCGAAAGAGTGTCTGTGTCTCTTCATGGTATGGCAGGATAAGCTGAGTCTTTTTGGTATGTTTGAGGATTCTTTCGAGAAATTTCAAAAGTTTTTCCTTATTGCTCATATACCAGACGCTCATATTTGCATACGAAAGCACTTCTTCTGAATGAGAGAGCTCATGAAGAAATTCGTCGATGTCCTTTTCATCATCGATAAGCGTAAAGGCAGGGCGAAATGCCTCCGCATGAACGAGCGTTTTGAGCGATGGGAGAATCATCTCCGAGAGATTAAGCTTTTCTCGTTCTATATTGACGATTCTCTCAGGTTTTTCTGGAATAAAAAACTTGGCTCCATGTCGTTTTGCGACAGTAACTAATTTCTTTTGCATCAGAGTATCGAGGGTGTAATAAAGCCCAACTCGCCCTTGTTTTGTTCTTTTAGCTAGAGTTGAAACATAATCTCCTCCTGACTGGAGAAGTGAGAGATAGACGAGAGATTCACTTTCTGAGAATCCGAGCTGTCTGAGTGTGGTGGTAATATCCATGTTGTAAAATTTTTTCTACAGAAATAGTATATCAAAGATGTTTATTTTATCAAGAAAATAGTTTTCTCTGATTTCTATTTTCAATTTTAATTATACTACTTATATGACATTTATACCCCCCTGAGAAAACATCTCTGAAAAGAAAATCTGTCGCATCAGCGGACAAGAGTTTTTTGTGACAGATAAAGATATGGAGTTTTACGATAAGATTTCTCCGATATTTTGAGGAAAAAAATATTCAATACCCAGTCCGACACTCTGCCCCGATGAGAGACAAAAGAGACGACTGTGTTTTCGTAATGAAAGAAAACTCTATAAGAGAAAATGTGACTTATCAGGGAAAGAAATTATCTCAATTTACTCTCCAGATAAACCATATGTAGTATATGACCAAAAAGTGTGGTGGGGTGACGATTGGTCTCCGATGAACTATGGTAGAAGTTTTGATTTTGAGAGACCATTTTTCCCACAATTTAGTGAGCTCATGCAGGCAACACCTCGACTTAATCTCTTTACCAAACAATGCGAAAATTGCGACTATACCAATCACACACTTGTTGCAAAGGACTGCTATCTTTGTGTCGGAACAACAAAATCTGAATCATGTTATTATGATAATTTCATACGTGACTGTCGTGACGTCATGGATGCAACATTTTGTTTTGAATGCGAAAACGTATACCAATGAGTCAACCTCACTCGATGCTATACATGTTACTATGCGAAAGACAGTATCAATTGTCGCGATTGTCTATGAATTGAGCGATGCGAAAACTGCACACACTGCATTGGTTGTTTTGGATTAAAAAATAAGGAGTACCATGTCTACAACAAACCTGTAAGCCGTGAATCCTATGAGAAAACACTGGAAAATGCAAAAAATACCATGTGACTCCCCCTCTTCAGGTCCTTTGATACACTTAAATCCTCTTACCCCGTCAAACCATCTCAACAGATTAATTGCGAATGATGTGTCGGTGATCAGATAGAAAATGGTAAAAATTCATTTTTTTGTTTTGATTCCCAGAAACTCGAAAACTCTAAATATATCTACTCTACACCAAAAGGAATAGAGTGCATGGATGCAGTCTATACGGCTCCTGGAGGAATAGAATATTGTTATGAAGTTGGCTCCACGGTGGATGTCACTCGATGACTGTTTACGTTCTATTATTGGAATGGTTCTGGTGGTATATACGCATATGGATGTCAGGATTCTGATAATATTTTTGGATGTACAAGTCTCAAAAGGGCACATCATTGTGTTATGAATACCTCCTATTCTACCCAAGAGTATGAGACTCTTTGTGGAAAAATCATAGACCATATGCGAAGTACGGGGGAATGGGGAGAATACTTTCCTCATGGAATAGCACATTTTGGGTACAACGAAACGGTGGCTCAGGAATACTTTCCTATGACAGAAACAGAAGTAATTTCGAGAGGGTGGAAATGGTATGATGGAGAAAGCAAGAATACCTATATCTGAAATCATTATGCTCCCCTACCTATTGCTCAATATAATGAAAAAATAGTCGGATACGAAACCGCTACAAAAAATATCAATGAGGTTTTGGGTTGAATTATCGAATGTGCGGTAACCAAGAAGCCATTCAAGATCATTAAGCAGGAATTAGTATTCTATATTGAGAACTGAATCCCTATTCCCACGAAACATCCAGATCAGAGACATAAAGAACGAATGGATTTAAGAAATCCAAGGAAATTTTTTGAGCGCACTTGTTCTGAATGTAAAGATAACATCCTTACCACTTATTCTCCCGATAAACCTGAAAAAGTTGTTTGTGAGAAATGTTATCATAAACTTGTTTATTAATCCCTATCTTTATGTCATTCATACCTCCAGGAGAAAAAATCATTGAAAAAAAGAAATGTCGCTTGAGCGGACAGGATTTTTTTGTAACAGATAAAGACCTTGAATTTTATGATAAGATTTCTCCAGTATTTGGAGGAAAGAAATATGCAATTCCAAGTCCGACACTGTGCCCAAATGAGAGACAAAAGAGAAGACTGTGTTTTAGAAATGAAAGAAAGCTCTACAAGAGAAAATGTGATAAAACAGGACAAGAAATTATTTCGATTTATTCTCCGGAGAAGCCTTATGTTGTTTATGATCAAAAGGTTTGGTGGGGTGATGATTGGTCACCTATGGATTATGGAAGAAGCTTTGATTTTGAGAGACCATTTTTTGATCAATTTAAAGCCTTATATACCGAAGCTCCGAAAATGAATCTCTACCATCAGTCCAAAAATGAAAATTCAGAATATTCCCATCTCTCCGCCAATAACAAAAACTGCTATCTCATAGCAGCATGTAACGATAACGAAGATTGTTATTATGATACCTATATGCAGCGAAGTAAGTGAGTCATGGACTCCTGCTTCGTTTTTGATCTCGAAAATTGTTATAGTTGTGTGGATTGCAAAAACTGCTTTCAGACATACTTTTGTGAATCGTGCGTTGATTGCCATGATATCCAACACTCCCAGGACTGCCAAAGTTGTAAGGATTGTTTTTGTTGTTCTGGGCTCGTGAATAAACAGTATTGTGTTTTGAATAATCAATTTTCTCGTGAGCAGTATCGCGATATTATGACCGATGAAATAAAAAAAGAACAGGCACTCGCACTGTATCGAAATCTCTGCCAAAAAATGCCAAAGAAATTTATGAAATGACTCGGTAATGAATCAGTTACGGGTGACTATGTGCATTTTTCCAAAAATTCATTTCACAATTTTGATTGCACTTATCTAGAAAACAGTAAATACAATACCTGGTTTCACAAGGCTCAAAATTGCTATGACAACTATGGATGGTGACTCCCTGCGGAGTTTTGTTATGAAAACCAACTCGTAGGATGAGCGGCACATAATGTTTGTTTCTCTTTCAGTTGTGCCAATAATATAGCAGATGTTTTCTATTCTATGGATTGTCATGGTCTGCAAAACTGCTTTGGATGTGCTTCTCTCAAAAAATGATTTCACACTATTCTCAACACTCCATACTCTGTCAAAGATTATGAAACACTTTGCTGAAAGATTATTGATCATATGCGGAGTACAGGTGAGTGGTGAGAATTTTTCTCACATGACCTAAGCCCCTTTGCATACAATGAAACAGTGGCGAATGAATATTTCCCTATGACCGAGAAAGAAGTAAAAGCACAGTGATGGAAATGGTATGATGGGGAAAATAAGAATACATATATTGGAAGTCACTATGTTCCTCTATCCATCTCTCAATATGACGAAAGAATTGTTGGTTACGAAACCGCCACAGAAAATATCAACGAGGTTTTATGATGAATCATCCAATGTGAGATAACAAAAAAACCATTCAAAATCATCAAACAAGAACTGGTCTTCTATATTGAAAACGGAATCCCTATTCCTACGAAACATCCGGATCATAGACATAAGGAGAGGATGGATTTGCGAAATCCGAGAAAACTCTATGAGAGGACTTGCGCAGAATGCCAGAAAGAAATTATTACAACTTATTCTCCAGACAGACCTGAGAGGGTTGTTTGTGAGGAATGCTATAGGAAGTTAATATACTAAGTTTTACCCTACTAAATCGTAGTGAACATTATTATCGAGAACCTTGGCAACAGAATTTACTTTTGGATCGTAGTAACTAATCATGAGTTCGATAAGCTGATCCTTGTCGAGAACTTTTGATTGAAGGCCGACAAACTGGAGACTGGATTGAATCATGTTCGCTTTTTCCTGACATTTCTTCTTCATGTAATCAATACGTGCCATATTATGACGTATTTGCTCATACGTCACTGTCTGACTAACGCCTGCGAAGAAGCTCTTTACCACTTGGAACATTCCTTTTGGAGAAACACTCTGATTATCGACCTCATCGTGAGGGATAATGATATAAAACTCTTTTTTCATAATCTGTGCCACATTGACGAGGTTGGTGAGAAACTCTATATATCGCTCGGATTGCTCTTTGAGGAGTTTATTTTGTTGACCAGAAGTGAGATTTTTAAGTCGAGTAAGATATCCTTCGATATCAACCTTGAGTGAACGAACGAGAATCTGAACAGGAAACTGAAGTGAATTGAGAAAATGCTGAAAAGAATAAATGATCGCATCCTGTTCTGGCTCACTCTTGAGCGCAAAGTTCACGGCTTCGACACGGAGAACAATACGCGCAGAGCCATCCTTCATTATCACGATATTATCTCGTACCTCTGAAAATGGGAGGTAGCGCTGAGTCGAATCATCGGGATGATTTGTCTTTTTTGGCTTCACAGAAGTAGCTGTCGTATCTTTCCCTGGCTGAATCACTTCATCTTTCTTAGAAATAGTCTCAGAAACAGAAGTTTTTGAAGATTTATTTGATTGAAAAAGAAGGTCGAGAGGATTTTTCATAGAATTATTTTACAGTGTTTTTATATTTTCTGCAACTTTTGAGGTATCTTTTGTACGTTTTTTCCCCTTACTCGTAGCATAGTCGGGTTGCACATAGCCAATTTCAATTGGGGAATAGCTATCTACTCATCGAGTCCATAGCCTTCCTTCGCCTTTTGCACCATTACCATTGATTTTATAACGAACCAAATTAAGGATAAAAGGCAAAAATGTCATATCGTGAGTGCGAAACTTGGCAACGATAAAGAATATTCCAACAATAAGCACACAAACAATGATAAGAGGAGTTTTGGGAAGTGTGGATTGAAACTTATTGAAGAAGCCAAAAGCGAGTATAAGTCACACAATAATAATACCCATTTGTCTCAAGCTGAGACCGAGAATAATTGTATCTTCATTTTCTACCTGAATAGGAATCTTGTATTGCATAGGCTCATTTTGCCACACTTTTCCGCTAAATACAAACCCTCTCTGTTGACAATTCTATATATTATATTCCGTAAACATCTTTGGGTAATTTTCTAGTTTTTTTGGATTATTTACTATAATTCTGCTATGCTAAAAATTCTTGTACTTCATGACACTTTTTTGTATCGTGGTGGTGGGGAGAGACTTATTCTGATGATAGCAAATGCACTGAAGGCAGATATCGCCTCAGGATTTTTTAGTCCGGGAAGCTACAATCTCCGAGAACAAGGTTTTGAAGGAAAGATGATTCCACTGATGCCTCAATGGTTTCTCTATGATTTCCCTTGGATGCCTTCCAAGATGGCTTTTATCTGCAAAAATGGTCTCCGACATTTTGGTCTCAAATGGGCTTTCTCGATGAAAACCAGAAAGCTAAAAAAAGAGTACGATATGATCATTATGAGTGGTGATTGCCTCTCGGCTGTCAAAAATTTTAAACGAAAAAAGATTGTCTACTATTGCCACACCATTCCTCGCTATCTCTTTGACCAGAGAGAAGCGTATGAGAAAAAAGTACCAAAAAGTATGCTCTTGGTCTACCAATATATGACCAGTAAATTTCGTCGAGAATATCTCAAAGATTTGAGAAAAATAAAGATCCTCCTCACAAATTCCAAAAATACCCAAAAACGCATCAAGACTTTTACAAAACGTGATGCAGCTATCCTCTACCCTCCTGTTAATACTGACTTTTTTAAACCCGCCAAAAATACAGAGAAAAAATGATATTTCCTCTCATTTGCTCGACTATCATCCATCAAGCGCGTTGATAGAATCGTGTCTGCCTTTCAGAAAATGCCCGAAGAAAATCTCATTCTCACGTATGGAAGGAATGATCCAGAAAAAGAGAAAATATTTGCTATGATTGGGGGATACCCAAATATCAGAGCGATTTGTTCGCCAGATGACGGGGAATTACGACAGCTCATACAGGAAGCTACGGCAACTATTTATGTTCCAGTGGATGAGGATTTTGGTATGAGTCCAGTAGAATCGATGTCATGTGGAACACCCGTTATTGGGGTCAATGATGGTGGGCTCAAAGAAACAATTCTGGACGGAAAAACAGGTATCCTCATTAATCCAGATTGCAAACCAAGCGATATCGCAGATGCTGTGAAAAAAATTCAAACACTCTGAGATCTAAGCCACAATTGTCAAAAAAGAGCCCAAGATTTTGGCCTCAAACATTTTGAGAAAGAACTTAAAAAACTTTGTTTTTAACTTTTTTTATGTCTCCAATTCTCATTCTTATTGGCCTTTTTCTGATATCGAGTATTGGGCTTATTCTGCACATCTGGAAGGATATCCCAGAGAAGATTCTCCATCTCCTCGTCGCGCTCTGAGGGGGTACTATGCTCTCAGTCTCGCTCGTCCATATCCTCCCTGAATCCATCGAGAGCAACCCTCTTGCTATCTATACTTTTATTGCTGGGTTTTTGGTTATTTATCTGATAGAAGAACTCCTCACACCGCATCACCACGATCATAAACATGGTGACCATACCCACGAAGACCCACATGAACACTTGGACCATGTAATTATCGTTTCTTGGATTGCCATCTTCCTCCACACTATCTTTGATGGGGTCGGGATACGGGCTGGAATGAACATGAGCGCTGAACTTGGTATCACTGTACTCGCATGAGTTGCTGTCCACCAAATCCCCGTCTCGCTTTCTCTGGTGTCTCTTTTGAGACAATCACATTTTCAGCGTAAAAAACAGATTCTTCTCGTGCTCGCATTTGCTCTTGCAGCTCCCCTCTGATATCTCCTCTCAAGCATACTTGTCCCGTCTCAAAATATTTTCGTTGTCAGTCTCCTCACTGCCTTTGCCGGCGGTTCACTGCTCTATGTCTCCAATGTAGAATTCCTCCCCATGATACATGCCCAATCATCAAAAAAGATGAAGTATATCACTGTTATACTCTTTGTGGTAGGCGTGGTTGGGATGAGCCTCGTGAAACTGTGGGAATAGTATCTTTTTTTGTAAGTGCTAAATAGAGATACAGTATATGTAATCGCATGTTTTCGGCAGCCATATCTGATTTTGAGAGAATATCTACAACACTTCCAATAGCTGGATACTCCTCTCTTTCGTCCGCCAAAGCTTTCTGGAGCGCCTGTCGAGCCGAATCCCTCATATTTGGCATTGGTGCGATGGCATGGTGTCCGTGTCGAGATACTACTGTATGTATTGCTTGTTGCTGTTGTAATATGTTTTGTATCCCCTTTATTGATTCCAAAGAGGAGGCCCGAAATGCAGAACTTATCGTGGTAATAAAATCATGGGCTCGTGTCAGCACGACTGGTATGAGAAAGGGGCGACAAAGCAATATATCTTGTAAATGTTGATGTACTCTGGTAATAGTTTCTGAAACACTTCTGGTAGTTTTTGGGGATAATGTAGAATTTAGCAATGCCGCTAATCGGATTGCTGTTATTTTTTTTGCATCTTCAAGACCGATAGACCCCGGAGAGGCTTCTTGGATCATTGTCAAAACTTCTGGAATTGGCTTTCTTCCTAGCTCTCAAATATTTACCCCATAGAAACCACGAGGCCGAACTGGTACTCTGGGCTTAAATCAAGGCTTGATATTTATTTGTTTTGGTGTTTGGGGCAAAAGATGATACGGAAAGGACTCTGGAGTCATCATACTTTCATCAAATGTACCATTATTAAGAGACATTTATGTATAATATATATTATCAGTATTTGTCAAATGTGTCCTCTGAAAAAAATCTAGAAAAATGAAAAAATTCATATACTGACTGCGCGTTCTAAAAAAACATCTTTTATGAAAAAATATATACCCCTCTTTGCGAGTACAGTGGCAGCTTCTGCGCTTGCTATAAATGCTACCGACAAGTCAAAGCCTTTTGCCAATGCTCCATGGTGTCATCTTCCTTGTGCAAAAATCCATCTCATCGTGTGGGGAACAATCCTGGGAACTATCGGACTTCAAATCCTGCTCCTCATAGTCCTGCCTCGTATCAAGAAAGTGAAAAAATGGCAAAAATATACGATCTATGGAGTCCTCACGGTTGCGAGCCTCGCAGCAGCTGTCTATATCCTGCCTCCATATCTCAAAGACGGCTTTGTGATTGGACGATGTTTTATTGGTGACCCGATGGGGTGTGAATAAGAGTGAATTCCTGTTGTAAAAGCTGATTTTTGTCTATAATTTACCCATTCACAGAATGGGTAATTTTTACAATGTTCCATTTTGTACTTTGTATTTTGTATTTTTATTATGTATCCTCATCAATCCATCGAACCAAAGTGGCAGAAATACTGGGCAGAACACGACACTTTTGAATGTCTCAATCCCGAACTCGAAAATAGTCATAAACCCAAGTTTTATGCGCTCGATATGTTCCCCTATCCCAGCGGCGCAGGACTTCATGTCGGTCATCCAAAGGGCTACACAGCAACAGATATCATCGCGCGTTACAAACATGCAAAAGGGTTTCATGTTCTCCATCCGATGGGGTGGGATGCATTTGGTCTCCCAGCTGAGAACTATGCGATAAAGACCGGTACACATCCAGCAGTCACAACAGCCAATAATATCAATCGTTTTCGTGAACAGCTTCAGAGATTTGGTTTTTCTTTTGACTGGAATCGTGAGGTCGATACGACGGATCCAGAATACTACAAATGGTCTCAATGGATTTTCTTGAAGCTCTTTGAGGCTGGACTTGCGTATGAAAGTGATAAGCCAATTAATTTCTGTCCGAGCTGTAAAACGGGACTCGCCAATGAAGAAGTCGTCGATGGAAAATGTGAACGCTGTGGAACACCTGTGGAGAAAAGGCCCATTCGTCAGTGGGTCCTCGCTATCACAAAATATGCTGACCGACTCCTCTCAGATATTGACCGACTCGACTGGCCAGAAGGTATCAAGGAAATGCAGAGAAATTGGATAGGAAGAAGTGAGGGATGCCAATTTAGTCTCAAATGAATTGATTGTCCTAATGTGGAAGTTTTCACAACTCGTATCGATACTGTCTATGGTATGACCTATGTTGTCGTGGCGCCTGATCACCCAACTGTTGCACAATTTATCACGCCAGAACATGAAAAAGAGTGCCTAAAATACATCGAAAAAACAAAGTCTGAATCCGACCAAGATCGTACCAATGAAAAGAAAGAAAAAACTGGTGTCTTCACGGGATCGTATGTTGTAAATCCTTACAATGGCGAAAAAGTTCCTGTATGGATAGCAGATTATGTTCTCGGAAATTATGGAACGGGGGCTGTGATGGCGGTACCAGCTCATGATGAACGAGATTGGGATTTCGCGAAAAAATATGGACTCAAAATCAAACAGAGTGTTTGACCATTTTTTACCGATACTACCGGTGACTATGCTCCTCGAAAAGATAAAAAAGATGAACCAAGAGATTTGCTTCTAGCTGTCCTCAAGCATCATACTGAAGATAAATATTTATGTCTTGACTGGAAACAAACAAGTTGGAAAGGTTTCGTGTCTGGGGGAACGGAGGGAGAAAGCTTAGAAGTAGCGTGAAAAAGAGAGATTCTAGAAGAAACTGGATATTCAAATATTCGTTTTATTCGATCTCTCTGAAAAGAGAAAACATATCATTTCACAGGACCAAAAGATGTAAATCGTGTTGGTCATGTTGAGGTGTGATTATTTGAACTTATTGATGAAGCACAAGTAGAGGTAGGCACAGAAGAATTACGAAAACATGCCCCTGTATGGATTCAAAGTTCAGAAGTGTCTAAATTCATCAATATTGATTCATGTATTTATATGTGGAATCAGTTCCTTGAAGAAAAGGCCTTCACTGAGGATGGTGTCCTCGTCAATTCTGATGACTACGACTGGATTTCATCCGCTGAGGGAAGAATCAAGCTCACTGAAAAGGCAGAACAAGAAGGTTTCGGAAAGAAAGTAACCAACTACAAACTCCGAGACTGGATTTTCTCTCGTCAGCGATACTGGGGAGAGCCAATTCCCCTGATACATATCTCAGAAGAAGACAAGAAATCTCTCCCAACAACTCACAATACTGAATGCTGGGTAGATGGAGAAGTACTCAAAAAATGAGATACCATACTCGGTAAACTCTACCAATGAATCGACTCATGGATTCTCCCAGATTATACGCTTCCATTGAAGCTCCCAGAAGTCGAAAAATACGAACCATCAGGTGATGGACAATCCCCTCTTGCGACGATACCTGATTGGGTAAATGTACGACTTGGGAACAATCTCGTCGGAAAACGAGAAACCAATACCATGCCTCAGTGGGCTGGTTCTTGCTGGTACTATCTGCGGTATATGGATCCGAAGAATAATGAAGCCATCGTGGATCCTGCTGTTGTGAAATATTGGTGAGAAGCTGATAGCTATATCGGTGGCGCAGAACATGCTGTTCTGCATCTTCTCTACGCACGATTTTGGCATAAGTTCCTCTTTGATATCGGTGTTGTGCCGAGTGATGAACCATTCTTTAAACTCCGAAATGTGGGTCTGATTCTCGGGCCAGATGGAGAGAAAATGAGTAAATCAAAATGAAATGTTATCAATCCTGATGAAGTCATCGATGAATATGGTGCTGATACGCTCCGAATGTATGAGATGAGTATGGCGGATTTCTCTGATGTGTCCCCTTGGAATACCAAGGCCATTATCGGAAACTATCGATTGCTGGAGAAAATTCATCGACTCTTTACAGCCGATGAAGCCAGTGATGAATTTAAAACATTTCTGGCAAGTGATAATCTGAAAGCCGTGAAGACGATGCACAAGGCTATCAAAAAAATCGGGGAAGATATCGAGAATATGAAATTTAATACCGCTATCTCAATGCTCAACGTGATGATGAATGAATGAGCTCCAGCTGATGCTGAAACTCGCACAGAATGGAAATCAGCTCTTGCTCGACTCCTCCATCCTTTTGCTCCTCATATGGCAGAAGAATGCTGGTCACTCATGGGCAATGAAGACAGTAGTATATACGAGACTGAATGGCCAGAATACATCGAAGCACTCACGATCGATGATGAGGTCATGATTGCTGTGCAAATCAATGGAAAACTCCGAGGCACCTATCCATTTATGCGAGGTGTCGCTGTAGATGAAGTCCGCACAACCATAGAATCAAAACCAGAAATTGCAAAATGGCTCGAGGGAGCAACCATTCTCAAAGAGATTTTTATTCCGAATAAGATTCTTAATATTGTAATAAAATAGTGTATGCGACCTCTTTTGCTCTCAAATACTGCTCATACCTTAACACGAAAATCGGGACCTTTTGAACAGATTAGAACTTTTTGTACAAGAATAGGATGACTTCTTCCACGCAAGGAATCATCAGAGCTCGATAAAGCGCTGCAAACTTTAATAGAGTATCAAATACTGGGTCCTTTGGTAGAAATAGCAAACGAATGCAAACAAAAGAGAATATCCTTTTCAGAACTTCCAAAAAATACACAAGCATTGATTTTACAAGCATTACAAACACGCCCTTGGTCATGCGGACAATTGGAAGAAATTCTAACAGATTTGCCCTCTACAAAATGATAACCATCGGATCACATTACCGTCACTACAAATCCACTGGGTGAAATGATCATGTCTATGAAGTTATCGGAACTGCAAAGCATTCTGAAACTGATGAAATCCTCGTGATCTATAAACCCCTCTATGAATGTAGTTGGCAAGAATGATGTGATTTTACTGCCCGTCCTCTCTCGATGTGGGACGAAATGGTAGAATGGAATGGGAAAATGGTTCAAAGATTTCAGCTTATGCAGCAGGATGAGCATGATGATGAGCCAATGTATGCCACACCTTTTGGGCACGCGTAAGAGCATGAAGTGATAGCTGGACATAATAGGTGACCTTGAGTATCTCTGATGTGTTTACTTCAGGGTCATATTCAATATTGAGACGAGAGAGAATATCGAGGTCGTGTCATGTCATGGAAAGGATTTTTTGTTTTTCATCCGAATATCTCGTGTATGTATCGATAGTTTCTTGGAGAAAAAGAAAGCTCTTCTGCATAGTGATATGATCCTTTTGCGCATAGAGGCTATCAATATGATGTGATATATCCTTCAGATATTTACTACTCACTATGACCTCCATGATAAGATGTTTCATATCCTGAAAAGCGCGTTGGTGCTCATGATCATGATTGAATGAAGCATGAGTCATAGTATTGAGAAGGAGTCATTCCATTTTTTTGATGTCAACATAATAGTCAGATGATTTCCCATAAGCATTTTGTCATTCGAGACGCCAAATACTTCGACTATATACACGCGTTTTTTCAAGAAGCGTGCCAGTATCAGTTATGAGAGCTGCAAGAAGTTCTTCCGTATTGTATGGGTCAATATGTTCAATCAAAAGTCCTAAAGTGTTCTTTGGGGCAGGAAATATTTTATTTAAAACTCGGATTATAGGCTGTAAAAATGGTAAACAAACTGCGGCAAGAATAACATTATACAAAGTATGGAACAAAGCGAGTAATAAGACAGGCGATGCGTCAGCCCCAAGAATCATAAAAAGATTCTTATATATAAGAGGATATATAGGTAATACTATGAGAAATGTAACAACATTAAATAAAAAATGACCAAGAGCTACTTGTCGCTTCTCATGTTGATCCTTTTTACTTGATAATATGCCCATGATGGTTGTCGAAACAGCTGATCATAGATTTGCTCCTATGACAAGTGCAAGAGAGATATCGAGTGTTATCAGGTCCGCATTGAGGGCAGTCAGAAAAATCACAGTAGCACCCGTACTTGTCTGGATAACGACTGTAATAGCAAGACCTAACAATACAAATCATAGAAAAGGAAAATGACTAAATTGATCAAGCGACACAGAGGATCGTAGAGCCTCTACACTCTCCTTCATAAAATCAAGCCCTAAAAAAATAAATCAGAAACCGACTACAATCTTTGAGGTATGATGTAATTTGGACGGTCATATCATCAACAATAGAGCTCCTATCCCAATCATCGGAAGTGCAAATGCATCAATTTGGAAATTAAATCACAAAATTGCAATTACCCATGGTGTCAGCGTGGTACCGATATTTGCACCTATCACTATACCGAGCGCATTCAAGACCCCTAATACTCCTGCTCCTACAAAACCAAGCGTCATCATAGTAGCTACCGTGCTGCTCTGTAGGACGATCGTTTGTATGATTCCAACAAACATACTTTTAAAACGATTGCTCGTAGATTTTTTGAGTATTCTGCGAAGAGAGTGTATACTAAATGATCGTATAGTTTCTTCAAAAAGAATCATCCCAAAAAGGAAAATACCAAGTCCTCATATTAGTCCAGCATAGTTCATAATTGAATTCTAGTAAGAAATGCTCTTTATTACTATAAACTAAAATAATGTATAAGTCAAATATATGCGCTGGGGAATTATAAAGACTCATTTTTAGTGACAACAGAAATATATCTTTATACTACTCTCATATTTCACATTGATATTTTTTATGCTCTCTCTTGTCTCTACTCCTATCTGAAATCTGGAAGACATCACCCTCCGAGCCCTTCGAACACTCCGAGAATGTGATATCATTGTCTGTGAAGATACCAGACATAGTGGTTCTATGTTGAAACATTTTGAGATTTCAAAACCCTTGCAGAGTTTTCATAGTCATAGCACACGAGAACAAGCAGCAAAAATTATTGAACTCGCGAAAGAAAAACATATCGCCTATATCTCTGATGCGGGCACTCCAGGTATCTCTGATCCCGCCTATCTCCTCATTCAGGAAGCTGTCGCACAAGGTATAAAAATCGAACCAATTCCAGGTGCCTCGGCAGTACTAACGGCACTGATTGGTTCTGGGATGCATATGCACGATTTCCGTTTTCTCGGATTTCTGCCTCTCAAGAAATGAAAACAGACGCTTTTAAAAGAACTCGCTGAGAAAGACTACACAGCCATTATCTACGAATCACCTCACAGAATTAGTAAGACACTTGATGATCTCAGGAAAACATTTTGAGGAGAAAAAACCGCCTGTGTAGCCCGTGAACTCACCAAAATTCACGAGACCTATCACCGAGGAACACTCGATGAATTATACGAACTTGCGGAAAAAGGTATCTTTCGAGGAGAAATCGTTATTATCATCTAGCCTATGATAAAGAAATCCCCCCCCTCGCTGAAGAAAAAACCAATTACCATAAAAAAGAAAAAAATCCAAGCTCCTCGAATAGCCAATCGATGAGGGTATCAAGTGCAGGACACTTGGTTTCATAAAGCGAAGGCTGCATGATACCGTGCACGAAGTGCCTTTAAGCTGATACAGCTCGAGGAAGCCATGCATATCATCAACCCTGGAATGAGTGTCATCGATCTTGGGTGTGCGCCAGGCAGCTGGATGCAAGTACTCGTCCACGCCGTCGGGGAAAATGGACAGGTTCTTGGAATCGATCTCCAAGAAGTGAAAAAATTCGCACAAAAAAATATCACGACTCTCATCGGTGACATGACGCATCTCGAAACGCATACTGCAATCAAAAAGTATTTTTCTGATATGTGACTCCGACGATGTGACCTCATCACCTCAGATGTCGCGCCAAATACAACAGGACGCAATGATGATGACCAATATAATAGCTCTATGCTCTGCCTCGAAGTGATAAAAATTGCTGATAAATTCCTCGCTCCAGGAGGTAATCTCGTGATGAAGATATTTGTCGGTCGAGATCTGAATCGTGTCCTCGATCAGGCAAAGAATAAATTTAAAATCGTGAAATGTATCAAACCTGAAGCCTGTCGTGACAGGAGCTTTGAGGAATATGTCGTCTGTAAGGGGTATAGAGGATAAAAATATCTATTTTTTGAAAGAGATTCCTATTTTTTTAATCTAATTTGTCACATGTTCATCCGACGCTAAAACTTTCTTTGATTTTCTCTTTTTACTTCATTGACCGAGAATCCCAGTAAAAGTATCATTAAGATAAGAACAATAAACATTGTAAATATTTTGAGGCAAAAACCACTTTTTTTGAGGCATATTTTTCTTATTCATAAAATAATGGTGGATTAAAATGGTACATCCATTTCAGTTGCCGGGGTAGTGACGGGACCAGCACCTCCTCCTGCATTTTCACGATTTTTGTTGTAGTCATTTTCTACGACATAATGTGTATCACCATATTGTCCTGGCTCCTTTCTCTTGAGAACAGTCATATTGACGTATCCTTTCTCATTTGCAATTGCTTGCATATCCTCGAGCTTGAGTGAGAGATTCATGATCTCGCCATACTGTGTAGAGACTGTCTTTGCAGAACCTCCGATATATTTCTTGTCAGCCATAAAAGTAAAAAAGTTAAAAATAAATTAAGCCTGTGGCGCTTCACTCTCCACACCGATAAGTCGGATACGGTATCCAGTGAGCTGCTCTGCGAGACGGACATTTCCTCCGCTTCGACCGATAGCCCGTACTTCATCTTCTTTTGGAACAGTCACCACTGCGACATCATTTTCATCAAATTGTACATCGAGAATTTTCGCTGGATTGAGTGCTTGTGCGACGAGCTCACGAGCATTGTCAGTATAGTTAATCACATCTACCTTTTCTCCAAAGAGTTCCTCAACGACTGCTTTCACTCGGATACCTTTTGGACCAATGAGTGCTCCAGCTGGATCGACTTCTTCAAACTCTGAAGCCACAATAATTTTTGTCTTAAATCCTGCCTCACGAACAATACGAACAATCTCGATGGTGTTATCTTCGAGCTCTGGTGTACTGAGCTCAAAAAGCTTCGCAACGAGTTGTGGATCCTTGCGTGAGAGAATCACTTTAGGATCTCCTTTTCCTTCATCTTCGACTTTTTTGACATACGTATAGATACGCATTCCTGGTGTATACTTGTCACGACTTACTTGTTCGCTTCGTGGGAGGAGAACTTGTGAACCATTGAATTCTACGAAGACACGATCGTTTTCGACCATATCTACTCGGACATTCACGATATCTCCTTGCTTGTCTTTGAAGAGCTCAAAGACTTTTGCCTTCTCTGAATCACCGATTTTCTGTATGATAACCTGGCGTGCAGCCTGAGAAGCAATACGACCAAAGACCTGAGGATTATCACGGAGGACATCACTCGCATCGATTTCGATGATATCACCGATTTCAAAAGCATCAGCATCTTCTCAGAGATCAGCACGAGCAATCTGAGTATGAGGATTTTCTACTACCTCAACGACTTCTTTTTCGACAGTTATAGTGATTTCACCAGATTCGAAATCGAGTTTTACATTGACAGATTCATCCTTATCTCCATAGTCTTTTTTGTAGGCAGTACGGATAGCAGCTTCGATGATTTCGATGAGATCATCACGGTGGAGTCATCGCTCAGCAGCAATATGGTTGATGGCGACTTCAATAGCTTTGAGATCGAGCATAAAAAAATATTAAGAAATACGTATTTTTGGTAAAAAAAAGAATCTGGCGACCAAATTCTTTTCATATCAAATAATTCCCTTTCAGTATAGCAAAAAACGAGGGAAAAGGAAAAACACAAATATTGACAGATTAATTATTTATTATCTCAAATACTTTCTCTCCATCAAAAAGATATGGTTTTTCTTCAATCAAAAACCAGAATAGCCTTCCAAATAATACTCTTGTTTTTTCTCCAGAAACCAGCCTGGTGGTGACTTCCCCATTTCGTATTTCCCAGATAAGATCCTGATCTTTGAAGTCAGAATGAGTGACCTTCTCAGTTTTTTGTCGTCCGTATCGGTCAAATATCTCTACCTCGTTTGTATCGGTCGTAAAATAATACACTCCGTCCTGCATTCATCGTGCCACTGCGCGAATCTTGGTGGTGTTTGAGAGGAGTATCTTTTGTTGTGTGGAGGCATCATACAGGAAGAGGAGTCATTTGTCATAAAACAACCAAAGACCTTGAACGGTATTTGCAGAGAGAATACTTCCTGGAATAATGTCTGTTTTTGAAATATCGTTTTGATTTTTTATTATCTTTTCCACCATTACTTCCCGTACCCGAATAGGCATGCGCATATCAATTACTCATTGTGTGTCGGCCGTAATAATTACCTTTTCGCTTTGTGTAGCACCCATGTGATCAGTAAAAATTACCCTTGCATCCCCTGCTGGAATATCGGAAAAAATACACTCCTTTACACATTTTATCTCACGACTATAGGGCAGAGTGAGGTGAAAAGGATATATGTCTCACCAAAAAAGCGGAATATCTCGGTAAATAATTCTCGCTGAGATATTTATTTTTACCGAGGTGATCTCCTCATCGATGAGAAAAGTAACATCCGAAGTATTCCAAAAGTATGTCTGCGCAAAGAGCCATCCAATACCCCAAAATCCACCAATTACAATACAGAGAAGGGTGAATTTAGGCAACACTTTATCCCGAAGAAAAAGGAGAAAAGACATAATGAGATAGTATAAATCATAGTATAGTGATATTGTCTTTTTTACAATTTTGAAAGAGTTTTGCGGTATTCCCCAAAATCCCTATAATTCCCATATGCTCTCTGAAAGAATCACATCGATTATTGAAACGCTCAGATCTGGGGGTCAGTCTGCGCCACTCCTCGTATCAGAAGGGACAGCCTGTGACGTCATCAATGATATTTTTGATATCGAGATCACTTCCCTTGAAGAATCGCAAGAAAAAAGTATGACTGATTTTCTCTGGTATGATTGTGCGGATAGGGCCTCTAAAAATCATGGAGTAGAAAAAACGCGCGCATTCACCGAGAAACTCTACCAGACTCCTGCGTGAGACATCTTTGTCGCGCTCTTTCTCAATCTCGATGCCCTCACGATGAACGCTCACAATGCTCTTCTCAAAGTATTTGAAGATGTACCCCAGAGACTCCTGATCCTCGTCACCAGTCAAACGCCAGAAAAAATCATTCCCACCCTCCAGTCACGCATTATCACACTGGGTTCCGAAGGTATTCAGCGAGGAGAAAATCCCCTCCAAGGAGCAATTGATGATTTTATTGTCGGACGTCCTGAGGGGCTTTTTGCTCTCACATTAGGCAAAGAATTCAAAAAAGAGCAAGCACTTTGGGTAGTCGCTTGATTGCAAAACGCAGTACTGAGTGGTACACTATCTTCGAGAAACGCCAAATATATCCGCGAAACTCGTCTCGCCCTTGAGACCACCAACACTATCGCTAAATATCTCATCGATCAGCTTCTCATCTCTCTCTTATGCGAATAATTGTTTTTCTCATTCTCCTCGCAACCCGTGTCAGTCTCGCTCAATCAAAATCAATTTTTGAATGAGCTGGATGTATTACAAAAGACCAATTAAGAAATGGTGATATTTCATTTGATAAAATACCCTGTATTATTGTCAGTGTAGCGAGTACTCTTCTTTCTTTTGTTGGTTATATCAGTCTCGGAATTATACTTCTGTGAGCATTAATGTATGTCTTTGGTGGAGTCAGTGAAAAAGCAAAAGAAACTGGAAAAACAGCAATAAAAATGGCCATTATAGGAGCGATTATTTCGTGGTCATCTTGGGTCATCGTCAATTTCGTTATCGATAATCTCTAAATTTATGGAAACTCCCGTCTATTCATGGGCTTTTGAAACACGATTTCAACGATGAAAACAGTGGTATATGATCGCTATCACCCTTATCCTCACTCTTATCGTGGTAAGTTTTTTGCTTGGGGCTTATCCTCTTGGTATCATTGGGATTCTTTTTGTAGGCGTCTATCTCCTCTACGATATCAATGCTCCCGAATTAACCCATGTTGATATCAATTCACTTGGCATCTCTATCAATGGCGACCTCAATACATATTTAAAAATAGGAGAATTTGGCATTATTCGAATTACAGAATGACCGACGATTCTTCGTATTGTTATAAAAAATCACTTTATTAACAGTCTCGATATTTTCGTCGATCCCGCTGTGGATATCGAAGATTTACGAGTTTTTCTTTCAAATTTTATTCCAGAAAATCCATCAATCCGTTTTTCAATCATTGAGCGAATATTGCTCGGATTACGCCTCTAATTACCAATCAACAACAAAAAACCCCACCAAATTTGGTGGGGTTTTAAAATCTTTGAAAAACACTAAAAAGTCACAGGAATATCAAACATCATGCTATTTTGTGGTTCACCCGATGGATTATCGTTTTTGAATACGAGCATCCCCTGGCTACCAGCTGGTTGAGCAGGAAATGTGAGAGTCGCTGTAAAAGGGACAAAATCTTCTGTCATCCATTCTCACTGAGCCTGAGCCACTACTGTCGTTATCAGGACATTATTTGCATCTCGGAGCTCAATAGGAAATGATGCCTCGAAGTACCATGGCCCACGAGCTCGTCCCGTAAGAGTCATTGGACTTGTAATTGCAGTATTTGGAAGTGGTGAAGTCACCTCAATCATTTCCAATGCACTATTTGCTGTCTCAGGAGAAAGCTTTCATTGAGTTATCTCAGATTCTATGGTGACTGAGACATCCTCTACAATTACAGGAGCATTTGCTCGCTGTGTGTATAAAAAGAATGCCAAGGCCACTACGATAATAGCTACACTCATCCAGGAAAATATTTTTTTCATAAAAATTGTATTAAGGACTTTTCAGTGTATGTACTAAAACCAAAAAATCAATCCATGGTTGTATGACTGAAAAGTATTTTGACAAAATAATTAATTCAGTAAAATAATTTAATAGAATTACTTTTAACTTTTCTCTTATGCCCGCTTCTTCTCGAATCATCCATGATCCTCATGAAATACTCACTGATATACATAAGAACGGTTCATATGTAACTGGTAACCATGTTGTCTGCGAAACTGGAAATCACTGTGCAGAATATCCTGATATAGATACCTACCTCAATCATTCTGGTGTCGGTAAGAAAGTGAGTGGTCTTCTCGCTCAAGGTATAACTCCAGGCTCTATCATTATTGGACCGGATACTCGAGGCAGTGTTGTTCTTGGAGAACTCGTTGCACGTTTAGCCCAGTCTCGTTTTGTGGCTACAAAAAAGGTCAATAATGTGCATACATTCCCCTCCGAAATAACAACGTTACTTCACGGTGAACATCCTCGTATTCTTATCGATAGCATACTCGATAGTAGCGAAACTCTCGAACAAATACAAAAAGCGCTCCAAGAAATTGGTCTCACGGTCAATGAACTCCGTGTAATGATGGATGTAAATCCTGAAAACTCAGGTCAACTCTGAGTACCAGTTACATCTCTTGCCCAGCTTCAGATCCCTCAATGGGATGAAAAAGATGTCCCAGAATGGCTCAAAGCAAGACCTATTTCAACCAAGCTCGGGAAAGCCAGAAACTGGGTACCAAAAAGCCCTGGAGAAGTGATAGCGTATAAGTTTTTCTTGGAAAGAATACACAAACAAGACCTTGGTTTTACTTTTGACGATAGAATGGTGGTCAAACAATTCGATCAGGATGGATTTATGCTGAGACCAGCAGAGAGTCTTGCAGAAGTCGTGGAAGAGGCTCAATAATTTTATTCTTCAAAATATTTACAAAAGAGCACTCTAGGGTGCTTCTTTTGTTCTGACGTAGACCCCATCGATTGTTTGATATTCACGTTTCTTATTCTTTTCTACTTTTTGAAGAATTTCTTTCTCGAGATCAATGCCGAGAATCTCTGCCATTCCGAAGAGATAAATCATCACATCAGCCAGTTCTTCTCCAAGGTCTGGAAGCTTTTTGCGATAGGCATGAAATGCCTCACTCAACTCTTCGTGAGTAAGGGAGAATTCGAGAGCCATATCAGTCACATTGAAACCTTTTGCTATTTTATTGGCGTATATTTCTTGTTGGAGTTTTTGGAGATCAATCATAAGATAAAGAAGATTACCGGGATAAATAACTCTCAAATGCTGCTACAAGATTGGGAATAATCGGATACTCTCGAAAATCCGCTGGATCAATCCAGATATACTCCGAATGGTCACCACTCAATGCTACTGAATCAGAATCAGCAAAGCACTCAAAAAATGTCCCAATTACCTGCCACTGTTCCCCTCTCACAACCGGTCGCCATTCATTCACAAAAAAGGGGCGACCTATCCTGACTGATAAACCTGTTTCCTCTCATATCTCACGAAGTAAGCTCTCATCAAATCGCTCTCCAGGGGTCACGCGTCCACCGACCACATCATAGCTCCCCGCATTAGAGCCATCAATATATTTTGAAGACTCTCGCAGGAGCAATACTTTACCCTGATACACGATAAACGCTTTTGTAGCGGCGAAGAGTTTGATTTCCATGGAGGAAAGTATACGGATATTCATGAAAATAACATACTTATTCAAGTATAAATTTACATATTTATATCCTCTCTATGCGTATAGAGAGCATTACCCCATAAATAGTAAGAGTGCTATAGGCTATTTCTATTCATTCTAGCCAGAGCGACAAAAACATCGTGAGCACTCCGCGATCTAGCGAGTATGGCCTTTAATCATTGTACACTGAGTATCTCATTATGTGCAGAACTTTGCATGCGAAATCAAATTTCAGTCGTTCTGTACATGTAGGGTATCTCTACCTGTTGATCCAGATGATGAACACTGTCCTGATATGATCCTCCAAAAAATCCTGTCTCTAAACCATTCAGTGTCAATTCTGAAGTGTTTCCATAAAAATCATACAATCATCTTTCGGGCTCTGTTTGTCAAATCTTTTTTATTCAGACCCTGTCTCAATAGTTTGCTGTCTTGAGGAGGCGTTCATACTCTTGTATACTAAAATTTTGCCTTCTATACGCATCAGGGTGGGGTAATAATCATCAATTACAGAGACAATATGCCATGGCAATTATTGGTGAAACAAGAGTCATGGGCCTATCTGGATATTTTTCTTGCTGTCCGGATCAATTAGACTGTATAAAATTGTGGGTTTCTGATGGTCTAAATTGCAACTTCCGTTCGATATCATCTGGCGAGATACCCCCATCAAGAAGTCAATTATAGAATTTTATAAAGTCTGACTGAGAGATAACTCTATTGCTCAGCTCAAAAGAACTCCCCGGTATATTCACCCATCCTAAGACTGGGATTTGACTAAATTTTTCTCCAGGACTCACTATCGGTACCACCAAATCTGCTTCACTTCATATAATTTGGCGAACTATTAGTTTATCCTCATCTGAAAAATGTTCCAACCAAGCATAGGGGCTACTTGGGTTTTTAGTACTATGAGTTCTATATTCACCCTCTTGTCGACAGCAATCATCACTCTTATAATTTTTCTTTTTCCAAAATTCGAATAATCTTGGGTCTATACCCTCTTTTACGCAGAGTTGATAATCAATCGTTTCATCAGCAATCCTTTGTCATTCTATAGATTGAACAGCAAAGTGAACAATGGTTCGTGTAACTTCTACCGAGTCTCTTACCTGTACCCCTTTGGCAGCTTCATACATTTCTCTATATTTCTGAAATCTGCCATCCTGGCCATCAGAATCTCCTTGGGCTTGGATTTTCCTTTCAAGTTCAGTCTCAAAGATTCAAATTCTCTCTCATATTGACCATTTTTTATACCAGTATGGTATTTTCATGATAGAATGAACAACTCAAAATATATGTCTTCTCAAAAAGTACACTCTGTATTCAGGAAGCATTTCTCTCAGGAATGAGGACTGAAAAACTCCATTTGTTTCTTTTAATAAAGCATGCTTCTTGCCCCCCATATGATCAAAGAATTCCCCCACATCACGATCTTGCATAATTTGGCCAGTCTCCTTCGCTCAAATTATCCTGGAATGATAGAGAGGGTGACTAGGGTTACCAAATGTAGTTCTCAGTGGTTCATCATATATATCCATTTCGTATCAATGATGCAATTCTCGCGATACAAAAGTGGATCATGATCGAGGTGTAGATAACAATAAAACACTTGTCTTTTCTGAACTATTTGGTTGATTATCCATATTTTTGAATGAAGTATAAAGTGATACCTGCTTTGTCGGGTGGGAAAATATCTTCTGGAATATCAGCTACCGAAAAAAACTTCCATTGATAGCATTTTTCTGGTTCCATGAGTTTTATTTCCTCATTTCCATAGGAGAATGTGAAATTATGATGAATAGAGTGAAACCGTGGTCATTCATAATTTGTAGTACCTAAGAAACACATTGCATCCGGTTCTCATTCAATTCCTATTTCTTCATACATCTCCCTTGTTGCAGACACAACTATATCCTCACCAGGCTCTCTGTGTCACCCTGGAAGTCACCACATTCAGTCTCCAAAAACTGATTTTCTTTGACCAAGTAATAATTGTTTTTTGTCATTTATCACAAAGATCATACTTCATTCTTTTATTGGTTTCATAATAATTATGGGTTAATAAGTTCTAAGATAATATTTCTCGACAATACATCTGTATCCTTTACTGGTACACCTTCTAAATCGTACAATTGCAGCTGTCATATAGGGGTGCGGGATTCTGTAAGAGGAGAAGTTTGGATATTTCATACTCTGAAACCAAGTTCTCATATGAATTCTCACCATTGGGCTTCTGTCATAACACCATATTGCTCTCTGAGCTCAAAAGCCCATCTCTCTTCTGAACGAGCAAATTTTATATGTCTCAAAAATTCATTTATTAACCATAGTGGTGATGTATCTATGCTTACATCCTGTCCTCGTGCTGGAGCAAAATCTCATAAAAACCTTTTCCACTTACCTAGTAAGCTCAATGTTTGAATCTCTCCTCAGCTGTCAACATCCTGCTCCGTAAATGCAAGTTTGAATTTCTGCTGTGGATTGTGTGGCATTGCTGGGTCTCTCCCCACGATTGCTCATCGTGATCTGAGAATTCTTTGAAACTCTAGAAATACCTTTTTCAAAAATCATGTATCAAATTTGTTTCATCAATAGCTAAAGAGTTCATGGATAACTGAGGAGAGTATAATCATATCAATACTACCGTCCCTTATCTGATGTAGCCGTGAAGCATCTCAACATATAAATTCTGCGTCGATTCATTCTGCCTGAGCCCTTTCCTGAGCCTCGGCAATAAAAGAAGTATCCAGATCAATTCATATAAATTGATGAGAAGGGAAAACTCGCTTGAGCCCAAGTACCAAATCACCATTACAACAACCTATATCGAGTATTTTTGATGGTTCTTCACCCAGTATAGCTCATACTCGTGGTACAAAAAAATCCATCTTTTTTTGCAGTCATGCAGACATTCACACTCTGTAGGCATTGTAGTCTGGATATGCTTTAGTTATTGCCATAAGAATAGTGTGATAAAATCGTCTCATTTATTTCTGCAATATTGTATTCTTGAGTAACTCTCATACTCGGACCAACTCAAACTTCTTGATTGTAGATATCCCTTATTCGCTCTAGTGCATCATGAAACCTATCTCATCTCTTAAACATTCTTGACCTCATACTATCGATTCCTAGAAGCATTTGTATGAAAAATAAATTATATCGTCATTCTTTTTGTATCTTCTCCATGAGTTTTCTTCATCAAACTATAATACCTATTTTTTGAGATGTTGGTTGAGCAATCTCCTGTATTGCTTCTGATTCCAAGGGAACACCATAGTTTCTGTCTCAATGAGTTGTTGCAAATAAATATCTTTTTGATGCAAATTCTTCTGGTGTTACAAAATGATAATCTAGCCCCTCAGTTTCTATGTCGTTTCAATGAGCATCTCTTCTCATCGGTCGATCTGTATCCAAAATAACTCTTACAAATTTTTCCGGCCTATAACTCAACAATTTTGTTTGCAAAGTTGTTTTTCATGAACCACTTGGTCAGTATATTCATACTAAATTCATAAGATTATTATAATCTATATTTATGTTTGTCAAATAAATTACTTGCTCTCTCAATAAACGCTTTTGTGGCGGCGAAGAGTTTAGTTTCCATAATAAAAGATTATCGTTCAAACATCGATTGTATACGGGCTCTACTCTCTGGCAAGAGAGTCGTCAAGAAATGCGCTTCTGGATCATTGAGTGCATCAGCGAGTATAGAGGGATTTCTTTTCTTACTTTTAGCTTGTTGTATTGATTCTTTTTGCATCTGCACAATGAGATAACAAAGAGCATTCCATTCTCATGATTTCACCATAATAAGGGCATTTTCACTTTTCGTCTCTTCTTGTCCACCTGGCACAAAGAGTATGGTCGATAAACCAAGAGTATCATCTTCTGGATCATTTTTTTCTTCTTTTTTCATTCCCATACAGAGAAGCTGAGACACTCCACCACAAGTGCGTTTTTGAAATGCGAGAAATCCTCTTGCAGGACCTGGCTCCATACATCTGTCATCCGGTCGCCATACTACTTCTCCATCAGGAATATTATCAAAATCAGTCTTCTTATACCTATTACCACCTTGAATGATTTTCTTCATAGCCCCTGAAGTGTCTGGTGAAACTCCTGCGCCACTCCAATCATCAAATTGCAGATCAACACCTCATTGATTCAGTGTCGTCATAGATGCCATCACACCATTATACCCTCCGTTGACGAGAGAGAGGTCAAGATATGCATTTCCTTCAGAGAGAAGAGTAAACCGATTATTCATACACGAGATTATTCTGCGCCAACCAATAATTCTCTGTCTTTCAGTGCTGAGATACTTGGTATTACTTTCTTGACTGCTTGTACTACGGATGGTTCATGTCCGAGATAAAGGTGCAGTATCAATCCTGATGATTCGAATGCTTCCAAAGTATGTTGAAGATCAGCTTGATTTTTGAGACCATCAGCACCACCAACCAGCACAGCTCGATACTTCCGACGAGTTCTCTCAATATGCTCCTTCACTATAGCAGATACCTGGGCAGCATAATCCACTCATTCTCGAAGTTTAATACCGGCTATCTTCTCTTGTAACTCCACATCAATAAGACGAGAGTCATCTACGGTGTCAGCATCAGTATCAGAATCTTCATAGGTATTTTGATTGACATGAAGATAATCAAGTCAGATTTTGAGGCTCTCAAGAAGCTGTGACCAGTCCTGTTTTCATCCTGGTTTTTCTCTTCTGTTCACTGCTATGGCATGAAAATTTGCCTGTTGTTCCCCTATAACCCCTTCTCTAGAAAATACATGACCAAGTGGCACTTCTTTTCTTCCCCTTTGTCATTGCAAAAGGTTATTAAAATCAATATTGAATCGTCTACCAATATCGTGTGCTACACCTCTCGTATTAATGCCTGCCGTATTTGTTGCAACGATGATGTCTATTCGTTTATCTTGTGATTCTCCTGCTTGAAGTTTTCTACTAAATACATCTCCAGCGATAATTTTTGATATCATAGAAAAAAGTTATATGATTTCATTATCACGAAAAAATATATTCGTCAAATATAAATCCCCTCCGAAGAGGGGCTTTATTTTACGACTCACATCCTACACACACAATCTTTCGAGAGAGTTCTTGAGCAGCGCTCTTTGAGTGTTGGTAGTAAAGTGTCTTGACGCCTTGTCTCCACGCATCGAGGTAGAGAGCATTGATATCCTTGGCAGGGGTCTTTGGGTTAATCATGAGATTCAAAGAAACTCCTTGGTCGATGAATTTCTGGCGATCAGCCGCTTGATCGATGATAGCATATTGATCGATTTCTGAGAAGGTCTTGAAGACATCTTTTTCTTCTTGTGAGAGGAAGTCGAGGTGTTGAACTGATCCATCGTGGTCACGGATAAATTGCCATGTCTCACGAGTGTTTTGTCCGTGTGCTTCGAGGACTTTCTCAAGCGCTGTATTCTTGATAGTGGTTTTGATCTTTGCGAGGTCTTTGACATACGCATTTGAGAGCCATGGTTCGATACTCTGTGATACTTGCCCGATGATAAAGGCGGATGAAGTATTTGGTGCGACAGCGAGGAGGGTCGTATTGCGACGGCCGTATCCCTGGAGGATAGCTGGTTCTCCGTATTCTTTTGCGAGCTGGGCTGATGCAGCATATGCTCGATCATGGATAGTCTGAAATATCTCTTTATTGAGACCACGAGCTTCTTGGGATTCGAAGGCAATCATCTTGCTCTGGAGGTATGAATGCCATCCGAGAGCACCGAGTCCGAGTGCGCGATTTTCAACAGCGAAATTGTACGCTCTCTGCATAAAGTAAAAACCTTGTCGTTCACTCTCATCGCTACTGTCACGGAGTTTCTCGAGCTTTTGGATAAATTCTGTCATCACGGCATCGAGGAATTGGACCATAGTTTCAACCGCGTCTGTCTCTTTCCACTCATCATAATAGAGGAGATTCATGCTCGAGAGGTTGCACACAAATGACCAGTCTTTCTTGGAAGGAAGCATAATCTCTGTACACATATTACTTGCGTAGATCTTGAGCCCCTTGTCCTTGTACACATCAACGGTGTTGTTGTTCACATTGTCTGTGAAGAAAATATATGGGTAGCCCATCATCGTACGGCGTTGAATAATCTTTGCCCAGATATCTCGTTTTTTCTCATCCCCTGCCACCATTTCCTCGAGCCACGCATTCGTCACAGTGACACCATGCGTAAGTTTTTGGATTTCATTGCCTTCCATACCGATATTGAGGAATTCCTCGATATCCGGATGCTCTACTGGGAGATAGGGCGCGAAATGCCCTCGACGAACAGACCCCTGACTGACAACATTAATGAGAGACTCAAAGAGATTCATAAAATGCACTGCTCCTGAGGATGCCCCATTATTTTTTATCTCAGTTCCTCGCGCACGGAGATCACCGAAATACCCACTACACCCTCCTCCATATTTACTCATCATACCGACTTCTGCCTGGGTATAGAGGATGCTCGCCATATTGTCCTCGATATAGGAACCGAAACAACTGATAGGAAGACCTCGCTCGAGACCAAAGTTCGCAAAAACAGGTGTTGAGAGAGAATAATA
This sequence comes from uncultured Candidatus Peribacteria bacterium, assembly GCA_964521495.1. Taxonomy (GTDB): domain Bacteria; phylum Patescibacteriota; class Gracilibacteria; order BD1-5; family JAGOOR01; genus JAGOOR01. The sequence continues at coordinate 10,602 of CAZFTF010000004.1, read as the reverse complement.
TCCTTTTGACATATAGTCATAGAATTTATCAGCCCATCCTGCTTTTCCGAGAATTTTCTCAGCAGTCTTTGCAATCAGGGTGATGCGCTCTTCAGCGGTTTCTCCTGGGAGGAGGTAACCATTTTGGAGGAATTGTTTTGAGTAGTCGTTGAGCCAGCGCATACAAATAAGGTTAAAAGAAATAAGAGATATAGGAAATTAGAACAAATCACCTGAAGTGATACTCGTACTTCGTTTGTTGTAGTTGATAGAGCGTTTGTTGAAGAAGTCGATTTGTTTCGTTGCAATAACTTCATCATCAAACCAATCTGTTTTCTCGAGTTCAGCCACATCGACTTCAAAGATTCGTTCCAGACCAATAGAAGCAAGACTATTATTGAATCGGTTCATGATAAACTGTTTGATAGTATTCTTTGGCAAGAAATCCAGCTCCCCTGCTTCAAATATCCAATCTACGATAGCGCTCTCAGTCGTATTTGCCTCTCGACACAGCTCATAAATTTTTTGACTGTATTCTTCGTTGAACCAGCTTGGATTTTCTTCCTGGATAATACGGATAAGGTCGATACCAAAGAGTCCATGAATTTGTTCTTCTTTTGAAGTCGCTTCGACAGCATTTGAGATACCTTTGAGCAAGTTCTTATGCTTGTTGAAAGACATGATAATGAGGAACTGTGAGAACAGAGACACGTGCTCTATAAAGAGAGAGAAAAGCAGTACTGCTTGTGCGTATTCTTGCTTGTCTTCACTTCCAGCGGTAAACATTGCCTTGTCGAGGTAATTGATACGCTGCATGATGACAGGAATCTCTTTGATTTTTTCAAACTCATGATTCATACCGAGGAGCTCAAGGAGAAATGAATACGCATCTTGGTGTCGTACCTCACTTTCTGCAAAGGTTGCACCGACATTGCCGATTTCTGGTTTTGGGATTTTTTTGTATACATCACCCCAAAATGTTTTTACAGAGACTTCGATTTGCGCGATAGCAAGCATCGCATTGCGGATAGCATTTTGTTCTTTTGGTGAGAGATTGACGTGAAAATCCTGCACGTCTGATGTATAACTAAATTCGGTGTGAATCCAGTACGAGTGACGAACCGCATCGACATACTCGATAAGCTCTGGATATTCATATGGTTTCAGATTGACGCGTTTCTTGAAAATATTTCTCTTGCGTTCATCGAGACGTTTCTGGCGATAGGTGATATATTCTTTTGCGATATCATAGTGACCTGAGCGCATGAGGTGAAGCTCCACGTAGTCCTGAACGTCCTCTACTCCAGGAACCATATCTCGAGCAGAGAATTTGTGCTTGAGATCTTCAATGATTTTATTGGTGAGATCTGGAATGAAACCAACCTCTAGCTGTCCAACAGCTTCACAGGCTTTTTCAAGCGCTTTTTCAATACGCGATCTGTCAAATGGGACGAGTTCTTGGTTACGTTTACGTACTTTATCGATAGGCATAAGAACAAATAAAAGATAATTACTGATATGTCCACCAAAAATAAAATGGCAGGCAATACAACATATAGTGTTGTCCCTTTATATTCATATACCATATCTAGTCAAATGATTTTATGTGATTTTTTCAAAAAGTGGCATTTTACGCCACAAGAGTGAATACTTTTTTTGTGCAAGTGATTTTTGGATTTTTCTGCTTGCGTTTTTTATCAATTTTTATGTGATTTGAGAATAATTTCTAAGAAAACCTTTTCTAGAAACAATGGTCTACTTGAGAAAATTATTATTCACCATAAATCAGAAATATTCAATAACCTCTTAGAGCCTCAGTGCATCGACAGGATCCAGCTTGGATGCTCTCCATGCTGGATACCAACCAAAGAATATTCCTGTCATCATCGCAAAAATCACTGCCATAATATCTCCATAGACTGAGCGGAGAAGGGGCAGCGTGTCTCCAAAAGGATCAAAGAATATCACCGCCTCCCCTATTATAACCCCGAGAATTGATCCAAGAAGTGTCAAAATAAAACTTTCTAGAAGAAATTGCCAGAGTACTGAGCTTTGATTGGCTCCGATGGATTTGAGAATACCAATTTCCTTGGTTCGCTCTGCCACAGAGGCAAACATCACATTCATAATACCAATACCTGAAACAATAAAGACGATACTGGCTACACCGATAAGGAGATAGGTCAGAGTCTTCGCATTTTCTATTGCTGTTGAGACACTGCTTCAGGCATCAATGACTCGGAGATTATTTGAACCACTTTCGAGTTCATGCAAGTCTGTGAGTTTTTGAGTCATATCTTCCACAGCTTGTGCGACATATTTTGTATCTTTCGCAAGAGCTATGACCTGTAAGAGGGGTTTTTGTTTGACGATATATTTTTCATATGTTTTGGTCGGGAAATACACAGCATCATCAAAGGTCACTGGACCAAAACCAGCACCAGATTTTTGTAGTACGCCGACAATGGTATAATCTTTTTTGGCAATTGTCACGGTGGTATTCATCACACTTGCAGCTGTCTGGTTGGGAAAAAGTTGAGTCAATGCTCCATATCCGAGAATAACATATTTTTCTTTTTCTACTGTTGCATCAAACATAGCACCGGTGTCAAATTTGAGACTAATTATCTTGAAGAGATCAGCGGTGATACCCAGACCAGAGAGTGAAACAGTACCTACTGAAGCATCGCTACTATTGACAGAGACATTGCTCCGATAAAAACCAGCTACAGTACTAACATAGGGAGATTCCGAGATAAGATCAATATCTTTTTGTGTGATATCAATTCCTCGCATCCCCATCACCATAATGGTGTTCACATTGAGGCTTTTGAATTGATCCTGGACTTGTTTCTGTGCACCAGTACCGATAGCGACTACGAGGATAATCGTGATAACACCGATAATCACTCCGAGCATAGAAAGAGCGGTGCGTGTTTTATTGGAAACGATAGAAGAAAATGCGATAGTAAAAAGATCTGTTTTTTTCATACAAAGACTATTTATTGACAGGGGAATGAGAGTCTGCTACTTTACCATCTTTGAGAGTAATAATGCGTTTGGCGTACGCTGCCACATCTCTCTCATGGGTTACCATAATAATAGTTTTTCCTGCTTTGTTGAGTCCGGAAATGAGTTCCATCACTTCATGCGTCGTCACCGAATCAAGAGCACCAGTAGGCTCATCAGCGAAGATGATATCTGGCTCATTGATAAGCGCACGAGCGATAGAGACTCGCTGCTGTTGACCTCATGAAAGCTCTGAGGGTTTATTATTCATTTTATCAGCAAGTCATACTTCATTGAGATAGTAGATTGCTTTTTCTTTGCGAGTCTGAAAATCCTGCTCAGCATAAATAGCTGGCAACATCACATTTTCGAGGGCCGTGAGACGAGGAATGAGATAGTAGAGCTGAAAAATAAATCCCAGTTTGCGATTGCGAATATAGGATGCCGAGAAATCATCACGGTAAAGACTGATATCTTCACCATCAAATTCGTATACCCCATCATCAGCTGGATGGAGCAATCACATGACATTGAGAAGGGTAGATTTTCCAGAACCACTATGCCCCATCAGGGCGACGAATTCCCCTCTTTGTATAGTCAAATCAACACCCCTCAAGACTGGTATTTCTATATTATTCGACAGATAATACGATTTGGTAATTCCAGAAAGTGCAATAATGGGGCGTGCCATATTAATTAGAAATCAAGATTACCTCGCCTACTTCGACACCACTGATAATCTCTGCTTCTTTGCCATCTGAGAGTCCTGTCACGACTGGACGCAGTGTACCATCTTTGAGACGAACATGAGGAGAATTATCATAGGGAAATACTGCTTTTATAGGTGCTATCAAAGCATTTTTGATTTGTTTACTAATAAACGAAATTTCGACATTCATCGCTGTACGGAGACGAGCATCATCGGATGAATATCGGACCAGTACTTTGTAGGTAACAATACCATTATTATCAGTATCACCAATAGTTGAGACATAGTATACCTCTCACTCAAAGGCAGCATCTGGAACAGATTCAGGTGTTACAAGAGCTTTTTGTCAGACTTTTACCAGCTCTATTTCATCCTCACTAACAGAGGATTCCACATAGGTATACCCTCGAGTAGCGACAGTAGCAAATACACTCGGAGACATCTCTCCAGTATGACCATCGAGGGTTAATATCACCCCATCTACTGGGCTTTTGAGTGTTGATTTTGTGAGCTCAATTTGTTTCTCCTGAAGGGCAATACGAGCTGATTCGAGTTGCAATTGGGCGAGTTGTTTCTCTTCACTCGAGAGAGGATCCAGTTTGAGGAGATAATCTATCTTGTTATTTGAGAGTTGCTGCTCATTGCTCACTCTTGATTGCTCGATTTCTTTTTGTTTAAATACAATCTGCTTTTTTTGATATTCAATATCATTTTTTGCTTGGGTAATTTGTTGTTCGAGACTTCGTTTTTTATCAGTGTCTGTTTCGAGTGATTTTGCAATTGTCGTATATTTCGAGGACATCGCTGTATACATACTCGAAAATGTACTCTTGTGACTTGAGATCTCTGATTCACTCAGAAGAGTCACATCAGAAACAGTCGCATCCATCACATCTATCATAGTCGATGCCAGCGTGCGCATAGTAGCAATATCAGAGAGTGTTGAATCAATCATTCCCTGTGTCAGGGTGACAGGGTATGGTGCTTGGGCATTTTTGAGTTTCATCCAGAGACTCTCAGCAGTACTGAGAAGTTGAGAATTCTTGGCAGCAATCAGGTGCCGATAGGAATCAGCGTCATTTTGTCTTTCAGTGCTTACTCCGAGAAATTCATCAATCGTGACCAGATTTTGTTTGATGGCCTGGTAGGCATCAGCGACCTGGATAGCAAACTCTCTCTCATTGACCGAACCGGCCTGAGAAGATTCTTCACCAATAAGCGCTTTCATATCTTCTTGATAGTCAGTGAGTTTTTTTTCTAGATCTGCAATGGTTTTCTCGGATGCAGCAATATCTTTTTCAAATCAGAAAATCTTGCTCTCATAGTCGATCTGATTGATGGCGAGGCTTCACTCGATTTGTTGTTTTTCAAGATCAGAAAGAGGTTTTACTTTGATAGAATAATTCATCATCGCCTGAGAGAGAGAATTTTGTGCTTTTTGTACATCTACTCGTGCTTGTGCATTATCGACAGTAGCAATTACTTCTCCAGCTTTTACCATATCGCCAATGTTTTTTTTAATACTGGTAATCTTGCCATTATTTTCAAATCCCAGAGAGAGAATATTGTCACCCTGAATAGTCCCCTCTGCTGTGAGTCAGAGTGTAATGTCTCCTTTTTTGATGACATATTCCGTGGGTGCTGCTACGATTAACTCCTCGGCATCAGATGATCACCAATAATACCACCCGCTTCCTATGGCCAATACGGCTGTTATACCGATAATCCAAAAAAGTCTGGATCGAGAAGAAGTTTTCTTCTTAAGTTCTTGTGTGAGGGACATAAAAAAAGCAAAGAGATATTACATTGGTGGTGGTCATCCTGCTGGTGGCTGTCCGCCACCTTCTCCACCTCTGCTACCACCAACTCAACCCATAGAAGAACTGCTGGCAGAAGATACAGATACCCATGATGCAATTTTTCTCTCACCAGTATTTTCGGTCAACCAAATACTGAGAGTAGATCCTACTTTTATATCCGAAATAGTACCTTCTTTACTGGTCGGTGTAGTGGAAGTTTTTGTACCTGAGAGTGAGGAACCGATGCCCGAATTGCTCGCTCCTGGCTGTCCACCTCGCATCATGCCACCTCCGAAACCACCCCCATTCCCTCTTCAAGAGCGAATCATAATAGGAATTCCTACTGGTATCATCACATCAACAAGGACTTTTTTTGCTTTTGTACGAGCTTCTTGCATCTTAGTCATCCATGCTTGGCGCTCAGTATCTGTCATGGCCTGCATTTTAGCACGAAATTCTTCACTCTGCATGTCTTTGAAAACAGGATCAGAGCTCATATCAATTGTCTCTATAGTAAACTCATTGCCTGTAACTGATTTAACCGTTCACTGAATAGATGCCTGCGTTTGTGGTTGTGTATTTTTGAAATCACCACCAATTTCTTGCACTTTTGTTGCCGTTTCTCAACTGGCTACATTTTGTGTTGTTCCGCATGCTGAGAGGAGAAACAATGAAGAACACATCAAATAAAGGGGAACACTGTATTTTCGTTTCATAAAAAATCGTTAAAAAATATCGCGGATTCGCTGCGGTGAAAAGAAAGCATAAAGCATGCCTTTCTTGTTACTACGTAGAAGGAGAAAGATTATTTCAAAAAAGTATTATTTATTCTGTTATATAGATACTTTCTAGTTTTGCTATTTCTTGATCTATAGTAATCTCGGCATATACAGATCCATTATCACCATAAAAAGATACCGACCTATCAGAAGATGAAGCAGCCGTGTATGATCATGTTTTTATTTTGGCTACCAATTTTTCATGAGCAGATATTGCACCTTCAGAAACTAATTCTCTTGCAGCATCAAAACGTTTGAAGAACATGAAAAATAAATACACAACAGGTACTGACTGAGAATTATATGCATACGTATAATTTGAATTTATGGTAAACGGATACACCTGGGATCATCCTGCATAAAATACGCGTTCTAGATCGCCACATATCCGAGCACTCTCAAGACAAACAAAATTTTTCGCATCCGCCTGGACTTGCGTGCATGTTTCAAACCCACAATTCCACACAGACGAATTGTCGATAATAAAATGATATCCGGCAACCCTTACTGAGTACCGAGAAACAGGTATTTTGAGAATAGATTTGTCTGAGCAACCATTATAGACTGAGCAACCAAAATTCTTATACACACCATCTTTAGTCTTGAAGAAATCACCCTCCATAAGAGAAAAGCTCTCCGCATCTACATCTGGCATACGATGTCCAAAATGATATACATTACCAGCAGATACGAGATAATGATATTGTTTATCAACTGCATCTCAAGTTGCAATAAATGCATTGGTGGCTTGTTTAAAGATTTCTCATCGTATCGCTGGAGCATTGACTCCGTATGTTTCATACTCAAAAATAATACCATTCTTAACAGCTCATTCTAAAATATCAATTTGCCATTGTGGTGTGTCAGCTTTGTATCATGGCTTTTGGACATTGCGTTCGTATTGTATATTTTTTGCTTTCATGAGAATTCAGAGAGCTTCTGCCTTTGTGATATTGTCATTTGGTCGAAAATAGGAATTTGCACGTGTTACAATGTCATTATCAGCAGCTATTTCTATAGCACGACATGCCCAAGTATTTGGATAACTTGTTGATACATCTCGGTAATACTTCTTGCAATTATAGGTATCTGGTAATTCAATCCCTGCGATTTTCAGAGAAACTCAAATAAGTTCAGCACGAGTAATAGTGTTTCCTAATCGATATTTTTCCAATGCGCCCGTATGATTCACGATGATATCTTGTGATGCGAGAAAATTGGCATACTCTAAATAATTTGGGTCAACATCATATCCTTTGCCGTCAGATCAAACATAATTGTATGCAAATGAGTTCCCCAGAAGCAGCAAAGAAGCCAGGGAGAAAATAATATATCTCATAAGAAAAGGATTAAAAATAGTATACCAATGATACCTATTTGCCTAGAAATACAAATCAAAATTGTTATTTATTGAGAGCAATCTTCACCTCAAATCATTCATCCATCTCTACAATTTTTTCTTCAGAAGAAACGCTCTCAATCAATGTACAAAGCGTCTCCGATTCAATCAATGACTTGTGAGCACTGAGAATACCTGCAAGCAGAGAATTCTCTGAAGAGAGAGAAAGTTGTAATCTATCGGTGACTTGAAATCCCATCTCTTTTCGAGCGTCTTGAATCGCACGAATCAGGTCACGAGCATACCCCTCAAAGGTCAGTGCTTCATCGAGTGTCGTATCGAGACCGATGACATAGCCCGCATTCCCAGCAAAGGCGATGGTTGATCCCTCTTTTGGAGTGTAGATAGTTTCGAATTCGGCTGCGGTCAAGATGATTTTTCCTTCAGGTGCTTCTGGACAAGTTATCTCGAGACTTCCATCTTCGAGAAGTGTCCCCTTCCCTGCTTTGGCATCTGCAATAATTGTCTTCATCCATTGTTTCCTTTCTGTAGCTCCAATCTGCTTCGCATCAGGCGAATAAGTAATAGTCACATATTCTGCAATGTCGGAAATAGTATGAATTTCTTTCACATTCAATTCCTCAGCAAGTGTCGCACGGGCGCTTTCATCGAGATCCAGAGTGATTGAGGCGCTGCGAAGCGGTTGTCGTACACGGAGTTTTTCTCGTCAACGAATTGCGAGTCAGAGGTTTGTGAGATTTTGCAAATCACGCATTTTCTGATTGACCGTGAGATTGAGGATGAGAGATTGTGCCTCTGGGAAATAGGTGAGGTGAACAGAGCCCTTCTCATCTCCAGTCAGGTATCCATACAGCGTCTCGGTAATAAAAGGACAAATCGGAGCAAGGAGTTGGCATATGGTTGTCAGGACTTCGTGGAGTGTCTCATACGCACTACATTTATCTGCATCGACTTCTTTTCTCCAAAAACGGCGGCGATTGCGACGGATATACCAGTTATTGAGACCATCAAGAAATGTCACAAATCCATCACACGCTTTCTGAGTATCATAGTTATCCATATGTTTTCTGGTGTCGGCTATCAGATTATGGAGTTGAGAGAGAATCCACACATCCAGTTCGTGTGTTTTGGGTGTCTTAGAAAACCTATAAAAACAGGCATTTTTTGCAGCATCTCCATAAAAAACATCTTCGTCTGAAAGATTATAAAAATACTCTGTGAACGCACGGGAAACGCCCACATGGGAGCCAATCAATATTTTCTTTCCGGTATTTTCAGTGATAACTCTATCAAGGGCTCATGATATTCTCCGATAAAATACATCCCATGGCTCAACAGAATTCCATCGATATGCCTTACGCATTGCATCGACATCTCGTACCCCTATCTTTGCATAGACCTCTTCATGAGTCATACCGCCGTATTCTCCTGAATCTTGCTCATGAAACTCTTCGTCCAAAACATATGTTCCAAATCCTGAAACCGTATTAATCGTTCTTTTTCTTGGCGATGATATGATGACATCAAAAGGTGTTTGTTGACTCGCTTGTTGTAGAAGATTTTTTACCTGTTCTCTCCCTACTTCAGATAAATCAGCATCATCTTCAGAACCGCTCATTCGTCCCTTTTCGTTGGATTCACTTTTCCCATGACGGGTAAACCATATCTCCGTCCCATCTGGTTTCCAGCCATCAATATTGGCATACGTCGCAAAGAAGGTGTAGGAATTCCAGAGAGGTATCAAGACTTTTTTGAGTGATTCAGCAATACCTGTTTCAGAGAAATTCATATCTTCTCCTCGCATAATCGGCCCACCCATCAGGTAGAAACGGAGCGCATCAGCACCATATTGCTCAATAGTACTTTTTGGATCAGGATAATTCCCATAGGACTTACTCATTTTGCGACCATCTGTTCCATTGATGACTCCTGTCACGGCAACATTTTTAAATGCTGGGGAATCTTTGACGAGCACACCGAGGACATGCATCACATAAAACCACGCCCGAATCTGACCCGTATATTCTGCGATAAAATCCGCTGGGAAACTTGCTTCCATCTTTTCCACATTTTCAAATGGATAATGCACTTGTGCATAGGGCATCGAAGCACTATCCATCCAGACATCGAGGACTTCGGGGATACGATTGAGAAGTGAGATTTTCTTACAGGTATCATTATTCACAAAATATACCATTGGAGTTGCGTTCGGAACAGGATATTTGAGCTCTCCATCAATAAACGAGCACTCTCCTATGTATTCTCTCAAGACATTGATGGGGGATCAGTGTGTGATTATAAGTACAGTCTTGCCAGGATTGTCCTGAATAACTTGATCAAAGAATCTTTTTAAACGCACAGAAAGTTCTTCAAAGGATTCACCAGTTTTTCATAATTTTTTCTGAGGGTTATTATAATATTCAGCCCATGCATCTGGTGAAAATATCTGATTATCAAATGCTCATATTTTTGTCTCTCGGAGATCTTCGATAATGTGTATATTGTCGTAAATATGTCAAATTGTGTTGAGACATCTCTCCATCGGCGAAGAGTACACTGCGTCTACCTTAATAGACGATAGAGTCTTTTGGAGTTCTTCAATCTGTTTTTCCCCCAGCTCTGTAAATGAAGTGTGATTTGAATTATCACATCTATTCTCCATATTAAAATTCGTTTGAGCATGTCGGAGAAAGATAACCTTCGTAACATTTGTCGTATTTTGTACTTTTTTAGAAGGTAAAACAATACCATCAATTTTGGGTCTATGGAGATTTATTTCTTTTCCATCAGTGCCCAGGTAAGTGGTATTATAACTTGCATTGGTGTATTTTTGTGGCATTTGTTCTTTACCAAATTCCTCAAGAAGCCCCTGCATAGAAAATCCATGTGTCATAACCAATACTGTCTTCCCGGCATAATTATTTTTGATAAGTTCTGCCACTTCTCGCATTCGAATTCTGATATCAT
>CAZFTF010000003.1:21291-90867 GCA_964521495.1 uncultured Candidatus Peribacteria bacterium | reverse complement strand
TCACCATAAAATACAATCCTTCTCCCTATAAATGTCCTTGACGAAAAGGAGAGTATGGTATATTAATACATCTCTTGAGTAATCTCCATCTCTTTCACCGTTTTTACCGTATTTTTAATAGAGCAATGCAGAGAACCGTCAGAAAAATTTGTTTCTATTTTCAGAGCCTCTCCAGATATCTGCCATATCCTCAAAACTCGCATTCACTCTTCTCATATAGAAAAAATATTTCTTGCAACAAGAGCTATAGATCAACTACTACATGATGTCTCAAGTACTACAGTCCCAGTTCTATGATAATAAATATATGGTTTGAGTTGGTCTTCGAGTTCCTCACTATGTTTGATACAGTGGATTCCTGTAACTATATCGCTGGATACATTTTTGAGCTGAGAAATAGTAGTCGTTAAAAAAGTATCAAAGTCTTTCTCTGCTCATTCAAAAAAAATATGTGAAATGCCCGGCAGCTCAATTCGAGTAGATTCATGAAGCTGAACAATCTGATGTTTTCGAATAGCCGGAAATTCTATGATATACTCAAGCTGAGAGTCAGATTTTTTACCAAGAATTCAAAAATCAGGTCACACAAGATATATTTCTGTATGTGCAATATCTTCATGCAGATCAAGATAACAAAGATAAGAAAAAACAGCATTGACACATAATTCATTATGGGACATCTCCAATTTATACACTCAATCTTCTTGATATATAAAACCCACCTGTTCAATATGTGCGTTTTGAGAGAAAATTTTCTGCTCTATTGAATATTTTTCCTCATCGTTTTGTGGTTTAAAATCAACAAGAGCTGTGAGATTTCAGGAGGGGTAAAAAATATATACTTTCATATTTTATAAGTCTGCGCAACAGTTTTCTATTGACTGCTGAAGTGAAATGCCTTTTATGGATTCAAGAGGTGTCAATCGTAGTGTATTCAGTATAAAATCAAGAGCAGAAACTGACATATTATCTGCTGTAAAGAGATAATATAGGTCTGCATTTATAATATTTGTTTTAACATCTCATACATAATTATCTGAAGATAGTCTTACAAAGGCTCGCTTCATCTCAGAAAGATATGTATCTTGGAATATACCCCCAAAACATGTCACCCCATAATAACAAGCAAACATCGTGTATACAAGAAGCCCTGAGGGAATCAAATGTCTTTGTCCTAGATGATATTGGTATTCATCCTGGGTCATTTTCATCCGAAAATTCTTCTCCTGACTTACGAGTTCATCTCACTCTCTCCAGAGTGCATGACGCCTATGATATTCATCAATATACCAAAACAGATAAGTTCATTTTCTGGTTGCATATTCAAAACAACACGATATACCGTCAAATGCTACTTCAATACTCGGCTGCATCGAGATGTCTGTAAGCAACTGGCTAAAAAAAGTCTTTTCTTGTAAATGTTTCTTGAGTAGCTCTACTGTCAGATCTTCAGCATCCAGTGAAACATATGCCGGCTTTTCAGGGAAAAGCCCTCCCCACCAAGTATGATTGAGTTGAGTGATTTGTTCTGAGTAGGTATTGAGAGCAAGGACTCAGGGGTTGAGGATATGCTGCTGAATGAACACAAGAATGCTCTCGTACATTTTCTCAGAAATAATATGTTCCCTAGAGTATTTTTGTAGACGCTTGATACAATGTCCTTCAATATCTTCTCTTGTGTATGCTGGCAATGCAAACACTGGGCACATACGAGACTTTGCACCAAAAAATGGAAGATAAATATATTCCTTTGGCGCTTTTTCTCCATCGCCATGAAACACCAATCATCGAGGATACGATGAATTCCCCAGACTCACATGGCTCGTAGCAAAGTTGATAACTGGCAAATCTGGCTGAGTAATAGCCCTCAGGAGCGCTGATTGGAAGAAAAATGGGTGCCCCATAGGCCCATGATGTTCCGCCGTTGAGACAGCATAATTTCTCAAAAGAGCATCTACTACTATTTCTGCAGATTTCTTTCCAAATTTTCTCGTAACATATCCATCGAGGAAATTAAGGAATTCTTGTTTTCTCGATTTTAAAAGAGGTGACTCATTGGGTATGGCGTAGTACGACTTTTTCGCGTAGTCAAAAAGACTTATCGATCCGTGAGTATCAAGGAGGTTTTTAAGTGAAGGAAGTTTTATAAGTATATCGTCAAAGTCGAGCATAGAGGAAGTATATGGTAAGAGACAAAGAATCAAGACATTCATCAAAAGAAAACCCCTCTTTGAGAGGGGTTTGTAATTATGCTTTTTTCACTTCTTTGAGACGGGCAGCTTTTCCTTGGAGATCACGAATATATCGGATATTTTTTCGACGAACCTTGTATTGTCGTATGACTTCTACTTTTTAAAGTGTAGGGCATGCAATAGGAAATGTCTTTTCAATACCGAGACCAGCTGTAACACGTCGAACAGTAAAAGTTTTTTCACCTTTTGTCTTTCCTGCAGTACGAGTGACAACACCAGCGAATTTTTGAATTCGTGATTTATCTCACTCTGTGATGCGTTGAGAGATTTCTACCTGCATACCAGTACGAAGTTCTGGAAAATCTTTTGCACCACCTTCTTGTGCAGCGAGCTGTTGTATATGTTGGATAAGTTGAGAGTCCATATAAAAATGAAAGAGAGAAATAAAAACTAAAAGAAACGACGATAATCATGTGACTGGAGTTCAGCCGTAAATCTACGAAGAAGCTCGAGAACCACGCCCACCACGATAATCAATCCAGATCCAGAAATCAAAAAGTCGATTTGTACCATATTGAGAGCAGGAATATTGTTTGCCTTGAGGATGTTATTTACCAGCGTTGCAATATAAGGGAAGGCTGCAATGATGGCAATAAATGATCCTCCGAAGAAATTGAGATGGTTTGATACTGTGCGGAGATAATCAGCTGTCTGACGACCTGGACGGATACCTGGGATATATCCTCCTCGCTTTTGGATACTTTCAGCGACTTCCTTTGTATCAAATGTGATACTGAGGTAAAAGAATGAGAAACTCACAACCAAGAAAATAAAGATAACCACAAATGACCATGTTGGAGTATTTGGGTTAAAGAGATTCACAAAAAGTTGTGCAGTACTTTTAACAAACTCTGGAAGACCTGCTCCACGAACAACGATAGCTTGACCGAGAATATAGGGGAATGTCACGAGAGACATCGCAAAAATGATAGGGATCATACCTGCTTGATTGATACGGATTGGAAAGTATGATCGCTCATCTCGCCCTGTTCGAGTATAAACCAAAGGAATGCGTCGATATCCTTCTGTGAATTTGATAATAATATAAATAACCCCAAGTGTGAGCACGAGAAGTGTCACGAAAGGTATCAAGGCTATGACAATATCCTTGATAGGTCCTCCCCAAACAACACTTGCCAATTGAGTCGCGATACGACCAGGTACATCTGAGAGGATACCAGCGAAGATAATCATAGAAATACCATTTCCGATACCTATTTCATTGATTTGTTCACCGAGCCACATCAAGAGAACCGTACCAGCCGTGATAATCGTCATCATAGAGAGAAGGCTCGCCCAGTTAGAGGTATCTACAATTGTCGCCCCTTGAACGAGACTATTAAGAAGGAGGATCATTCCATATCCCTGCACGAATGCGAGAGGAATAGTGAGCCAACGAGTATACATATTGATTTTCTTTTGCCCTTGTGCTCCTTCTTTTTTAATTTCTTCGAGTTTTGGAATAACTACTGAGAGGAGCTGGAGGATAATAGAAGCATTGATGTAAGGAGAAAGACCCATGAGAATGATAGAGAATCTCTCAAGACCTCCACCCATAAGTGAACTAAAGAATACAAGACCTGGCTGAGTCGAAAATACATCTCGCATAGAATCAATGGCTGCCTGAGACACACCAGGGACTGGTATAACAGAAAGGAATTTGTATATCACAATGAGTCAGAGAGTAACGCCTACTTTCTTTTTGAGTCAAGCTGAACGAGTGAATTGCTGCCAAATATTTTTTTTCATAAAGAATTATGACAAGAGAGTAACGCTCCCACCTGCTTTTTCAATAGCAGATTGAGCAGAAGAACTAATTGCATGTACTGTGAGTGTAACTGCTTTGGTAATTTCACCACCAGAAAGCACCTTGACGAGTGGATTTTTTCCTCGGACATATCCTCCCGTTGAGAGTGTCTCAAGAGTGATAGTTGTCGTACCAGTGAGAGCTATTTTTTCAAGATCAGAGAGGTGAACAATATTAAAAGTTGTCTTGCGAGAAGATGACCCACCTCGAAGCTTTGGAAGACGCATATGAAGTGGTGTCTGTCCTCCTTCAAAGAGTGGGTGGATTTTTTTACCAGTTCGAGCCTTTTGACCTTTGCAGCCACGACCAGAGAAAACACCTTTTCCAGAACCGAGCCCACGTCCAAGACGTTTGGTAGAAGTTCGAGATGATGCTTTTGGACGAAGTGTAGAGTGATTCAACATAATTAAACAATATAAGATTTAAGAGCTTCCATAGTCGCGTACGCTGTTGTGATAACATTGCGTCCACCATGACGTTTTGAGAGAATATTTTGACAACCTGCGAGTTCGAGAATTCGACGAGCAGATCCACCTGCGATGATACCAGTACCCTCAGCAGCTGGATGAATCATAATACGTGTTGCCTTGAATTTCTTTTCTACTTGGTAGGGAACTGTGCCGTTTTCAAGAGGAATCTTGATAAGTGTCTTTTTTGCAGAGTTCACAGCTTTTTCGACAGCAATAGAGACTTCTTGAGCTTTTCCAAGACCAAAACCGACTCGACCTGCTCGATCACCGATAACAACTGCAGCACGGAAACGAAGTTGTCGACCACCACTCGTTACTTTCGTAACACGAGAGACTTGGAGGAGTACTTCTTCGAATTCTTTTTTAACTGGTTCAAATCCACTTTTCCCACCACGGCGGTCATCACGACGACCTCCGCCTTGTCCACGAGATCATCCCTGTCGTCCATCAGATCATCTCTCTTGCCCACGAGAAGAACTCTGTGAGAGAGGTTGACTGTTATCTGCATCCGAATGCGGAACGAGCGGTGTAGGAGTTGTAGAAGGGGTTGTTTCTTCAGACATAATGAGAAAAATTAAAATATGAGACCAGCTTCACGAGCAGCATCTGCGAGCGTAGATATTCTACCAGCATAGATGAAACCACCTCGATCAAAGACACATTTTGTGATACCAGCTGCTTGTGCTTTTTTTGAAATTTCAGCACCAACTGTGCGAGCACGGTCAGACTTTTTGCCTTTCTTGACTTGCATATCACTGGCAGCAGCGAGTGTCTTGCCAGCTACATCATCGATGAGTTGAGCATAGATAAACGCATTTGACCGATAGACAGCCAGACGAGGACAGGTAGCGGAACCGCTAATGCGTGCACGGATGCGACGCTGACGGATAGCTCTTTTTTGGTGAGAAGTATTGGACATAGAGAGAAAAAATTATTTAGCACCAGTTTTACCAGCTTTTCGACGGACATATTCACCAACATAACGAATTCCTTTTCCTTTGTAAGGCTCAGGTGGTTTGACAGCGCGAATCTTTGCAGCGAATTCTCCAACTCTCTGAGCATCAATACCAGAGACAACGAGAATAAGTGCATTTTCTGGGTGTTGTGCGACAGTCAAATCATTTGGAGCTTCGAGAATCACCTTGTGAGAGAATCCAACAGAAAGTGTGATTTTTTTACCAGCGATTTCTGATCGGTATCCTACTCATTGGATTTCGAGTTCTTTTGTGAACCCCTCAGAGACACCAGTGATTTTGCTACGGATAAGTGCCCAAGCAAGTCCCCAGTACGCAAACTCTTTTCCTTCTGAGACTGTGCTCGAGAGGATAATAGTATTGTCTTCCACTTTTGCTACAATAGTAGTAGGAAGTACGTAGGAGAGACTCCCCTTTGGCCCATTGAGAGTCAAAAGTGATCCATCGAGAGTACAGGTGACTCCGGTTGGCAGTAAAATAGGTTTTTTTGCAAGTCGTGACATAAATAAGATTAATAAACTTCACCGATAACTTCTCCACCGACATTGAGAGCACGAGCTTCGTAGCCAGTGATAACTCCTTTTGGTGTTGAAAGAATATAAATTCCTGTGCCGTTGCGTGATTTCTTGATACTCGTAGATCCGGAAAATACTCGATGACCTGGAGTACTAATACGTCGAAAGTGGGGAACTTTTCGCATACGAGAATCATCAAGAGTGATAGTGATAGTTTTTTTGATATCACCTTGTGTAGCGAAATCAACTACATATTTATTCTTCTTGAGGATTTTCAAAATTCGCTCTTTCAAAGATGAATGAGGGATAATTATTGAACCCTTGCCGACAATGAGAGCATTGTGGAGAGAAACAAACAAATCAGATATAGGATCAGTAGTCATAAATAAAAGAAAATTACCAGCTAGATTTACGGACACCAAGTATTTCACCACGGTTACATCGTTCACGAAGCTCTATACGAGAGAGACCGAATCGACCGATGACGCCTCGTCGTCGTCCAGAGACAATACACTGGGAATAAATCCGAGTAGAGAATGTCACCTTTTGACCGTTGATGCGTTGGCGAGCAGCGCGGAGTTTGCGCTGTGCACATTTAGCAATGAGTGATTTGCGAGCCATATTAAGAATTATTTAGTAAATGGGATTCCGAGCTGTTGGAGGAGAAGGAGTGAATCGCTCGCTTCTGTTGATTTTGTGACGATAGTAATCTGGATTCCGTGTGTCTTGACGATGTCATCTTGTACGATTTCTGGGAAGAGTGTTTGTTCTTTGAGTCCAATATTGAGGTTCCCTGCATTGTCCATAGCTTTTGCTCTGAGTCCTTGGAAGTCTCTCACTCGAGGAAGGACGATATGGATAAGCTTCTCAAGGAAGTCATACATACGATCTCCACGGAGAGTCGTACTAATACCTACTGCTTGTCCTTCACGAAGTTTGAAGTTAGAGATAGAGTTTCGTGCCTTTGAGACCACTGGCTTTTGACCAGTAATAAGAGAAAGATGTTTCTCGAGAAGAGAGAAATCTTTTTGTCCTCCAGTAACGAGAGACCCGATACCCATATTGACGACGACCTTCTCGAGACGAGGAAGTGCGTTGACATTCTTCTTGAGATTTTTCTTCAAGTGAGGGAGAACGGTAGTTGTATAGTGTTGTTTGAGTGACATAGAGAAAAAGAGAGAGATGATTAGCCGATTTTTTTACCAGATTTTACAGAAATACGTTCTGTTTTTTTGCCTTGGACGACTCGGATACGAGTTGGTTTTTTTGTGTCTGGGCAGACAAGCATCACATTTGAGACGTGAATAGGTTTTTCAAATTGTACCTTTTGTCCTGGAGTTGTTCCTTGTTTCTTGATGTGCTTTGTGACGATGTTAGCACCTTCTACGATGACTTTGTCTTTCGCAGGAAATGTGCGAAGAATTTTGCCTTCAAAAGGAATCTTTTTTTCGCCTTCAACACGGAATTTATCTTTGCCTGCAATAATGCGGACAGTGTCTCAGGTATGTATTTTCATTTTTTTCATAGAAAGTAAGATAAATTAAAGAACCTCTGGAGCCTTACTAATAATAGCTTTGAATCGTTTATCAGCTCGTAGCTCGCGGAAGACAGGCCCGAAGATACGAGAACCTTTTGGAGTACCTTTGTCATCAACGATAACACATGCATTGTCATCTGATCGGATAGACGATCCATCCGCTCGTTTCACTGGTCGAGTTGTACGAACGACGACAGCGAAAACGACTTCATGTTCCTTGACTTGACCATCTGGTGCAGCTTTTTTGACAGAACATTTAATGATGTCGCCGACACGTGCAAATCGATGACGTGTTCCTCCGAGGATGCAGAAACAGAGTACTTCATGAGCACCTGAGTTGTCTGCGACGACGAGTCTTGTTTCTTTTTGTATCATATAAAAATAAAAATTAACCTGAATTACTAAGCCGCTACCTCCCAACAAACAGTCTTTGATCGTGGTTTTGTTTCACGAATTGTAACGATAGTACCTTCTTCTATTGGTTCTTCTGTGTGAGCATGAAACTTTTTAGAAAAAGGAACATCTTTTGCATATTTGAAATGTCTGTGGTATTCGGTTGTTTTGACAACAACTGTTTTTTGCATTTTTGCAGAAACGACTACACCTGTTTTTGTTCGCATAAATTAAGCGTTATGAATTTTAGTGAGATGACGAGCAAGCTCCTTTCGAGCTTTTCTAATCTTGTGGGTTTCTTTGAGTTCACGCAAAGCATGTTTCATCTTGAGAACGTAGAGATCAGATTTCAGCATCTTGATTTCAGAAGCTGGTGCTGATGTAGTTTTTTTGGTTGTTTTTTTGATAGCCATAAAAGAGAATTAAGCAGCGAGAGAAAAGAGAGAAGTCTTATCAATAATTGATGTTTTGACAGAAAGTTTTTGACCAGCGAGAGTAAATGCATTTCGTGCCATAGTATCTGAGACACCCTCGATTTCAAAGAGGATAGTGCCTGCAGGAATTGAAGCATGGTAGTATTCTACACCTCCCTTTCCTCATCCCATTGGTACTTCGAGAGCTTTCTTGGTGAAATCCTTGTGTGGGAACACTCGAATCCAAACCTTACCACCTCGGTGAAGTGCGTGAGCAATTGTTTTACGAGCTGCTTCGATTTCACGAGCGGTGAGAAATCCTGATGTCATCGCTTTGAGACCAAATGATCCATGCGCCATCATAAATCCAGAAGTAGCAATCCCTTTCTGGGTGCCAGTCTGTGATTTTCGATATTTTGTACGTTTAGGTTGTTGCATATTAAGTGAATTATTTTACTGAGTTGCGATTAATTTTTTTCAACATCTCCTTTGTAAATCCAAACCTTGAGACCGATTATACCGTATTGAGTCAATGCGTGTTCTACAGCATAATCAATCGTAGCACGGATGGTCTGAGTTGGGATATTGCCTTCTTTGTACACTTCTCGTCGAGCGATTTCAGCACCACCGATACGACCTGAGATAGTGACTTTGATTCCTTTTGCTCCTTTTTCCATTGCTTTTGCAATAGCCTGCTTGATAACACGTCGGTATGGAAGACGTCTTTCGATCTGTCGTCCGATGCTATCGCCAACGAGTGTTGCGTGAATATCTGGATTTTTGACCTCTTTGACATCAACCTGTACCGCATGTTCGCAGATAAGAGCGAGTTTCTTTTGGAGATTTGTAATGCTTTCACCGTTTTTACCGAGAATCAAAGCAGTACGAGATGTGAAGATGGCTATCTTCATTCCTGCATCGCTATGAGTGATAGTGATATGTCCGACTGGGAGACCCTTGAAAGATTTTCGAATCATTTCGCGGATGAGGACATCCTTTTGAATAGCGTCTGTGTACTCTTTTTTATCATAGTATCCGGTAGATGCCCATGAGCGAGTGACGCCGATGCGCCAAGATATAGGACTAACTTTGTGTCACATAAGAAAAAAATTTAGATATTATTTATGAGAAAGTTCGAGAAATACATGACTCGTTCGTTTGAGAATTTTGTGACTTCTTCCTCGACTTACTGGACGAGCTCGTCGGAAAGTAGGACCCTGAGCGATGCTGAGCATATGAATCTTGAGATCATCTTTTGAGCTTCCATCATTGTGAATAGCATTTGCTGTTGCACTTGCGAGAACCTTGTAGAGGATATCCCCACCCTTCTTGTCAAACAATCTGAGCATAGGAAGAGCGTCATTGACAGTCTTACCACGAACGAGATTCGCGACAACACGGAGTTTTTTTGGAGAGATGCGGGCGTTTTTGAGTGTAGCTTTCATAGAAAAATATTATTTTTTACCAGCGTGTTTGATAAATCTTCTGGTTGGAGCAAATTCTCCGAGACGGTGACCTACCATATCTTCTGTAACGAAAACAGGTGTGTGTTCTTTACCATTGTGAACACCGAATGTGTGACCGACAAAATCTGGATGAATGATTGAGGCTCTCTTCCATATTTTTACGACGCTTTTTCGGCCTGACTCATTAAGAGCAGCGATTCTCTTCATGAGAAAATCTGGAATAAAAGGTCATTTTTTGAGACTGCGTGACATAAAAAGAAAAGATTATTAAGCAACAAGAGAACCGTGTTTGTTTTTCTGAATCCATCGGTTGGTACGTTTGTTTTTTCGTGTCTTGACACCGAGAGCTGGTTTTCCCCATGGAGTACATGGTTGTCGACCGATAGAAGTATGACCTTCTCATCCTCCGTGTGGGTGGTCTACTGGATTCATAGATGAACCGAGGACATGAGGACGACGCCCCATCCATCGACTACGACCTGCTTTACCAATAGTGATTTGATTGTGGTCTCCATTACTGACGACACCGAGAGTAGCGAAACATTCTTTATGAACGAGTCGTACTTCACTTGAGTTGAGTTTGATTTGAGTGTATTCACCTTCTTGTGAGACAATCTGTGCTGATGCACCAGCTGAACGTACTGCTTGAGCACCCTTGCCGATGACGAGCTCTACATTGTGAACGAAGAGGCCAGTTGGGATGTTACCGACTTTGAGACGATTTCCTGGGAGAAGTTTCGCATCATCAGAAGTAACAATTGTGTCACCCACCTTCATAGTAGAATGAGCAAGAACATAGCGGTGTTCTCCATCTGTATCGAGAACAAGAGCGATAAACGCTGATCGGTTTGGATCGTATTCAATAGTCTCGACGATAGAAGTAATATCTCTTTTCGCGAACTTGAAATCCATAATACGGAGACGTCGCTTGTGTCCAGCACCTCGGAAACGAGATGTCGTACGACCATCAGAATTTCGTCCACCAGTACTTTTGAGATTGGTAGTAAGCTTCTTAAACGGCTTGTCTGTTGTAAGTTCAGCAAACGTATTGACCGACATTCATCGTCGACCAGGAGTTGTAGGTTTGTAGAGTTTGATTGGCATAGTATATTAGTCTTTGGGGGAATGAAGTTTTGCCAACTGCGTTACAGGACTATCGAGACGAACGTATGCTTTCTTGAAAGAAGCCCGCCTGCGAATAGTGCCTTTTTTGGCATTTTTAGTTTTGAGATAGTTACGAGCGATCGTCACAGAAACAACTGTTTTGTTGTAAAGAGAGTGAAATGCACGTTTGACATCAATCTTTGTCGCATTTTCTGCAACACGGAATGTGTAGACCTGGCCTGCTTCGAGAGTTCGAGACTTGTGAGAATCGACAGGACCGAGAATGACGCTATAGATATCCATATAAAATTATGATGAAAAATGAGTAGAAAGTGCCTCAAGAGCGGCTTGAGTGAAAACACAGAAATCATATTTGAGAACTTCTGCTGGGCTCAAGTGAGTCACGACATCTACATGAGAGTTATCGAGATTCTTGATACCAGTGTTCTTTGTTTTTTCTTCTGGAGTGATGATAAAGAGGATAGTGCCTTCAGTTCGGATTGATTCAAGAGCTTTTGACATATCAGCTGTCTTTGCAGCGAGTTTGTCGAGGACACGGATTTGATCAGCAGCAGCCTTGAGAGACAATGCAGAAGCAAGACCGAGACGACGCTCACCAGCATTCATGCTGACGTGAAAATTTGCGTTGCTTCGAGGACCAAATGCGACTCAACCACCTTTTCTTACAGGAGAACGAGCACTACCGATACGAGATCGACCACCACCCTTTTGTTTGGTGAGTTTGCGAGTTGATCCAGAACGAGATGCTCTCCCCTTGGTATGAGCGATAGGAAATCGACCATTGTTGTTTTGGAGGAGGAGAAGACGGCTCAATACATCCAAATGTGGGATAGCACTAAAAAATGCTGGATTGAGTGTCGAAAGTGTAGGTGTCGTGATGGTAGTCATATGGTAGAGTCTAGAAAACGAGATAAACGAAACCGTTGAAAGCGCCTGGTACAGCACCACGAACAGCGATAATATTATGTTCACGATCGATGAGCTCTACTGGGACAGAAGCGAGAGTCGTCATAGCGTTACCATGTCGACCGTGCATTTTCTGACCCGGTTTGGTACGACGTGGCTTACGAGTACCGATAGAACCAAGAGCTCGGTGAAACTTTGAACCATGACCTCCAGGACCTCCTTTGAAGTTCCATCGTTTCATAGCACCAGTAAAACCTTTACCCTTTGAGACTGCCATCAATTTGACAGAAGCAACTCCCTCGAGAGCACCTACATCGACGATATCGCCGACTGCTGCAGGAGTCTCGCTACAAGGTACTTCGTGTTTTTTCATTGTTTTCCCTTTTGCATTCTTCGCATCGAGGACGAGGGCTGAGTAGCCATCCTTTTCAGCGTTTTTGATTTGAGAAATTGTAGTGCTTGGTACACGTAAAAGCGTTACAGCAACCATATTGTCGCCGCGTGCGATTTGCGTCATTGAGAGTTTTTGTGCGATGATTCCAGACATAAAAGAAAAAGCTAGAGCAATCACCTATTTCAAGCGAGAAATCGAATGAAGTGGTATGAGTGCCAGTACTAAAAGTGGTGAGAGTATAAAAAGAAGTTTGGGTTTGTCAAAAGATTTTTTAGAAAGTTTCTGAAGCGGAAATCTGTGAGGAAAATATGTGTTCAGAAGTGGCAGATTTCGTATTATTTTTTGGAAGCAGGTTGAGGTTCGCGTCATGTGACTGCTTGGATAATGAGCTGGTCTCTCCTGGCTTCCTCGATGTGAGCCCTTTCATGCTGTATTCTTGTGAGTGCATCCTTAGATTGTGCAAGGATTGCCGCATGTCTCTGTATAGAATCATCGAGCTCACCTTTTTTTGTCTCAAGGATTTTTCTCTCATCTTGAATTCTATCAAGAAGTCTGCGTTCTTCTGCCATGTATGATTGCATTTGTTCTCTGACGGTCTCTGGGAGCATCGCAAGTGCTTCTGTGAGACTTTTCAGATCTTCCAAAGAATTCGTAATTGTAGCATCAATTTCTGTGTTGATTTGTTGGCAACCCTCAAGAACACTATTCCTCTCGGCTGTAGAAGTGTGAATAGAATCTAGGATGAGGGCTACTGATCGTACATAGGTTTGCTCTTCCGTTAAATCCATGGGATCTTCTTTTCAGTCATGTAGAGTCCAAGCATTATGGAGAGCAAGAGATGCTTCGTAGGTTCTATCGTATTGGTCTCCTTTTGTAAAAACACGACAAAAAGTTGTCACAAGATGTTCGTGGAGGGAATCTTGGTTTTCGGATGAAAAAAGAAGACGGGCTGATTCTTCTATACGATCACGAAAATCAGCACCAGTCGCATGATCTGGCGTTGTGCTCAATAAAGATGCAATAAATCTCTCATCTGGCATTTTTATTTCACGGAGTGATCCTATCTGATTCCAAACAGCACCAAATACATCTATCTTTTCAGAAAGAGTGGTCGGTGGCATCATAGCGATACGCACTCAAAACCGTCATGATCGGAGCATAGCATCTCACAATGAAAGCGGTTCGTTTGAAGTACCCACTACCATGATTCATTTCATAAAATCGGTATCGGCTAATTTATCCTGTATATAGGCCATTACTTCTTCGTCATTATTACTTTGCCATCCTGGTTGATGTTTGGGTAATATCTTATCAATTTCATCAATATGAAGTACGCAAGGCTTATTGCGTGCAATAATTTCAAAAACACGCATAGCTTTATCCAGGGCTACTCAGCGCAGTCATTCAGTTCACAAATTTGATAACTTGATATAAGGTACCCCCATGAGAGATGCGAGATATTTTGGAGCAATACTCTTACCGGTTCATGGCGGTCAAAGCAAAAGAATATTTGAAGGAACAATATCTGGCCGTTTCAAAAAATTGGCAGCAATGGTATTCCAAAATATCTTTGCCGGTCCAGTCAGAGAAATGGTTCCTTCTGTGAAAGGAATAATCTCTGCTTCCAACAATTTTCCACTTCCATCAACGATCCCTTTCGTTCTCGCTTTTATAAGATGTTTCAGCACTTCTTCTCCTCTTCAATATCGTGAAAAGATCTCTAAAATTGAACGGGTTTTCATACCAACTCCCAAGGAAGCTATCTTTTCTTGTAATTCTCATGGTATATCTGATCTTGCTGAGATCAATGACAAAATATCATTTTTCGTATTTCAGCTAATGACAGCATGTGCGGAATAGGTAGCCACCTCTGGGACCTGTTTTACAAAACTCTTTCGCGGGTCTAGGAATACACACTGGACGTGAGTTGACCCCCTCGTAAAATCAGAAATGATTGATTGTGCCACACTACTCTGCGAATCTATTATTCCACCCTGTGTCGACACCATGTGTTCTGGGTGTTGTATGATAAGTGCTGTTTTTATTTTTTGTTTATCGAGATGGCGAATGAGCTCAAGCAATACTCTGTCTGCTTGGTTTTGTTCATTGGTAATAATGGCTCAAGATGTCATCAAGAGCTGAACTGGAGGGGGCATATCTCAGGCTGGTTTTCGTCCATGAATGAGTATATCTGGTATATTCTTTAAGAGCATAGAGCGCATTTGAGAAGTACTCTCACTTAAACCAAAGAGGCGCTCATCTCATAGAGAAAGACGTTTCATGGCGGCATCATAGAGGAGAACAAGCTCAATTCCGCGTCTTGTCTCTATATCTCATCCTGGTTCCTTTTCATACAAAAAAGCTGATAACATCCATTGTTCAAATGAGTACTGGTGCCCACTGCTTGGGTCTGTAATAGTATCATCGAGATCTCACTCTAGGGAAATATGAGATCATTTTTCAAGCAAATCAAATATTTGAGAAAAGGAAGAGTATCGCGAATCAGAATAAGATGTATGTGTGGAAGAGTTGGTCATACTATATTAAAATCAGCTCTGTATCACGGATGACCCCCCAGGCATTATGAGGTATTCTGGATCTTGACGAGAAAAATCCGCCATACGAAGTCGATGAGTGAGATGATGAATTCTTTGATTTTTTGATCACGCAATTGTGGTCATGTCTCGCTGAGAATCGTCATATCTGCCATCTATGAGAGTGTCTGTAATTCATAAAAGCTCACGGACGCCGAGACGGGTAGATTGTTGCAGTTCTTCAAGGGAATAACCCGAGAATACCAATAATGAATAATCAGATACAACACGCCGGATACTGTTTAATAAACTAACAAGTTGTGGAGACTGATATGTCGGTTCTCATCCCATTATTGTCATTCATGTGGTGGGATGAGGCTCCCGTGTTGTCTGAAGAACTATTTCAGACATATCCTCTATAGAAACAAGATTATGATGCCTGAAAGACCACATCTGTTTGTTGCAGCATCCTGAGCAAGCTAAGTCACATCATTGTAACCAAAGAGCAAAACGAACTCATGGCCCATGCGCTCTTGTTTTTGTTTGCATGGCGTGAACATTGAAAGTATCATACAGTTCTATTTCGTCTGTTGTGGTACTCATGGTAGATGTGGATAAATCATTGGTGGTACTCCTGTGGGTAGCACATCGCATGGTGTTGATATCGGGTCTTGCCCTACTCACGACATGTACGATACAGGAATGCCTCATTCTGCCGCTACTTGTTGTAGGCATTCGGCTACTTCTTTTGCAAAAGTATCTCAATGCATAGCACATTCTGACCCATCTGATGCGTGGACCTCAGTCATAACATTCTCAAATCAAGGCATATAGAGATGTATTTCTCTTCTTTCTCAAAAAATATTTGCAAACTTCAAGCAAATCCCCTGCAATAATATATCAGCATTATTTCTTGTTTCTACTTCTTGAGAATTTTGTAGTACAAATTCTTTCTTTCCCATCATTTCGATGAGTTTTTGCACATCTCACAATACGAACGGGTTTCAATTTATTGATGATTCTACCTGTTGCTTTAGTGCGCCTAACTGTTGTCTTGTTTCCTGTATCTGTAAACATTTTTGATTCCATAAATTCAAAAAAGTTATATTGGCCTGAATAATACTTTGACTAAAAACTCGTAAAGCCTGATCACGGACACTAGTACTAAAATAATCACTCTCTAAAAGCTTACTCGGTCTTATCCCAAACCGCGTCAAAGAAAAAAGACAATACCGTGAATCAGAATGTTGCAAGGTTTCAAATGCTTTTTCAGCACAATACCAGAGTAACAATGAATTATCTTGTGATCAAGCCCCACCAAAAATAGCCAAGAATCGTGCGTGGATTTCTTTTTGAGCCCTTGTTAAGGTCTCAGTGGATCCGAGGGAAGTCAAAAGTTTATTAACATCCGCTACAGAAGTATATATAGTATTCCTTTGTGACATAGTTAAATATATATTGATATATTTGAATATGTCAATTATATAGTGTATTCTTCCCGAATCTTATCCTGATAGCTCATTTATACCACAGCCTTCCCCTCCCCGCCAAATCGTGTCGCAAGCATATCGATGATACTACCATAGATACCCCCGACAATGACTGTCGCCCAAAATATTGACCACGAAGTATCGGGGGCCATCATAGCGCCAGCAGCGAGCGAGAGTGAAACAGCCATTCAGAGCATAAAACCACGGAAATAAGAAGGAATCGAAAAATCAAATACTGGATGTCGCTTATAAGCTCCTGCAAGACCCACAACGAGACCAATAGTCCAGCGGTTAGCAATAATGGTCCACATCAGAGCCGTGCCCCAAATATCTGGAGTCGATGAACTCGCCAGCCAAGTACAGACAATACCTGCCAAAACGCCAAGAGGAAGTGCGATCAAAAATCGCTTCTTGCGTGGAGAAAGAGTAGCCATAGGAAATGGATTAAGAATTAGAACTCTTAATTATACTCTTCCTTTTCTGTAAGCAAGAATTTATCCAGGATTTCTCTTGCCGTTGTGTGCCAAAATCATGGCAATACGAGAATCTATTTCTGGTTTAACTTTTTTAAATGATTTTACTTCTTGTCGAACCTCTCCTGTCATAGCAGCTAGAGGCTTCTCGGAGAGTTTCGTGAGTTGATACACCCAATAACCCGCTCGACGAGGACCGACATCATCCGCGTAGTCACTTTCTGCGATTTCGTGTGCAAATGCAGCCCAATCTTCTCTTTTTAATGCCTTGCAGGCCTCTGGGAATCCAGGAAAGCCATCCGAAGGAAATATACCATATTCCCCTCGCATATTATAGGAGAAATCCACTAGCATTTTCTGAACCACTTCAGGAAGGTCTGAAAACTTCTTCTGAAAGAGTTCTTCGTATTTTGTTGTGAGCATCTCTTTTCTGCGATCATATCGCAATTCAAAAAGTTTTTTTCCGAGATCTTCTGAGATCGCTTCATCACCCTGCAAAATATCTCGTATATCCGCATCGGAGAGTCATTCTTTTTTTAAGAGTTCAGCAACATCCTGTGCATACGTGCCGTACGGCCATTTGGATTTCTTTTTACCGATATCTGTCCCATAACCGATATTCCATGTTCCCTGTTCTCCATCATATTTGAGCTTTGGAGTAAATCATTCAAAGAGCTGAGAGAGGTCTTCTCATGGTATTGATTGTTGTAGTGTGTCAGTTGGGACCTTGGAATTTTCTTTTGACTGTGCCAGTGCCGTGCCTGTCATGAGAATACTTGCGACCAATATTTTGTAGGTATGTGCAAAGGAGCGAGGAAGAGATGGTGAATGAGTGTGTGAACTACATAATACTGCTCGTGGTGTATTCATGAGGAAAGGGGTGACAAAATAAAAACGCAGCCCGATGGGTTGTGTGTGTGCAGGAGCACAAGTATGAGACGGATATTCCTAAAAGGAGGTCCGAAGTGAGAACATAATATTCATTTCTCTTTTTTTGTCAACTTTTTTTACCGAGATTATAAATCCGTAAAACACGGAAATATTTTGACGTAAAGAAAAAACGAGACCAGAAAAGATACAAAAAATGTATTATGAGCCGCTCTTTGGTGTTACATTGCGGATATTGTTTCTTGGGAATTTACTACTTGGAATTGGTGCCGCAGCGAGTCGATTATCGGCCTCCAGAGTAACGACAGAAGGTCTTGGGAGATCTTCTGGCCTATAGACATTAACACCTGTGCCAGGACTCTCATCAATCATGAATGGTAACATTTCGGCTGGTGGAAGTGAAGTTTCATCAGTTGTAGACTCTGGATGACCCGCATACTCTCATGTCTGAGAAACTTCCACACACGGTGCTGTGGATGGTTTGGATGATGACATCGGTGATAAGAAATTGGGTGGTAACTGAGCTCGAATATGATCTGCCAACATAGCTACGACATCTTTCTGTGATGGTAACGGCATAGGTGGTAATATCTTTTTCGGGTCATTCGCAGGTGCAGAAGAAGTGACTTCTTTCCAGAACATTCATCATCTGCCTATTGGCACACATCAATCTTCACGCAGTGGTGTTTCTCGAAAAAACATACCATTAGAATCAAGGGGTTCTAAATATGGAAGTGTCATATTAGTATTATAAAAATAATCTATACTATGTCAACCAATAGTAGCAAAAAAATGTTATTTAAAAAATATCTTTCTGTCTATTATGTATATGTTTCTATTTTATAACTTTGCTGTATGTTCGATATTACTTCCTTTGTGCGAGAAAAAATATTTCGACGACCAAAACTCGTCACTATCACTCCTGGTGAAGAGCTGAGCGAAAAACAGACGACCAAATTGGGGTATTTTCTCCTCTACTGTATGTTTGGAGCCATCATCGCATCAGCACAATGGACCCTCAGTATTATCAAAGATATTCCAACGGCACCAACAGGGGTGCCAAGCTGTGTCGTGAATGTCCTCGATACATTTGATATCAAGCATGACAGTTATACAAATCATGGCTATGATTACTATGATTCCTATAATCGAGATAGTTATAATTGTCCTCTTACTGCTGAGAAGCCTCGCTTTGATTTCACGGAGGAATACACTGCACTCAAAGAGCCATATGGAAGTATTTTATGATATGAAGAATCTATCAGAAAACTCGAATCAGAGAAAAACTCTCTCGAATATGCTCAAAATAATACACAAAAGGACTACGACACAGCTCTGACTGAGAAAATGGCCGAGGAAGATAATCAGGTCTATGATACTCAGCAAGTAAAAACAAATCTCCGAACAAATCGTGCGCAGATAGCCAGCGTAACATCACAAATAGCAAGCCTAAATACTACTATCCAATCCCTCAAATCACAGTATAACTCACAAGCACTCGCACTCAAGGCAAAAATTGATACAGCCGATCAAGACTATAGAAATGCCTATCTGCTTTACAAGCTCATCATCGCCCTTCTCTCGTTTGCGTTTTCTCTGAGTATTTTCACAGTACTCTATAAAATGTATGTGAAGCAAAAGATCAAAAACAGTCCCCATACTGTGATATTTTCTGTGGCAACTTTTGCTTATGGACTTATCGTCATCCAAGTAGCAGGACTCTTCTGTTGGGACCTGGTTCCTCATACTATTCTGGAGGCTTTGCTAGATTTCTTTAGTAATTTTGCACCACTTCTCTACCTCGTCCAATTCCTCTGGCCACTTATTATTATTGCAATATTTGGCTATCTCGTTTTCCGCATACAAAGAAGGCTCTACTCTCCTCAAAATGTCCTCAAACGCTTTGTGGCTGATAAAAAATGCCCACATTGTGGCAATGGAGTCGATATTACAAAACCATTTTGTCCGCTTTGCGCTCATGAAATCCAGGTACGTTGCGGCACTTGTCACGAATTCACGCTCAAAGGAATGCCTTATTGTGCTCACTGCGGTAATTCTTCCACACAACCAGAAAAAAAATAATCCCCCTCCATGAATCGTCTCCAAACATTTTCACAACGAGGACTCTCTATCACGCTCTCTCTCCTCTTCCTCATCATACCGCTCTCGTATGCGTGGTTGTATATTCCATGAATACCTATGACGCTTGCTGATTTGTTTCCGCAGCTCGGAGGATTTGAAAAAGTGAAGGTATTGTTTTTTGGAGGTTTTATAACTCTTGCGACGGTTTTTTTCTTGAGTACCAGAAGACTCACGAGCCGCCACCTGACTCTGCTCGGTGTATTTTTTTGATGGAGCATCATCTCCTATCTCGTCAATCAAGATATCAATCCTTATTTCTGGTTTGGAAATACGGAAAAATTTCATGGCTGGTATCTGTATCTGAGTCTTCTCATGCTTGGAATCATCCTCTCGACAAGTGAGCGTGCGGAACAAAAAAAATATCTGACCTTCAGTCTGATTTCTGGATGAATCGTCTGTATCTATGCGCTGTTTCAAAAACTCGGACTCGACCCTATTCAAGCACTCTATAGTTCCCGCCTCGATGCGACACGGATTTTTGGAACACTCTGAAATCCTAATTATCTTGCTGGCTATATCTTGATGCTTTTACCGCTCACTCATATCGTCGCGTGATCGTGGAGAGGAATTCTTTTTTGGTGTCTTGTGATTGTACTTGTTTGGACAAAAAGCTTGTTTGGAATTGGGGTACTCATAGGATACCTCTTCTACATCGCGCTCTATAAACATCTCTCCTATGAACAAAAGGAACGACATATTATCACTTTGAGTGTTATTGGGATTCTCATTGTTGTGCTATGATATGTTGTCTCTCGATATGGTGAGCAGATTCTGGAAATTCAAAAAATAAAAGGTTTTATTGCTAGATATTTCCTCTGGGAAACGGGTATTCATACGATTTTTGGTGATATCAGAAATACCCTCTTTGGCTACGGGCCTGATGGGTTTTTACCAATATCTGAACTCTTTCGAAGTCCAGAACTTGCTATCTTTGAAGATCCTAAATTTCGCATTGACCGCAGTCATAATGTCTGGATAGATATCCTGATTCATTTTGGAATTCCGGTTGGCGGATTTGTTATCTATCAGATATTTGCTCAGTGGAAAAAACTCCCTCTCGTTCACAAGGAAGTCCTCATACTTTTTAGTATTTTCTTCTTTTTTAATATTCCTATTATTGTGCACTACCTCCTGCTGGTACAGATTCTGACGATGACGAATCCACAGAAGGAGAAGCATCCGAAGAAGGTGTCGCACTAGAGGCATCTTGCTGGTCTACTGGTGGCGATGGAACATCCGAATTAACCCCGGCCGTTGATGCAGTAGTGGTACTAGGAGGCAATATTTCTGCAGAATTATCACTCCTCGCAGTCGTGACTGCAGGGGGGGTTGTTTCTGGCACAGAAGTTATCTCAGGAATTATTTCTAGTGTTGTTTGTGCCGCTGATGTATCAGAAGGCGTCTCTGTGGTAGCACTGTATGGTTGCCTCATTTCTTCTTGTGCTTGAGTAGCTACTGGTTGTCTCTCAGGACGTGCTTGGGTAACTTCTGGCAATGGTCCCACAGTCACCTCACCTGAAGCAATAGGTGTTTCGAGAAGTGTCGCTGGCGCATTTGGGTCGATCTCGCCTGAAAGAATCTTTTGACATCGGACATATGCCTTGGTAAAACGACTATATGGTCACATCTTGCGTGTCAGTGCTCGAAAAATCTTCTGTTGTTTTGCAAGTTCCGCTTCCTCACCAGGATCTCTGAGAGTACTGATTTTTTGCTCGACTTCATCACGAACTTTTTCAATTTTTTTGAGATTAATAAGGGATTTGCGATAAATAGATGCCTGGTTCTTCACTGTTTTTGCCGTACACTCTGAACCAAATGAGAGAGCACTCGATGAAAGTCCACTCATAATTCCAGAAGTATTGAGATACCATGCTCCACCTCCGAGAAGAGCTGAAACAAGGAACATAATGACTGTTTTTTTTGTTTGAGACATAGAAAAAGTTATGACCCTCTTATTAGACCATATTTCAATACAGAATGCAAGTATTTGTAGACTATTTTTTTTGCTTTTTGTATTTATAGTCCATAATTTGGTGGTTATTTTCTTTTCTTTTATTTATGAAACGTTTCTATTTGATAGCTGCACTGTCCCTCCTCACTCTCTCGAGTACTGCATGGGGATACACCAATACTGATATTATTTACGCACAGGCTTTGGCAAAAAATGGTATTATCGTAGACCATTCATCAGAACCAGAAAAGTATCGATTTGATGATACTATTTCTCGTGCTGAACTGACTGGAATAGCACTCAAGATACGGGGTGCTACATTGCCAGAAGATTATGCTTGCAAATCATACTACTCCGATGTTACCACAAATGATTGGATATGTCGAGCTGTCGAGCTGAGCGCCGATGCTGGATTGGTCTCTCGAGAAAGAAAAACATTTGATCCTGGAAAAGATATTTCTAAATCAGAGGCTCTCTCTATTTTGATGAAATCCATGGGTATAACTATAGAGACAGGTGCTGATCGTACTGGATACGATGCTGATGTGGTTCAATGGCAAGTAAATGTCCTAGAAAGTGCTCTCAAACACAATATTATTAGCTCAGCAAAAGATTTTGCACCGAACCGTTCTGCTACTCGAGCTGATGTTTTCAGTATAGCAGTTTCTGTAGCAATTAGTGTGACAAAAAAATCTGATACCGCACCAACACCAAAGATGAGCGTCTCGTATACACCAGATGGGGACACTCGTAATTGGAGCTCTCAGTACACTGGTGGAAATGATAGCGGTTTTATCAATGAGCTCACTCCTGAATGATATACCATCGAAAATTGGAAAGAACTTCTGACGCACCGAGTAGATTTTGTCGCAGATACCAATGTATCTCAATTCGTAAATACATGGAAGGATGGTCTTACAAAAATGGATAGCACCATAACCGTTTCTCTCGCTCCCGTCAAGAATAACACTCTCATAGCTACCTACTCATCAGAGGCACTCAATGAAAAAGGAGTAGCAAAATTCTTCAAATGAAGTGATGGTATCTATATGATTCTCTATTCTGTACGTTTCAAAGACTATGATGCAGACTACTTCAAGACTTGGGCAAAGATAATTAACGGTGCCACATTGGTAACAAACCCTCTCTAAATAAAATAAGAGAACTATTTGGAGACTACCTGTATGGAAGCGAGATATTTACTAAAAAAGTCACAATTATCAACATCAGTATCAATACCGGACTGCATGGTCATACTAGCGAAGTATTTACCATCGTTCATCTTGTAAAAACATTGTACATATTCGCTCTCTGTACCTGACTGTGTACCATCTGTAAAAGTAACCATGCTTTTGTGATTCGCTTTGAGAGATAACCATTCCTGTCCACCAATAGTAATGGTATTGAGAATATTATGTATCTCGGTAGATTCCGTTCATTGTCCATCACTCATAGGATTTGCAGAATTTTTGTTTTGTAATATGGAATCAAAGAATTTTTGATCGACGATTTTTATTACATCAAAACCGGAAGGGTTCTCAGATATATACATATCGATATTTTTTACTTTTTTGTATTTTTCATCCATCTCTGTCTTCTGAGATGTATCTTTAAATGTGAGCATTACATCCCTATCTGAAAAGTGAAAAGTGCTTTGTATATTTTCTAGACTTCATCTGGTGAGAATCTTTGATGCGAAATCAAAAACTTCAGCACGAGTCGCATCTTGATTGGGACGAAACCAAATATGGACAGTAACGCCATATTCCCCGTCTTTACCTGCTGTGTCGGTCTTCATGGTCCTCAAATCCACAATATCTCGAATAGCAGCTTTTTCAATAATTTCTTGTTGCCAACTATTTGCTTCATCAAAAATATACGATATCTCTAAATCAGCTAAGGGTGGGTCATCGGCTGTGATTTCTCATGCCAATCCTCCAGCATTCATCAGTATTGCCAGTGCTTCTGCCCGTGTGATATACCTTTCTGGATTTGCGTTCTTATTACCACGCGCAATAACCCCGTTATCCGCAGCTATTTCAATGGCACGACAGACCCAATCATTTTGCTTGGTGTCCAAATAGTACCCCTTGCAAGTATAATTTTCTGGCGGAGTGATGCCCTGAATCTTGAGTGCCATACCAATTACTTCTTGTCGCAAAATCTTATCACCAAGTCGGTACTGTTCTGGCGTTTGAGACTGATCAACAATAATATTGTGTGATGCGAGAGAGTTTGCAGTAGTAATATCAGTGTCTTGATAAGCGAAGACCGAACATACAGAAAAAAACACCGTGCCTACTACAAGAAATCGTTTCATAAAATGAATTAGAAAATACCGAACAAAATGTATTATAACCGAAACAATATCTGGTAATAATCAGGACGAATCATATACGGCATAAAATGCATAAATGCCAGATAGAATACAAAAAATATAACTAAGAGTGTGACGGAAGTTTTTTCGAGAGTTAAACAAGATTTCGCAGGAAAGTATTTCACAACCTGCACCGTGATATCTTTGCGGATAATGGTGTCACTCGTGGTGCCAAAAGGATTTTCTGCTACTTTTGCGATAATAGTACTATCAGGATTATGTTGCTGTTCTGTAGCAAACAGTCACTGAAATTGTTGAGAGTTCATATTATTTGGCCCATAAGGAAATACCCTTGTGCCAGTATAGGTTTTCTCATTATAGACATATTTGTATTCAATATCGACCAAAAGTCCCTTTCCAGGAGTTGCTGTCCGAGTATTGACGGGTTGTGCTACTCTGAGCTGCATAGTACTCAACTGCCCACTTACTGGCACAAAGAGAAAACGAGAAAAAAGAACGAGAGTAAAAATATAAACAAAATAGAGGGTGACGGAAACGAAAGCCACCACATAGAGCAGGTGGAGAATTTTGAGAAGTATTTGCATAGAGAGAATTTAGGAGTTCACTTCTATTATTTTAGTTGGTAAAAAATAAAAACAACTCGAAGAATACTTTTGACAGCCACTCAACTCTCCCTATACTTACCATACCTTATCAAGAGCAGGCGAGAGACGAAACTCCGCGACCCTGCAGCAAGTCCCCTCTCATTTTTTTGTAATTCTAGAATTGAATTCTTGTTTTCAAAAAAAGGAGCGGGGTAGTGCTCCACTTTCGAAAGATAAATGGTTCATCCAAATATTTATAAAAACGATAAGGCCTACGTCTTGTCTTTTTTTATGAAAAAAATGAAAACGTTTGGACCACTTTTTTATGTTCATATTATAGTAATATGTCTGTGGGCAAGTACTCCGTTTTGGCTTCACTGGTGAATCATTCTGGGTATCACTTTACTCCTGGAAATACAATACATGATAATTGGAGGATGTGTCCTGACACAATGGGAGTTTGGAAAAAGTAAGTATACCTATCTTTATTACTATCTCTCGAAAATCTTTCCGAATATATCCGCTCAATATATTACTCTCTGGTTTCGCCATATCATCCCTTTCGGACTCGTGCTCATAGCTTTTCTTCTCCAAAATTCCTAATTTTTAATTTTTTATCCTATGTTCAAAACCGCTGAATCTGTCTCCCCTGGTCACCCAGATAAAATGTGTGATCAGATATCCGATGCCTTCCTCGATGCGTGTCTGGCAGAGGATCCGCTCTCTCGAGTCGCTATCGAAGTGATGGGTGGTCATGGTATCGTCACCATCACAGGAGAACTCACAACCAATGCCTATGTCGATCCACAGCCTATCGTCAAACGAATCTGTGGCGAAGGTGTCGGTGTGATGGCAAATATCGTCAAACAATCACCAGAAATCGCACAAGGTGTCGATACTGGTGGTGCTGGTGACCAGTGAATCATGGTCGGCTATGCAACGCGCGAAACGCCTGCCTATATGCCTCTCGAATACGAACTCGCGAGAAGACTCAATCAATACCTCCATGCTCTCCATCCAAATGATGGGAAGACACAAATCACCCTCGATGGTGGACAGCTTATTGCCGTGGTCGCCTCATGGTGTGGTATCGCTCAGAAGAAACTCGAAAAAGAAGTTCATGACTTCCTCAAACATGAAGAACTCCTCAAAAATATCGATATCAGTCTGGCAAAATTTCACATCAATCCAGCAGGCGACTGGCATATCGGTGGATTCACCGCTGATACTGGTCTCACAGGACGAAAACTGGCTGTCGATAACTATGGACCATCCATTCCTCTCGGTGGTGGTGCATTCAGTGGAAAAGACCCAACCAAGGTCGACCGCTCTGGAGCCTACAAAGCTCGTGAAATCGCGGTCAAACTCCTCACGGAAAAAGGCGCTGATGAAGTCCTCGTACAAATCGCTTATGCTATCGGTTACCGCCACCCTGTCTCAGCGGTCGCATGGATCGATGGAAAAGCAGAAAACCTCGATATCCTCCGTGATGACCTCACACCACAAGGCATTATCACCTCGCTCGATCTCTGTCGCCCTATCTACGAAGAAACCGCTCGTTATGGGCATTTCGGAAGAGGATATAAGTGGGGGTAAGATAATAAAATTTTAAATGCCAAACCTTTTATTACCATCTGTACAATCTCTTTATATAGAGCTAAAATTCAATTGAACAACTCTTGGTTCTTGAACAGGTTTTATAGCTCGAGCACCTCGATGACCTGTTCTAATTACAAATAGACATAATGTAACAGGCAGGGACAATAAAACAGGAGTATTATTAAATTCCTCATGATGAGTCCCAAATGAGATCACTATACTACACAACAAAGCATCAAGCCTTGGACAATGGATACCGAAAAATGAAAAATTATTTTTAAGTGATAATCCCATTTGGATAGAGCATCCAACATTATGATCCCAAGTTGATTTCATAGCTCTACCATTAACAGATATTGAAGGAATCGAATTACACCCCTATTCTCTTGGAGTGGGTGATCCACAAATTAGAGTTTTACCATCTGACAATATTAGTGTTGTTGGCTTCCCTTTCTGATTAACTGGCGGTTGAGCGTTGGCAATATGGGCTACAGGATTTATGGCAACCGAACCATGTATCGATCAGTGGAATCTGCCAGTGTTCTTGATTGATTGCCGTGCAAGACAGGGGCAATCAGGCTCTGCTGTCATTGCACACCGAAATTGATGAATGGTGACTATGGAAAATGGGAGTATTGTAGCATCTTGAGATTTTGTTACTAGATTCTTAGGCATATATAGTGGTAGAATTAATGAACAATCTGACTTATGAATTGTATGGAAAGCTAGTGCAATCAAAGAACTGGTAGATTCAATAATATAGTTTTATGCCCGAAATTCTCGACATTGTAGATCTCGACGACCAAGTGATTGGTCAGGATACAAAAGAAAATATATACCTCAAGAGGCACATGCATCGTATTGTGCATATCTTTGTAAAAGATAGTTCTGGGAGACAACTTTTACAACTCAGAGGTGCCAAATCGAGTTATCTCCCACTTCATTGGTCTACGGCTGTGGGTGGACATGTCCAATCTGGCGAGAGTTATGAAGACGCGGCAAAACGAGAAATGATGGAAGAAATCGGTATCACCGATTGTGCGCTTCGTGACATAGGAAAATTCTTTTATGAATGAATTGGACCCAAGAAATTTTTAGGGGTATTTGAGGCGACGATTGATACTGGATTTACACCCTCCGAGCAGGAAGTAGCTGATATCCAATTTTTTCTACCAGAAGAATCACATAAATTAATTATGACAGGTGAGAAAATTCATCCTGAGCTAAAATTTTTGTGGGAGAAGCTTTTTATGAATTAAATCTTTAGTTTCTTTAATAACCTCCCCAAATAATACCCCACTCGAGTATCATCTTCGAGTATTTTTCTCTGTAACTTTACAATATATTATTTCAAATATAATATATTTTATTATGCATTCACCTTGAGAATTCTCAGATGACTTTATGGATACTTGAATCCCTGTATCCACAGGTATCAAAATCTGAAAACGCAGTTCTCGGGTAGACTATATCTGAGATACTAACGGAAGTTACGAGGGATTTCTCTTCAATGCAGAAAAATTAGGGTTGATAGATGAGAACGGTGACTGGATTGGCGGAAAGAGGCGGCTCGTATTACTCGGTGATGTATTTGGGGATAGGAATATGGAGAGCTTTTTGATAGCAATCCATGTGAATACATTATTGGATCAATGAGCGGACATAGACTGTCTTGCTGGCAATCATTGTGATATGGCGCTCGGGTATTTTGATACTATACCGACTGGTAGAGACTATGTGGGTTTCGCTTATTTACAAGGAAACCTTCTACGGAACTGAGCTAGCTCAATTGATATTTTCAGGGGTATTCAAGAATTTTGAGAATTTCGAGAACTTTGAGCAGGTTTCCCGCATAATCTGAACTGGGCGAGAGTACTCATGGGTATTCACCCTCACGAAATCCTCAAGCAAATGAGATGAGTACCAAAATGACAGGCTATCTTGAGGTATCTCTGCAATATGCAGGTGGGGAAAGTCATTGATGACACTCTTTTTATACACACGGATCCTACGGATGCTATGGTAGATATGTTAGAAACATACGATTGGGATATAGAAAAGATAAATGATGTATTTCGTTCTTTTCTCCTGCAAACACTGATGCAGTGAGACTATTCAGATACCGAGACAATAGAGAAAGCTATGAAGATACGAACTGTTTTTCTCGACTCTTTTAATCGACGACGTGATGACAAAACTCACCAAATAATGTTTTCAGAAACTAAAGCAAGAGCACTTAAACAGAGGCTCAAAATTCGACGCATAATACATGGACATACCGATCACATGAATGAATCACCTCCTGAGCCTCAAACAATCTATCGTTGATGAATCGAAATCACTTCAGCTGATAAATCATCATTTAGACATGGAGATTTGCGACCTTATAATACTTTTATCTCTGCTGGGTCTATCTTGCAAAACGGGCATAGGATAGAACCCAGGCCTCGTGCTCGATTTTAATTTACACGCCTAAAACTTTTTTCATTCTCTTCAAATAATACCCCACACGAGTATCGTCTTCGAGGAAATAGGGATTGAGTTGTCCAAGGAGTCCATGTTTTTTACTTGGTGTTTTCTCTCCATGATTATCAGATCAGAACGTGAGGAGGAGATTATATCGTTCTCGGATTTCGAGGATAACTCGTGCCCATTCGGGAGTAGCGAGAGCGTTGAGCTCGATTCCCATCACGCCTTGCTCGACGAGCTGGGCAATATCTCTTTGGAGACCTGCGATACCGCCATATCGTTCCCAGCTAAAATTGGGATGAGCGATAGAGATGACTCCGCCTGTATTTCTCATAACTCGGCTCGCCTCTTCGGTTGTCGGTTCATATTCTGGGATTTCGACAGCACCGATAGGATTTCGCCCCTCACGACTCAGACATTCTCGGAGAAACCCTGTTCTATCTGGTTGA
The DNA here is from genome assembly GCA_964521495.1 of uncultured Candidatus Peribacteria bacterium. Classification (GTDB taxonomy): domain Bacteria; phylum Patescibacteriota; class Gracilibacteria; order BD1-5; family JAGOOR01; genus JAGOOR01. The sequence continues at coordinate 61,698 of CAZFTF010000003.1, read as the reverse complement.
GATTTTCTGCGCTGCTGGTCAATATTTCCCTTCTCAGCACAAGCAGGAATGCTATAAATATATGAAGAAAGATGAGCATTATTGAGGGCTGTCGGACTGTATCATTTGGCTTGTGCCCATTGCAAGAGTCACTCGTAACTTATGGGGTACCTCTGCTCTATGAGTTTGGCAACTTGCTGACGAATCTTTTCTGTTTTCCCTTTTCTTGTCCTCTCAAGCATCGCTCGGGCTGCAGGATTGAATTCTCTCGCATAGGCGGTCATATGGAGCGGTACTTTTCTATCTCCGTGAAACTGTGTTGAAATCTCGCTGGCTGGAATTGAGCCAATTCATCTGGCTCTGAGCTCATCTGCGAAACCATCACTGATACTATCATGATCTGTCAGTGCCGCAAATTCGACACCTGCCTGTGACAAATTCTGGAGAACCTGGTCAGGGCTATCTCGCCCATCAGAGAGCGTCGTGTGAAAATGGAGATCAGCTTTCATATAGAGAATGGTTAGGAAATAAACATAGTGAGTCTATTCCAAAATTTCTCTTTTTGAAAAAATGTCTATAATTTCGTACAGAATAGAATTTTTGTTCTTTCTTTTTACTTTTATAGAAAGTAAAAGTAACTGTTTTTAATGTGTTAAAAAATACAACGAATGAATTACAAAGCCCTTTTTACACGACTCTGATTTGGAGATATGGAGACACAGATTTACCTCACTTTGCTGAAGAAATCCCCCCTTTCTATCACTGATATTGCACGGGAAATAAAGACTTATAGGAATATCCTCTACCAAGTCATCCCATTGCTTCTGGAGAAGTGAATCATTAGCACCATGAAACAGGGCAAGAGAACCTGGTATCGAGCCGAGTCACCAGAGAAACTACGAGAACTCTATGAAGAAGAAATGATGACATTTGAGACGATTATTTCTCAGATGGAAAAGGACTTCCAGGTCAAATGAGAAAAGCCTATCCTCCGCTACTACGAAGGAAAAAATGAGCTTAAAAAAATATTTATCGATGTCGGGCACTCTGTACCAGAAAACGGTGTATGGTATCGATATTCTTCGAGGATAGCCGCGAGAAGTCCTGACAAAGAGATGATCCAGCGATATAAAGAGCTACGAGATGAGAAACACCTTCAGAGAATGATTATCACAAGTGATGAACTCGCGAGAACCAAACGCTGGTGACTCGATAGTGATATGGTATCTATTCCGAAATCGTATGATCTCTTCGAAGACAATGTCTCCAAAGCGATTTATGGCAACAAAATATCATTTACCGATTGGGATTCCATGACAGGATTTACGATAGAGAGTGAAAAACTCGCACGATTCGAAGAAAAGATATTTAAACTATTGTTCAAATACCTACGATGAGAGAAGAAATAAAATTTATTTTTCTTCCTCCTCCACCTCCTCTCTCACAACCCCGCTCTGCAGATCCACCATGCCGGCATATTTTCCACCGAGCTTGAGAAGAGTTTTGTGTGTACCTCTTTCAACAATCCTTCCTTTCTCGAGTACAATAATATCGTCAGCAGATTTGACGGTCTGAAGTCGGTGAGCGATGACAATAACTGTTCGTCCTGCGAAGAGTCTCTCAAAGGCTTTTGCGACTTTTTGTTCACTATAACTATCGAGTGCTGCGGTCGGTTCATCGAGGAGGATTATCTCTGGATCTTTGAGAAATATTTTTGCGATAGCGAGGCGTTGTTTCTGTCCTCCACTGAGACGAATGCCTCGTTCACCAATTTCGGTTTTGATACCGTTTTCGAGTTCATAGATAAACTGACATTCTGCGAGTTCGATTGCTTCTTCTATCTGTTTTTTTGTTATTTTCCCACGGACACTGTAGAGGAGATTCTCTTCTATCGAGCCATCAAATACTGAGGGTTCTTGAGTGAGATACCCAATGTGAGGATAATAACTATCGAGGCGAGTCTCCGTAATATCTTGCCCATCAATCAAAAGTGTTCAGGCAGTTGGTCGCATATATCCTGCGAGGAGTTTCATAAGAGTTGTCTTACCTCCTCCAGATCTCCCAACAAGGGCTGTTTTTTTGCCTCCTTGAATCGTGCAAGAGAAATCATTGAGTACGGTTGCATTGTTGTGGTACGAGAATGAGAGATTGCGCAACTCATAGTTTCCTTTCTTAAAAGAAAACTTTTTACCAATATCGTATCCCTGGATTTGAGGAGTATTGTCGATAAAATCCCAAAATTTCTCTACATGAACGAAGCTCTTGGTAAAATTCTCATAGTATTCTATCGAGTCACGGAGTGTTACCTCGAAGAGCGCTAATACCGTTAAAAGTCATACCATATCACTCAAAGCATAGGTACCTCCTAGCACTCGCATTCCAAGGAAATAATAAGCGCCTATTATGATACATGCGAGGAGAAATTTTGGTGCCTGAAACAAGAATGAGCCCCAGAGTGTCTGTTTTCTCGCCAAATACCAAGAGTAATCATAGACAACATCCATCTTTTCTGTTTCTTTCTCAACTGAATTATTCTGCAGAATTTCAAACTTTGACATTATTACCTTCGCGAGCAATCCTGTGATTTTAACATTGTTTTCTTTGCGCTGACGACGATAAAAAGAAGTATGTTTGCTCAAATAAACTACTAACACGAGTATTGCCGTTATGATACTCATCCCTCCTAGTATAACCCCTATTGGCAATCACCGTACCATAAAAAGTCCAAATATCAGAGTAAATATAATTCTGGTAACATATCAAATACTGCCTATCAGAAGCAATACTGACTCATCCGTTCCTTTTTGAATAATACTAAGAGTTTTTCCTGTACCTAGGGCTTCAATGGTTCACTGTTCAAGACTTATAAACTGCCTAAGGGTCTTTCTCATCAGATATTTATCCCAAATAAACTGTTGTTCCACCCAGTAATAATTCCGAAGGAAAAAACCCATAATCTGAAAACACACCATCACAATACTCGCAAGTATAATGGTTCCCAAAAATACATCCATATCCCGTATTTCGATACTATGAACAATATTCTTGAGAAAATAAGCAAGAAGAAGTGTGAAACATATCGTAGTTCCCGAAGTAAAAAATCGGAAAAAAGTCACAAACGGATACACCCGGCAGGGCTCTATAAATCGTTGTGTTTTTTGCCAGAGATTCATAGTTCGATTGTAGAAATATTTCTGTGAAATGCAATCTATGATACACACAATCCCTCCAGGTAAGTTCGAATAGAAATTATTTCTCAAATTCCATTATACTTTATTCAGGAAGAAAACAGAATGCTGGTTTTGGATCACAACCTCCAGTTCTCTCTGCCCAGTCGGCTGCTCGGCTCACTAAACTGAAGAGTTCTTGACGAAGAATAGAGCGATTTGGTTCAAATGTTCCCCATGTTCTACTGGTAAGTCACTCTTTCTGAGCACGATTATAGAGAGATATTCTCCAATCTGTTTTTGTGTCTGGAGTTGGTGACATGCAGACAGAATTCATAATCATAGCAAATGCCTCGGCTCGCGTCACATCACGATCTGGTTCAAATATTGTTCTATTTTTTGAGATAATACCATATTTGAGTGCTGTCTCAGCAACTGGCTGTATCCAGCTTGCCTGACCTGGAAGCCCAATATCTTGGAAAGTATTGAGATAGTCAGCTGGTTTTATGAGGTCTATATTCTTGCCAAGAATTTTTTTCATCTTTACTGCTATACCTACATTTTCTTTTCGAGAAGCAGTACTCTCAAGATGATATTTCTCTTCTGATGTTTGTTGAACTATAAATCACTCACAAACAATACTATCACGGAGGAGGCTAAAGGGGAGAAAATTCACCCCGAGTGCGCATTGGCGATAGTATGTCTTGCCTTGTTTTGTCTCACATTGGTTTTTGTAGATTTCTTCCGTAACAACATTATTGCCATATTTTTCTTGAAGTCGAGAAACAATGGTTGAATCTTCAGAAATATACAAGAAGCTGGAATTATGCATCATGTTGATTCGAGTTTCCGCTCACTGATCATGTGTGTTTGGATTTTTGGGAGGAACATATTTTCTACTACTACCTCCTCCTCTACCACTGGTTGGTGCAGCGTTAACGGTAATCGTATAGGTTGCTGTTGTTCCATTTTCTGCAGTAACTACTAAAGAGTTTTCTGTTACTACTGTACTGGAAATGCCAATATCATTCCAAGTTTGATGAATATTTCATTTTGTGAGAGCTGCTTCAAAAGTATCCTTGGACGTACCATAGGGAACATTGGTGATAGTCCCAGCTCCATCGGTAAGAGTACTAACAGTGTAGATTGCAGAAGTTACTGATGCATCATTACTCCGAGTGTCTGCGTTAACGGTAATCGTATAGGTAGCTATGGTTATTCCATCTTGCGCAGTAATAACTAACGTATTGCCTGTAATGACTGTAGAAGAGATATTGGCATCATTCCAAGTTTGATGAATATTTCATTTTGTGAGAGCTGCTTCAAAAGTATCCTTAGACGTACCATAAGGAACATTGGTGATAGTTCCAGCTCCATCGGTAAGAGTACTAACAGTGTAGATTGCAGAATTCAGTGTAACATTTGCACTCGGCATAGTCCAGTTACTTGTATTTCCAGAATTTACGGAATGAGTCGCAACTATTTGTTTTCCAGAAGATGCATCAGAATCCCTAACATCCAGATAATCTGCTATAACATTTGTTCCGGTAGCATCTACAGTAATCCCCCACTGAGGGTTTCCAGAAGTTTGATTTCCAGATTCGTCGCAACTATTGAGAGTAAGGATTTTACTAGGAGCACCCTTGAGGGTCAATGTGCCATTTTCAGATATCATCTGGTTCGTATCCTGTTGAAATAATAGAGTATCAGACACATTGTTTGAAATGTCTTTAGTAAAATTATAAAATGCGGTAAACCCCAGTATTTTTTGGTTTGTCCCTACTAGATTTACAGTGCTAGTATTATAATCAAATATTCCATAGTTTTCCCAATTCCTACCTACAGTAAAAATATGAGAACCTGCTACCAGAACAGAAGATTCTGCAATAATGACATCTCCATGAGCAGTCATGTCACTCGTGAGAATACTTGTACCTGAGGATAGGAATCCTGTATCCATAGGGGTTATTTCTGGTCCAGTATTGCCCTCAAAAGATCCCGCAACAACCGCTCCAAAGATTGCATCCGTTGGCTGTCCAGTATTTCCAGTTCCAGCTCCGATACCATAGGTTACATTTGAAATATTTATCTCAGCTTCATCAGTAACGTTGTACCAAGCATAACCGGTACTATTCGTATCGGTAGTATTGTAGGTACATGAAGTATTATAAATATTAATAGTCCCTAGGTCAGATGCGACACACCGTCCCAGATTATTATCTGGTATGTCAACGAAAAAGTTACTATTATTAATATGGACTGTTCCGCTGTCAAACGTCCTCACAGCATCCCAAACAGTATCTATATCCACATTATTTATGTAAATATTATTGTAACTACTAAAAAACATATACACTCCGTCACTACCTGCCTGGATATAGACGTTATACAAGATAGACCCGTCAATATTTATAGCAGATGATGCTCACCAGGCGTATGTAGATTTAATGCCATCCAAATATCATGGTCCAGACCCCGAATATGGCCCCTTTGCAATGATAGAGAGATTGGCGGTAATACTCTGGTGACCAGTTTGAATTATCATAACATTCGCTCATTCAGGTGTCTGAGTAGCTCAGCTCGTAATAATAGTATCATGTTTCCCTTGCCCTATAATACTAAAACCACCCGTTCATCCAATACTGAGGTCAATCCCCAAATCCCCTATGTCAAATGTTCAACTAGAAAGATACACAGTATCACCAGATATCACTGTTGATATGGCTAAGATAAGAGCAACTCCTCTGGCTTCATCTGAATCTGAATCTGCGAAAAAATTCGTAAAAACCCCATTATGTTCAACAGCAACTCCTCAATAATTGCGACCAAAAACCACTGTATTAAAAGATGAACTACCTGAATTAATATCAGAATTGGCTCATAAGAATATTACTACGCCATTATTTGGTTGGAATACTCCACCGTTATTAATCCAGTCGCCAAAAACTACTAAATCTCCGGAGTTAGAAACAAGAGATCCGCCAGATAACGTCAAGTTACCCACTCTTTGTTCAGAAGACAAAGTAACAGTATGAGAGTTAATAATGGCAGTATCATTTGGTCCTGGGAAATCAACTCATTCATTACAACCACTTGCACAAGGTCATCCCCAAGTAATACCTATATTCCAATCACCATGAGCTACATCTTCGAACGTGGTAGCAAAAGTATTTTGCAAATATGACGATATGATAATAACTGCAATAATTGAGAAAGCTCTACTATTCCGATAAAGGAATCTGACAAGATTATGTTTCATAAATATTTATTAAGAAAAATTATGCCTATTATGCTCCTGATTTTGAATCAATAGATTACAACATTTTTATTACTTTTTCGATTCTTTCTATAGCTTTATCAGATCAGAGAATCTCCGTCATCTCAAATGCTCCAGGAGAAAATTCTTTACCCGTCAGAGCAACACGGAGTGGCCAGAGAATCTGTCCGTTTTTCTTACCCGCTTCTGCGATTTTTGGGATAATAATATCCTTGAGTGTTTCCCGAATTGTTTTTCCCGTAACTTCAGGACGAGTCATGAGAATGTCGAGTCCAAATTGCAATGCCTCTTTCGCCTGTTCCAATGTTATGACATTCATCTTTTCCGAGAGGAGCAGTGCCGTATCGACGGTTGGTTCAGAGTAGAAAAAGTCAGTCTGAGGAATAAAATCTTCCAATGTTTCGAGCCGTTTTTGGAGTTCTTGAAGGACTGCTTTATTATAAGAATCCTCATGCGTTATCAGGATGTTTTCATAAAAATCTGGGTGATATTCCTTCAGATATTTTGTCAGAATTGGATACAATTCATCGACTGGCATCGCAGCAATATATTTCCCATTCATCCACTTGAGTTTCTCAGGGTCAAAGACGCCATTGGCGATTTGTAACCCTTCAAGAGCAAACGCCTGAATCAGTTCATTAAGAGAAAATATTTCTTGTGTTGTTTTGCTGTTCCAGCCAATCAGAGCAATATAGTTGAGAAGTGCTTCTTTGAGATACCCTTGTTCGAGGAATTGGCTCACATGTGTATCACCATTGCGTTTTGAGAGCTTTTTCTTATCTGGTCAGAGAATAACAGAGAGATGATAAAACTCTGGCGCTTCCCAACCAAACATACGGTAGAGAAGGACGTGTTTTGGTGTACTTGGGAGCCATTCATCACCACGGAACACATGAGTGATTTTCATCAGATGATCATCGACGACAGCCGCGAGGTGATACGTCGGGAAACCATCAGTTTTGACAAGTACCTGATCATCTACATCGGCACTGGGGACAGAGATTTTACCTTTGATACCATCTTGAAAGGTGATAATCTCTCCTTTTGGGATTCTCATACGAATCACATATTTTTCACCAGCAGCAATTTTCGCTTTCGCTTCATCGAGTGTGATATCACGATATGGACTACGAAATGGTATCATAAGGCCAGCTTCTTCAGACTTTTTCTTGTGTGCTTCGAGTTCTTCTTCTGTTGTAAAACAATAGTAGGCATCACCCTGTTCGAGAAGTTTCTGGGCATATTCCTGGTATATTGGCAGTCGCTCAGACTGAATATAGGGACCACAGTCACCACCTGCTCGGATACTCTCATCTGGTATCAATCCAAAGAGTTCAAAGGTATCAAGCAGTCATTCACGAGCCCCTTCTACTTCACGGCTTTTATCAGTGTCTTCGATGCGAATCAGGAATTGTCCGTGATTTTTCCGAGCCCAGATATAGGCAAAAAGAGCAGTGCGAAGACCTCCGATATGGAGTTGTCCGGTCGGTGATGGTGCGAAACGAGTACGAGTCATAAAATAGTATAAGTTGCAGGAAGTATAGGGAAAAAGAGGATTTTTCAAATTGTAGATTTTATTTGATTTAGATAAAAAAATATGTTATTGTATGTTTATGAATATACCCTCTCCTGAAACACCTGAACAAATTATTCTCGACCAGTTTAATGGAGGAATGTTCTTACCCCATAATGGCGAGAAGGCATGAGAGGGGAAATCTCAAAAAGTGAATTCTTGGAAAGTAGTGAAATCTTGGTTAAATTTTTTCGTGGGTTGCAATCCTGAATTTTTTCGGAAAAATGCTGATGTACAATCTTATCTACATTATATAAAAGAAAAGAAGCCTGATATTGCCTATGTCACAGAAGTATGCGGGAAAGAACAGCGCGATGCACTCATACAGTGATTCTCTGATATGGGATACTATGTTCATTCAGTGCCATGATTTGAGCTCTGGAGTATGCATGAAGACTCTCATAAATTTTTATACCACATTACAGCTTCCAAATTCCCCTTTGAACAAGTGAAACATTTTAAACAATATACCAATGATAAAGCTGTGCGTGTGCTCAAACAAGCCGGCAATATCCCTATGCGTGTCCTTAAGAGTGTATTGTGACTTTGAAAACCACTCCCATTCATCCCACCTACCGACCCAACAGAGGAGGTCAAAGAAAAAGTACAGGGTATCCTCGATGGCTCAGGCAGTCATTTGCGAGTAAAATTAGGGGATAATACCCATCTTGATCTCGGTGTACTCCATGTGCAGACTCAGACGTCTAATACGGTTCTCGAAGAACTCGCAGAAAGTCTCGCAAAAAATGACCCAGAGAATAACAATCTGAGGATACTTCTTGGCGATTTCAATGCAGAAGTAGCAGCGACTGAAGGGATTGTAAAAACAAAAGACCCAAGACTCGTTCGCTTGCAAACAGATGAAACATATCCGAAAGTGTTCGCCGATGACCAAGGATGGTGATTCGCTGGAACGGTCAATAAATTAGCAAAAAGATATTGTTTCCGTCATCCAGATCAGATCCACACCAATCAACCACAAAATATAATAAATATTGACATACGATGACCAGAAGAAACAGAACTTGGGTCTGACCATACATATAATAGCTACACGGTAAAAATTCCATGAGCAGCGTAGGTTTTTATAGAAATCTCTTTTTCTCCCAAAAAACTCCCGAATTCTCTTGACAAAAAAAGACTTTCTATAATATATGCGAACAATAGAGTGCAATAAGCGCTTTTATTATTCTTTTTATTTACTTCCTTTATGCCGATTATTCGTTCTGCACAGAAACAACTTCGACAAAATGAGAAACACCGTCTCAGAAACAATCATTTCCGTGATATGTTCCGTGAAGCGCGTGTTCGATTTGAGCGACTTGTAAAGGCTACAGACACAGCAGGAGCTACTGCTGAATTTCCTAAACTCCAAAAAGTCATCGATACTTTGAGTAAGAAAAACATTATTCACAAGAATAATGCTGCTCGAAAAAAGTCTCGATTTGCAGGCATGCTTGCCGCTCTCACTCTTACTAAATAATCCATGCAGCCAAGCAAAAAACGGATTAATGAACAGATTGTAGCGAGCAAAATCCAAGTCATAGCAGAAGATGGAGAAGCTCTCGGAATCATGTCTCTCGCTGAAGCACTCGCTGAAGCACGATCGCAAGACCTCGACCTCGTCGAAGTAGCATCCAGAGAAGGCGTCGTCATCGCCAAAATCATCAACTGGCAAAAACATCTCTTCGAAGAAAAGAAAAACAAGAAGAAACAACAAGCAAATACCAAGAAAGTAGAACTCAAGACACTCCGACTCAGCTATGCCATTGGTGAACATGATATGGAGATACGCCGCAAACAAGCAGAAAAATTCGCAAAAGAAGGACATATCCTCAGACTCGAACTCCAACTCCGTTGACGAGAAATGCGATTCCAAGATATGGCACGAGACAAGCTCCAATCCTTTATCGATAGCATCCCTACTCTCTACCGTGCAGACGGTCCCGTCAAGTTCCTCGGTCGCAGATTCATCATTCAACTTCATCCCTTAACCTCTTCAGTATGAAAGCAAAAACCCACTCAGGAAGCCAAAAACGTGTAAAAATCACGGGTACTGGTAAATTCCGAACGGCTAAAATCGGTAAACGCCACCTCCTCCAAAATAAATCTTCTAAAGCAAAAGGAAGAAGCAAGTATGGTGTAGAAACTCATATTGCCAATGAACGCAAGATGAAATGGGGTATGCAAGTCTCTGGACTCAAGACTCCAAAAGCAAAAAAGGATGCTATGGCTCTCTCTGGACTCACCCCAAAAGAGTTTAAAGCAAAAAATCCTCGCAAGTTCCCTACTATCAAGACTCCGGCTATTCTCAAACAAGTTAAGGCTGCTCCAAAGACCGCTGCAACTAAAAAAGTTGCTGCTCCAAAAGCACCAAAGGCTGCTCCAAAAGCAAAAGCTCCTGCGAAGAAAGCTGCTCCTAAGAAGGCTCCTGCGAAGAAAGCTGCTCCAAAAAAGAGCGCATAATCATACTTATCACTTTTATTTCACTAATTTCACACTATGGTACGCGTCAAACGAGGTCTGATGACCAAAAAACGACACAAGAAAGTTCTCGAACTTGCAAAAGGATATCGAGGTGTTCGTTCGACTTCTTTCAAACATGCTAAAACAGCTACGATGAAGGCAGGTCTCAATGCTTACAAGGATCGTCGTCGAAAGAAACGAGACTTCCGCAAGCTCTGGACTATCCGTCTCAATGCTGCAGTTCGACCTCTTGGTTTCACCTATTCGAATTTTATTCATGCTATGTACCTCAAGAATGTCATACTGGATCGAAAGGTTCTCTCAAATCTCGCTATCGCACACCCAAGTGTTTTCGCTGATGTAGTCAACTTTATGAAGTAGTTCATTTTGAAATTCTAAACCCCTCAGAAATGAGGGGTTTTTATTTGTTTGCAAAGTCGAGAAAATGGCGATAATCAGCAGATGAATCAAACCATAAATGAACATCAGGTTTTTGAAAATAGAGATTATTCTGGACAAAAAATATCCAGTAAAGAATTTACTAATTGTACTTTCAAGAAATGCCTGTTTCTCACAAGTGACTTCAGCAATAATACTTTTATGGATTGCCACTTTGAAGAATGTAATTTCTCAGGAACACTCTTTGATAATTCCAGTATGAAAAATGTCGATTTCAAGAAATGCAAAGTGATGGGGATTAACTTTGGGAAATGCAGTGATTTCCTTTTCTCTGTATCATTTGACTGATGTATGCTCGACTATTCGAGCTTTTTCCAGAAGAAGATGAAGAAAACGCATTTCAAGGATTGCTCGATGAAAGAAGTGACTTTCTCAGAGGTCGATCTCTCAGAAGCTATTTTTGAGAATTGTGACCTCTTGGATACTTCATTTGTAAAAACAAATCTTGAAAAAGCAGACTTTCGGACTGCCACTCGCTACGCATTTGACCCTGAACAAAATAACATCAAGCTCGCAAAATTCTCACGATGAGACGTGATTGGTTTGCTCGCGAAGTATCCTATTGTGATTGAGTAATTACCCGATAATTTTCTTGATATCATGCCAGACATCTTCGCGATGCTGAGCGCCATTGAGGGTATAAAATTCAAAATTATCCTGTTTCCAACTATTGAGGAGTGGCACAATATCAGTCGCATACCAGGCAAATCTCTGATGAATCTTTGCGACATCCTGATCATCAACACGAGTCACGAGTATATTCCCTGTTGCAGGATTCACATCACCATGGAAATCCGCTCCAAATATTTCTTTGGTCACTGGGTCCATTCGTCGCCCTTGAAGACGCTCAAGAGCTTCTGGTTCTGAGAGCTCGATATGGATAACCACGTAATCTGTTGTGATGGCATCGAAGAATTTGCGTTGTGCGATATTTCGTACTGCTCCATCAATCAGAATTCTGTCATTTGGATGAGCGTCAAAGAATTCTTGGATAAGATCAAAAATAATCGCATCTGGCGTCATCTTGCCATGAGGCACAGTCTCAGAAACTTCTTTGTAATGCTTATGGTTTGGATTCTCGAGGACAGCTCGGAGAATAGCCCCTGTTTCGAGACTAATAAATCCAAAATGCCGTGAGATAAGCGCTGCCTGCGTGCCTTTCCCAGAGCCTTGTATCCCCATCAGCATGATGTGTTTTTTGTGCATAAAATTAATTAAGAAACTATTGTGATTGAGAATTCCCTGAAATAACTTGCGCTGGTGAGGGTTGTGTTGGCACTTGTCTTCGACTCACAAGCTGATTTCTACATTCCTTTATACTACCCACTAACAGTAACAATCACACCACAGCGCCTCCTACTTTCAAGTGCGTCGTATTTATCGCACTATGATGATAATCATCCGTTAATCCCCTATCTCCCGACGTCTCCGGAAATACAGAAGACATAGTAATACAGTTAAGGATATATAAGTAGTGTAGTTAAAAAGATCAAAAAAGCAAAAAGAGCTACATCTTGTAGCTCCTTTTCGCCAGAGAAATGTCTCTGTTATTGCACTGGTGTCACCACTCTCTGCCTCACTCATCGCACTACTGTTGTGGATACGATCGTACTAGCAATACCTTGTCCAGAAGTATTCTTCGCTGAGACACGGAAATTATATTTTCCTGCTACTAAACCATTTACTGTAGCTGTAAGATTGGTCGATACTCCATCATTAAATGTTTTCCAAGTTGATGATGATGAAAGTTTGTATTCGATAATATAGTCAGTAATAGGAGAAGTGCCCGTATAGGTTGGTGCCACAAACTTCAACTGTACTCATCCAATCATTGGTGTTGCAATGATATCTGTAGGAGCGGCTGGAGTCGGTGGGGTCACAACACGTTGTCGTGGTGGACGGACAATTGTGACTGTTATCGTATCACTATACCCACTGGTTCAGATGGTATTTTTTGCAGATACACGGAAACTATATGCACCTGGTGATATACCGCTCACAGTAGCTGTTGTCTGAGTCGATACTCCCTCATCATATACTCTCCATCCCCCTAGAGGACCATTTCCACGATATTCGAGAATATAATCAGTGAGAGGCGCACTGCCAGTATTGATTGGTGCTGTCCATGTCAGAGTTATCTGAGTATTTATTTGGGCCTTGCTCGTGAGATTTTTTGGTGCAGCCGGAGGACTCAGATGTTCATACCATACTCAGAATATCGCAGAACGTACAGAAGTATTTCCAGCACTATTCATCGTGACAAAAGTAAGTGGTATAAAGTCAGAAGTAGATCCGAGAGGAAGAGACCAGGAAGCGCTAGAATTCACACAGAGTGATTGTCCTACTGGTACAATACCATTGTACCATATTACACGATTTCCTGTTTCACATGCAATAGTTCCAGAAAGAGTTGGCTGTGTCGTGTAAGCTCCTGTAGTACCCAAGAGTTTTGTAGTAGCAGAAGCGAGTATGATTGGAGAACCAAGTGGAGCTGGGATCGCAGTAGGAGCGAGAGGTGGTGGTCACAAGACTGGAGTCGGTGGTACTACAACCACTGGAGGAGGTGGGAGAACTGGTGCAGATGGTAGTACAGGAACTAGTATAGGTTTATTGAGTTGACAATTACTGATCGTACCTCCATTTAATCCACTACATGACCAATAGTATTGAGTAGATGAATCAGGAGCATCATTGAGAGTTCCTGTTGTACATGTGTTATTTGTTGTTCCACAGACTCCATTAACTGGAGTGACAACTGGTTTTGCGAGAGTACACGAAGCAGTCGTACCAGTACCTTGTCCAGTACAAGACCAGAGGTATTGAGTTGATGAGTCAGTGGTGTCTGAAAGAGTTCAGGTAGTACAGATATTGTTGACAGTTCAGCATGCTCAGTTGATGGGGGTTATAGTTTTACTGGCTGTACATGACGCATTAGCGCCACTATTTATACCAAAACATGTCCAATTTACTGGTGTTCCTGGTTCTGGAAATTGAGGAACAATCATAAGTCAAAAAGTACCTGGCTCCTGTAATGCGCCTGTCGCACAGAATGTACGACTACCGTAATCCTCTTCTGATGTATATGTTTTTGCCGCTGATCAACATGTTCCGTTGATGGGTTTGTTGAGAGTACATTGGGCAGTCGTACCAGTACCTTGTCCAGTACAAGACCAGAGGTATTGAGTTGATGAGTCAGTGGTGTCTGAAAGAGTTCAGGTAGTACAGATATTGTTGACAGTTCAGCATGCTCAGTTGATGGGGGCTACTGTTCTACTCGCTGTACAGGTAGGACTGGTAGTACCTCCATACTGTCAGCTACATGTCCATGTAACTGCTGAAGCTCAGATATCTGGGAACTTAGTGTTGCTTGGAGTTCATGTGGTACATTGAACATCAGGAGCATATGCTGCAGTAATGGAAGGATATGTTTTTGCCGCTGATCAACATGTTCCATTGATGGGTTTGTTGAGAGTACATTGGGCAGTTGTGCCAGTGCCTTGTCCAGTACAAGACCAGAGGTATTGTGTTAGTGAATCAGTAGTATCTGAAAGAGTTCAGGCAGTACAGGAGTTATTGGTTGTTCAGCAAGAGCCATTCACAGGTAGGCTCTTTTGTCTCCACTGAGCATAGACATACGTATCTTTGGCAACGATCGTGTCTTTGGTAAATTCATCACCACCTGAAGATGAGGTATACCATCCTGTAAATTCATATCCATCTCGTTGAGGTGGTGGAGGTAAAACGGATACTTTTTGGCCTAAGAGCACATCTTTTTTTTCATATATAACATTACCAAGGGCATAGGAAACCCGAGCTGATGCTTCAAATTTTGCTGTAATATTTTTATCATCATTTATGGTAAGAGTACAAATCTCATCAGTTCCTGCACAATCACCGCTCCAACCAGTAAACATATACCCATAATTTGCTATTGTTTTTAAAGAGAGATTGGTTCATTCTGGATAAGCTCCACTCGCAGATCTCCAAACCGTTTCTTGATGAGTTCAATTAATGCTCTCTTGTATATACCTATTACTTCAAGAACCGGCTCAAAATGACACTCGATAGGGTTTATATTCAGTACTGGCTTGCAGAATGCTATCGCTCCAATAATATTGTCACGTGCCTGTGATGAGACCTTTTGTATCTTTTAACCAAATAGAGAGAGAATATCTTCACGCACTATATGTCTCCATTGGTTTTGAAAAAGTATACTGAGTTGGCTTATTGGTTGACCAACGGGAATCATCTCATTTGGGTATTGGGTATGATTCTTCTGTGATCATGTACCCGGCTATCTTTGCCTTATTTGTCTCAATACCTAAGATAGGAACGGTGAGTGATCGGGTCATCTCTGGTAGCTGAAATTTAGTCACCTTCGGAAGTAATCGATACACGACTGTGACATCCTTGGGTCCATCCATTACGACCGAGCAAGATGATTGTGCACTCGTGCAACCTCCACGAAATTCTGAAGGAATGTAATTATTAACTCCGTGTTCCAATTGAGGATTCTCACAAACAAATCGCCTTCGGTCTGGGGCATACTCTTCCAACTTTTGTGCACAAGTCTTTGGTAATGCTGTAATCTCCTTAGTAGATCCTGCAGGGATAAATTCTACTTTCGGTGCTTCAAGTTCAATATCATCCTCCGTGATAAAGCGATAGTTAATTGGATACTCCGCCCTCATATTGCTCGAGGATGGTATGTACCAAGTATTTGTTGCTTCATCAAGATAGAGACCGAGATCACCACGGGTCATCATCCGAATATACCCAACATCATATCCAGGATACCTTTTGAGTGGTTTTCATTCATTATCGAATACAATAATAGCTTTTTTGTTTCCATCATGTAAATTTACGTCAAGCACATAGAAATTTCCCTTATCATCCATATCAAGACTTCCTGCAGCAGAACGATAATTCGATAAAGGTTCTTTTATTTTTTTTACAAATGTACCTTTTGTATCATACATGGATATATATCAGAGCATGTCTTCTAAATACATATTACCCTGTATATCACGTGTAACATGATTAATAATACTATTAGATTTATGTTTGATAGTATATAAATTTTTTCCATTCAAATCATAGATTGTCGTAGTCAATTGAGGTAAGTTATCTATGACAATTTGGTGAGATAAGTTATCTATGACAAGGATTTTATCATCCTTGAGAACCATATTCCCCTGTCCAGTGACATAAAAAAGCATAAGTTCTCTCCCAGTATTGGAATCATATTTTACAACATGACTGGTTCCATAGACATCTGCAACAGATACATATGTATAGAGATTCCCTTGTGCATCCACTTGAAATGTCTCTCATGATACGTAGAACTGTTTTAATAAATTCCCTTGCACATCAAAACGTTGTGCGAGTTGGGATCGAACTACTGCTCCTCGATCATACCATGTATCAATCATTAATTTACCTCAATCGGGCAGGATAAAAGTTGCTTGTGGATATCCAGATGAAAACTGCCCAACACCGAACCCTCTACGGAAAGTATGTTTGGAAAATCCGTGTATATCATAATTTCATGCGAGTCGTACATATCATTGCACCATATCAGATTCAGAGATAACATACATAGCATCTGATCAATACCCATTATATGCCCCAAAAAATAACGAAATTGGGCTTTTTATAGGAAGAGGTTTGTAAATTTCTTGAGGAAATTCTTTATCATATATTCTCTGATGTTTACCGTCTAGAGTAAAGCGCTGAATTCTATTATTACCTGTATCTACTATCCAGAAATTAGCGAATCTATCAATTACAGCACTCTTCGGAGATTTAAATTGTCCGTCTCCTGATCACTCGGTACCGAATTTCATGAGAAATTTTCCTGTTGAATCAAACTTTTGAATACGGTGGTTTCCTGTATCGACGACGTAGATATTGTTGTATGGATCTTTGACAATATATCATGGGGATCTGAATTGGCCATCCCCTGATCACTCGGTACCGAATTGCATAAGAAGTTTCCCAGTGGTATCAAACTTTTGAATACGGTGATTTCCTGTATCGACGACGTAGATATTGTTGTAAGTATCCACGATGATTCCAGTTGGCGACTCAAACTGTTTATCGCCTTTTCACTTTGTCCCAAATTGCATAAGAAGTTTCCCGGTGGTATCAAATTTTTGAATTCTATTATTCCCTGTGTCAACAACGTACATATTATTGTAAACATCAAGAGCCATCGCCTGTGGTGATATAAATTGACCATCACCAGATCACTCGGTACCAAACTTCATGAGAAATTTTCCTGCTGAATCAAACTTTTGAATGCGGTGATTTCCAGTGTCAACGATATAGATGTTATTATAGGCATCATTGATACCTACAGCAGGATTTTTGGTGTATCCATTATTGAGATCACTATTGGAAAGTGGCAATGTTAGCTTCCTTGCGTCATTTATAGCATCCGACTTAAGAAAAGATCCCTTGAGAGTACCCGGTAGAAATACAAAAAGACCCCCGAGGAGAGCAAGAACAACTCCGAGTATCAAAAGCTTCTTTGTTGTTGTCATAAAAGACGATTAAAATGAAGATAATTTTATGGTACCACAGAAAAATATAAAATGCAACTATTGAGAGAGGTTTTTCTATGTTGCATTCCTTGGCTTTTTCTTACTATATGCATCTATGTCTTTCCTCCTTATCATCATCTGACTTGTCTTGTTTGAAGTGGTCAGTTCTATCGACAATGCTGTTATCAATGCTCAGGTACTCTGAACTGTCTCTGAAAAAGCGAAAAAGTGGTTTCTCCTGTGGGGCATGATCTTCGCTGTCTTCCTCGTACGAGGATTATTACCTTGGGCAATTATCTGGGCAACCAATCCATCGCTCGGACCATGGCAAGCATTTATGGCATCTTTTAGTGGAGATCCTCAAGTCCTGGCTTCTATAGAAAAATCGGCGCCTATTCTCCTCATGGGTGGTGGCGTATTTCTCGTATTTCTTTTCTTCCATTGGCTCTTTATGGAGGAAAAACATTTTTCTTTCTGATTTGAAAAATGGTTCAAACGACATGATATCTGGTTTTTTGCCGTGGTGTCAATTCTCCTCTCATGGATTGTGTGGGAAGCGAATCTCATCAACCCGATGATAGCTTTTTCAGCCGTCGTCGGATCAACCGCTTTCTTTATTGCCCATGGATTCAAAGAAAACGCTGAGAAAAAAGAAAAAGAACTCCAATCTGGTGGAAATATGACTGATATTAGCAAAATACTCTATCTCGAGGTCATCGATGCAACATTCTCTATTGATGGCGTTCTCGGGGCATTTGCCTTCACCCTTTCTGTGCCTCTTATCCTCATCGGAAATGGTATTGGCGCCTATGTGGTACGTTCGCTCACGATGCACAATATCGAAACCGTCAAAAAATATATCTATCTCAAAAATGGCGCGATGTACTCAATCGGTATCCTCGGCACGGTGATGATGCTTCACTCATTTGGTTTCCATATTCCAGAGTGGTTGAGTCCAGTCTCGACAATGTGTATCGTAGGATATTTCTTCTGGATATCACAAAAACATATTTCTCGTAACAGTCATTAGAATGACCGGTAAAAAAGTACTGGTCTGACTCTCTGGCGGTGTAGATTCTGCTGTTTCTGCGTACCTGCTCAAAGAGCAAGGATATGATGTCAGTGCTGGGTTCATGATTAACTATTTGACTGAAGATGATAGCTGTCCAACGCGTACCGATATGGCGATTGCAAAAGAAGTGGCCGAATATCTCGAAATACCTTTCTTCACCTTCGATTTTATCGAAGAATATGAGCAAAAAGTCCTCAACTATATTTTTGAAGGATACAAAAAATGACTCACCCCTAACCCTGATGTTTTCTGTAATACGTGGATAAAATTTGATCTTTTTCGTGAAGAAGCACTTTCGTATTGATTTGACGCCGTGGCAACAGGACACTATGTCCGCCTTAGCGGACAAGAGAAGAAAGAAGAAATAATAAATAATAAAGTAGGAATCGGTCTGAACTCCCCCTTAGAATGAGGGGGCGGAACAACAGGAATGCGATTGGGGGTGTTGGACAACTTAAACACTCAAGCACCTACGCACTCCAGCACTCGCAAAAGCCTTTTGCGTGGAATAGACCCCGACAAAGATCAGAGTTATTTTCTCGCAGCTCTCTCGCGAGAGCAACTCAAGCAAGCGATGTTTCCGATTGGAAATCTCCCAAAATCAGAAGTACGAGACATTGCCCGAAAAGCATGACTTCCAAATGCTGAAAGAAAGGATTCTCAGTGACTTTGTTTCGTGGGGAAAGTGAACTTTTGAGAGTTTCTGAAAGCACATATTCCTGCTAAAAAGTGAAATATTATCACCACTGAGGGCACTATTATTGGTGAACATGATGGCGCATTTCAGTACACCATTGGGCAGAGAAAGGGTATTTGTGTATGAGGCGGACCGGCACTCTATGTGGTCGAAAAAAATGTCGAAACAAATACGATTATTGTCTGACACGAGGATGATCCGAGACTTCTCAGCACGACCTGCACAGTCTGAGAATTGAATTGGCTCGAGGATGTAGTATTACCACTGAATTGCGAAGCTCAAATACGCTACCGACAGGCGGCACAGAAATGCTCATTGAGAATGAATAATGACGAATGAATAATGACGAATGTGGTGGTAAATTTTGAAGTACCTCAACGAGCTATAACGCCCGGGCAAGTCTGTGTTTTCTATGACGGAGAGACTGTTTTATGAAGCGGAATTATCCTCTCATAACGCAGGCACAAAATAGTTCATTAATTTGTAAAGTTTTTCCCCCATTTTATCCCTTATTTCTGTTGCAAATAAGGGATTTTTTGTATACTTTCTAGGTCATTTTGGAGCGCTCGAAAAGAACCTCTCAAATCTCTCATATTTATCCTACTCTGTTACTTCTTTTTATGGCTGATATTAACCCTTCTGACCCTTCATCGTTTAATGATGTTCATCGCGATATTGGTCATGAGATGGAAAACTGTTATATCGATTATGCGATGTCCGTTATCGTCTCTCGTGCCCTCCCTGATATCCGTGATGGTTTAAAACCTGTTCATAGACGTATTCTCTACGCAATGCATGACCTCTCACTCCACTCTGGAGCGAAGTATCGTAAATCTGCTAAGATTGTCTGAGATGTGCTCGGTAAATATCACCCACATGGTGATAGCTCTGTGTATGAAGCAATGGTGCGTCTCGCGCAGCCTTGGTCACTCAGATATCCTCTCGTAGACGGACAAGGAAACTTCGGATCTGTCGATGGAGATAGTGCGGCTTCTATGCGTTATACTGAGGCTCGTATGAGCAAGATTACCGATGAAATGCTCGCTGATATCAAAAAAGAAACGGTTGATTTTCGTCCAAACTACGATGCTTCTGAATCAGAGCCAACTGTCCTCCCAGCTCGCGTACCAAACCTGCTCCTCATGGGTTCAGTCGGTATCGCTGTCGGTATGGCGACGAATATCCCTCCTCATAACCTCTGAGAAGTCGCTGATGCTATCAATTTTCTCCTCAATCATACTGATGCAGCCTCTGTAACAGTGGAAGATTTGATGCAATTTATCAAATGACCAGACTTCCCAACAGGAGGTATCGTCTACAATCGTGCTGATATCCTCTCTGCGTATGCGACAGGACGAGGCTCTATCATTATGCGAGGGCGAGGTATTATCGAAGAAACTGCCTCTGGACGACCTGTGATTATCATCAATGAACTCCCATACCAGACGACACCATCAAGTATCGTAGAGCAAGTAGCGCACCTGATCACAGAAAAAATCATTGTCGGTATTGCAGAAGTCCGTGATGAGTCTAACAAAGATGGTATCCGCGTGGTGATTGAATTGAAGCGTGATAGCTTCCCAAAAGAAGTATTGAATCAGCTCTTCAAGCTCACACAACTTCAGACGTCATTTTCATACAATATGATTGCACTCACAGATCGTGGGATGCAGCCAAAACTTTTCAACCTCAAAGAAATTCTCGAAGAATTCATCGTTCATCGACGTGAGGTCATCACGCGAAGAACTCAGTATGAGCTCCGTATCGCACAAGAACGTGCTCATATTCTCGAAGGATACAAGATTGCTCTCGACCATATTGATGAGGTCATTGAAGTAATCAAAAAGAGTAAAGACCGACAGGACGCGAGTGAGAAACTCCAGACAAAATTTAAACTTTCAGAAAAACAGGCCGTTGCTATTCTCGAAATGCAACTCCAGAGACTCTCTGGTCTGGAACGCAAAAAAATAGAAGATGAACTCGCAGAGAAACTCCTCCTCATCGCTGATCTCTCTGATATTCTCGTCAAACCAGAACGAGTCAACGGACTCATCTCAAGTGAGCTCGGAGAAGTCCGTGAAAAATACGATGACAGAAGACGTACTGAGATTCACAGTGCACCTCTGGGGCAATTTAGCGCTATCGATACAATACCAAATGAAGAAGTCATCATCACGCTCTCAAAACAAGGATATGTAAAACGACTCAAGGCAGCTGCCTATCGTACACAACGTCGTGGCGGTATCGGTGTCACCACTGCCACCAAGGAAGAAGATGAGATTCAAATTTTGATTCCATCAAACAACCATGATAATCTCTGGTTCTTCACATCAAGTGGTCGTGTCTTCCAGCTCCCAACCTACGAAATCCCAGAATTTTCACGAACAGCGAAGGGTTCCCCACTGGTGAATTTTATCAATCTCCAGCCAAACGAATCAATCTCTACGATTCTCAATGCCAATGAAGCAACGACTCCTTTCCTTTTTTTCGCAACCAAGAAAGGAACCGTAAAACGAATCAATCGATCTGAGATTACCAATATCCGCGCTTCTGGTCTTATCGTCATCAAAGTCGATGAAGGAGATGAGCTCGGATGGGTACAGGCAACCAGTGGATCTGATCCTATGCTTCTCGTCTCTCACAAGGGGCAAGCAATTCAATTCCCAGAGACAGATGTCCGTGCGATGGGCCGTGCCGCAATGGGTGTCCGAGGTATTCGTCTCAAGGGAGATGATGCTCTCGTGACGGCTTCTGTGGTTTCAAAAGATATGAAATATGTCTTCACTGCCTCAGAAAAAGGTCTCGGTAAACTCTCAGATATCGAGGATTATCGTTCACAGGGTCGAGGTGGTTCTGGTGTCAAAGTTGGTGCTATCACTCCCAAAACAGGTAATATTGTTTCCGCAACTATGCTCAGTGAAGATGAGAAAAAGAATGCTGACTTTGTCCTCGTGACCAAATCAGGTATGACTGTACGCAGCCCGCTCAAATGAGTCCGACTCACGGGTCGTGTCGCACAGGGCGTTATCCTCACCAAACTCAAAGATAGCGACAGTGTCATCTCTATGAGTATCGTGCAGACAGGTGATGATGAGGAGAAATAAAAATTAAACTTTAAGTTCTTCGAGACGCTCAATAATAACACTTCGTATTCTCCCTATAGGAAATTCTTTCCCATGTGGAGCGCGGAGTGTTTTTGAATGCTCGAGTAGGTCTCTCAGTACAGTAGGATTCTCAATGGTTCGAAGTATCTGGCACGCCTCTCTCGCTCGCGTACCAGTGGCGCCTCATTCGGAGAAGTAGGCTATCTCTTCTGGCGAGATACGCTGCTTGAGACCTTCGAGGTCAAGCTCTGGAAGTGTAGAAGCATCAGGTGTCATGCAAAGAAAAATAATAAAATAAAATCCCGCTGGTGCGGGATTAAGAAAGTGTAGAAAAATTACAACCTAAAAGCCCCGCGTTTTATCGTGGAAAAACCAAAAGTAAAAGAAAGAGGAAGCTGGTCGCATAAAAAGTATTTTATTAATGAGAATTATTTTTGCAAGTTTTTTCATTCGTTCTGTATTTTTACAGAAATATCATGCATCATCTCAAAAAAATGTTGCACCAGCTTTTGGGATGATTCTGGCGCCCAAGAAACACGAGAGGTAATCATCTCTTTCTGACGCTGAGCATCAACAATAGGGAGTTCATTGAGTTGCTTATATTCACCTATCTTTCTCACAATTCATAACCGTGTATCTATCAAGTTTCACAGTGTCTTCTCTCTTCCAGAAGATACGAGCCAAAGAACTATCTCTCGGTCAATATCATCGATTTGATTGCGAAGGTCTTGGAGAGAAGTCATAGTGAATTGGAATAGCTTAATGACCTGGATCCGCCTAGGCGGATGACGGGGATATTAAAACGCTCGTGCAAATATCGTTCTTCTTGTACCCTCTGGAATTGATGGCATGAGTTCATCCACATATTGCCCAGCAAATGGAATACATCGAGTTGTCGCTTTGTAGGTTGTTTTGATATGGGCTTCAAATTTTTCATCACTATCCCACGCATAGAGTGCAAACTTTCCTGCTTCTACGGCAGCTGCAATCTCTGCTTCATCAGAACATACGACAGTATTATCTCGAAGTCTTTTTTGGCTTTTCTCAAAGAGAGTTTTTTGTCCTTGCTCAAGCAGTGTCTCAACAGTTTTCTTGAGGTCAGCCAATGAAACCGTTTGTTTTTCTCCAGAGATACGATCTGCTACCACAACAACATTGTTCCCGATATCTCGTGGACCATATTCGATACGGATTGGATAACCAGAAAGTTCCCAATCATTAATCTTTTCTCCGAGTCGTACATCCCGTGCATCGAGGAGTACTTTCTCACCCTTTGAATTAATCCGAGCGCGGAAATATTGCCCCTGCACTGGCACATCAGTATTCTTTCAGAGAAGTGTCTCTGCGATCGTATCAGAATACGTATCTATGATGGCTTTGTCGCCCATATAGAGTGGTAGAAGTGTTGCCCGATATTCAGACATTCGTGGAGGAATTACGAGGCCCCTGTCATCAGAGTGTGATGAAATAATCGCACCAAGGAGTCGAGTTGAAGCACCCCAAGATGTATAAAATGGATAAGCTTGTTTCCCATTATTATCTTGATATGACACTTCAAACTCTTTCATAAAGTTTTGAGAAAGAAGATGCGAAGTACAAGACTGCAGTGACCAGCCATTACTCATCATAGACTCGTAAGTATAGGTATGCAGTGCTCATGGAAAACGCTCACTTGGAGATTTTTCTCCTTCCAGTCCGTCAATCGCGAGAAATTCTCGAATCGTCTCAACATACATTTTTTGAAGAATCTGCAACGCAAATTCACGAGCCTCATCTTCGGTGACATGGAGCGTATGTCCTTCTTGCCAATGAAATTCTGAAGTGCGAAGAAATGGACGTGGTCGTTTTTCCCATCGCATCACATTTGCCCATTGATTATAGAGCATCGGGAGATCCTTGTAGCTCTGCAATTGTTTTTTGAAGAAATCACAAAAAAGTGTCTCTGATGTTGGACGAATAGCATAGTGTTCTGGCAATTCTTTGCCACCTACGTGCGTCACAGTAGCAAATTCTGGAGCGAAGCCCTCTATGTGATCTTTTTCTCGCTCAAAGAAAGATACAGGGATAAGGAGAGGCAACATAATATCCTGCACACCCATCGCCTTCATCTTCGCTGTCATCTCAGACCGAATCTGAGACCAGAGTGTGACAGCTTTTGGAAGAAATGTGATACATCCTGTCACAGGAGCGTATTCAAACATATCACCCTGGTGGGCGACATCGAGATACCATTGAGAGTAATCCGCTTCCTGCGAAGCCATAGTTATTTTTGTTTTTGTCATAGGGAGGATTATAGGGAAAAAGAGAGAAAATGAAACAATTATTTTTCCAAAGTTTTGATATACAGAAACGGGTTTTTAGGACAGCAACTGTTTGAGCGGGATGAATACAGATATTGTGATGAATGCAGAAAATAGCGAGTTTTGCTGTCTTAAATCATTTTGGTACTTTTGTGAGCAAAAGTACAAAGCGCAGCCAGAAATTGGAATAGCTTAATGACCTGGATCCGCCTAGGCGGATGACGAAGAAACAAAAAACCCTCTTTTACAGAGGGTTTAGGGAATTATCAAATTTTTTACTGATTAGGAATATCAATTCAAGTACCGAAGAAAGATCAAAGAATGTTTCTCGTTACCTTATACTCTCAATCATCAAATTGAACTGAGTATGTACCAGGTTCTTGCCCTTTGTTTAAACGGCGTTCCATTGTTTCAATGTGTTGAGCTCTTGCTCTAAGAAGTTTTTCGTGTTCTTGTACTATTTGATCTTGCAGAGCAGCAATTGTTGTTTGATAATCTCTTTCTGATGCACAAGCTCAGGCAACTTCACTTCAACCTAAAACTTGATGTACATGTTGACTGCCTTCATGACGAAGTTTTACAACGCTAACTCCAGCTGCCAAAACCGCCGCTCAAATTCATATTACAGCTTTATTCAGCATAAAAAACTTGAAATAATTATTTCTTCTTTGGTTGATAGAGGTTACGTCCGACTCGTTCAAAGACTTTTTTATTCTGGAGATTCATGTAGATAGTATTTGATTTGACGATACGAGTCTTGAGTACTTCTGCTGTGATCTCGTCAGAAGACATAGGCTTCTTGAGTTGGTTGAAGATCTCGAGAATGACATCCTGTACTGTACCAGCAGTGTAGCCCCATGCACGAAGTGCGTAGATACCACGACCGATAAGGACGAATTCATTATTTCGGATCAGCTCGTTGTGGACAGTATTTGTCTTTACGCGAGTGTTGAAATGACCAGAGATAGTATTTGCCAGTTCCAAGAAGTGAGTTGGCTTGTTTGTCTTTTTGAAAATGTAGATAGCCTTGTCCTTGAGTGTCTTTGGATTGAGGATATGCCAACTTGCGAGACCGATCATCACTTTTTCTCCTTTCACAATATCGAGAAACACATCCATGATAGAATCGATGAGACCGAGTGTGAGGAATGCAAATTGTGGTTTGAGTGTCTCATAAATCTTGTCATAGAGAGCTGATTGCTCCATGACATCACGTCGCTTCTTGAGAATCTTCACAGCTTCAGAATGAACTGATTCGATAGATTTTCGTGTGATTTGTGGTTCGTGGAAATACGTAACAGTATTGAGACGTGGTTTGCTTTTTTGAATATCAAAATCAGCTTGGAGGATGACTTCCATCATACCTTTGTTGACTGACCCAAGAGCGAGCTCCTTGATGAGTGCTGAAACGAGATCATCTCGTGACATAATTCCTCCTTGTTCGTGGAGAATACGTCCTGCAAGTGCTTGAACATCTGCAAGAGGAGTATCCTTGATCATTCCACCAATACTTTTAACACCTTTGTCTTCTATTTGTCGTACACGTTCTCGTGTAATGCTGTAATTATCGCCGATTTCTTGAAGTGTTTCTTTGTGACCGTAAAGTCCTATTCTGTGAGTAATAACATATGATTCCTTGTCGCTGAGCTGTTTGAGAAGTCCTTCAAATGAAGTTTTTATGACAGACGCCGTAAGAGTGGACATAAAATATAATTAAAAAATTTACCTATCTCTATATACTCATTTTTGTACGGAAGTCAAAAGAAAATCACTGTAATATTTTACAATTTTTCTCCGCTCAAGAGATATTCCCATTTCTTTTGATTTTGAAGCGCATCCTGGGCAGCAAACTCTTGTGCTTTCTTTTTATTGGTACCTACACCGACACCTATAGTGACTCATTGTACAGAGGCTGCTATGGTAAAGGTTTTCTCGTGGTCTTTTCCTTCTTCTTCGAGGATGGAATAGAGTGGAGTCTCAACAAAATATTGTTGGATAAGTTCTTGTAACATCGACTTTGCATCTTTGATTTGAGATTGTACTTTTTCTGATTGAAAAATAATAGTATCCACTACTTGGAGTGTCGCATCAAAACCCTGATCGAGATAGAGTGCTCCGAGTATTGCTTCGAGCATATCTGCGAGAATGTTTGGTTTTTTTTGTCCACCAGCATTACGCTCTCAGAGAGACATTTGTAGGACTTCATCGAGTCCGTACTGTAACGCCAACTCTGCAAGATGTGCTCCGCGAACATAACTACTGCGGAGATCTGTCATCCATCCCTCATCTTTTTCTGGATATTTACGAAAAATAAGATCTGTCATCGCGAGTTCAAGTGCTGCATCTCAGAGAAATTCGAGACGCTCATTGTGTTCTTTGATACTTTTGTCTGCCTCATTGAGAAACGACCGATGAATACACGCTGTCTGGTAGAGAGAAATATCCCGTGGCACAATACCAATTCGCGTGAGGACTGTCAGGAGATGTTCGACAGGAAGAGGCATCTACGAAAGAGAAAAAATAGAATACTCGAGCGGTTTGCGTTTTTCCCAGGTATCAATCAAGGTTTGTTGTTTTTCGAGAACAGTGTTGAGAATACCGTTGATGAGATTTTTCCCCGCATCATCAGAATAGCGCTTTGCGAGCTCAATTGCCTCATTGACAGCGACACGTGGTGGTACATCATCTGGACGAAGAATCAAAAGTTCTACCAGAGCGATATAGAGAATAATCGCATTGACGAGTGGCAATGTTTTTACATCAAATTTTGGTGCTGACTCATAGATGATGGAGAGAAGTTTCCCTTCATTTTCCATACTTTTTTGACACAGTGCGTCAGCGTAAGCATCATCGACTCGTTCTGTATCATCAAAAAAAGGTGCCTCCTTAGATACCAAAGTACCCGCTATGGAGCGGGCATAAAGAGACTGGAGAGCAAACCGTCGAGTACGAGAGCGAGAAAAGGACATAAATATCTGAGTTAAAGTCAAAGCTAAAGTTACAAGATAGGATTATAAAAAATCTCTTCTCTCACTTTTACTCCATCTTTAACTTTATTTTGCACGAATCACTTTCTTTGGCTTCTTAGTAGCTTTTGGAGTTTCGATAGTAAATGGCTTGTGTGTTACGCCAATGATCAAACCAGATTCATCTCGGAGAAACGGAGTTCTGTCGAGAAGTTTCTTACCAGCACGAATCTCCCATGCGGATGTTCGAATACGTGTTTTGGATTTTGATTTTTTCTTTTTAGGTGAAAATGTCATAATGCTGAATTAAAAAAAGGAAGAAGGTGAGAAATTATTCACCAAGAGTGTATGGAAGTAATGCCATAACACGTGCTTTTTTGATAGCAGATGCGAGCATTTTTTGGTACTTGAGACTGACACCTGTATAGTAACGAGGTGTGATTCGTCCGTAACGAGAGAGATACTTCTTGAGTGTCTCTGTGTCCTTGTAGTCGATGTGAGTTACACCTGCTGTTTTAAAAGGACATGCGGTTTTGAGCTTCTTTTTTGACATAGTAAATTAATTAAAAAACATTCTCTTCTTCAGACATATCGATGTCGAGCATGTCTGATTCAGGAACAACATCATGATGATCATCTCCTATAGGAGCATCTTCTCTCTTTGAGAGGAAAATGAGATTCATCACGACGATTTCTGTGCGATAGATACGAGTACCGTCTTCATTGTCTTTTGTGCGAGTTTTGAGTCGACCTTCGACATAGACGAGTTTACCCTTTCTGAGGAATTGATCACATCGGTCAGCGAGCGGACCCCATGCGATACAATTACTAAATTCTGCTTCACTTTGGATAGCACCGTTCTTATCTTTGAAGACACGGTTGGTAGCGACGACAAAGAGAGCACTCTTTGCACCACCAGTGGTAGTGCGAACAAGTGGATCCTTTGCGATATTACCGATG
Organism: uncultured Candidatus Peribacteria bacterium; assembly: GCA_964521495.1. GTDB lineage: Bacteria > Patescibacteriota > Gracilibacteria > BD1-5 > JAGOOR01 > JAGOOR01. The sequence continues at coordinate 33,133 of CAZFTF010000003.1, read as the reverse complement.
AGGATTACTTTATTGACAGTTCTCATAGAAAAAATGAATTAGAACTACGCGACAATAGTCAAAAGATATCTCCACAGACCTTTCTTGATACCGAGAACTTTTTCAAGTCCCTGTATCTTTTTTGGTTCCGAAGACGAGAGAGTATAGATGAGGTAATAACCTTGTTTAGAACCATTGATACGGTAGGCCATATCACGAGCTCCCCACACGGTCTCCTCCTCTATTTTCATCCCGTGAACGTCGAGCTCAGTGCGGATATCTGCAATGAGCGACTCGAGAGCTTTTGCCTCGAGCATCGGATCGACGATCATCATAAGTTCGTATTTTTTCATGCTTGGATGAGCGAAATAAAGATAAAAGTGGTGGTATTATACAAAATATTTTCGTAATGCAAGAGGAGTTTTTAATAGAAAGATAGTAACTCCCAGATTTCATATCTGAGTCATATATTTTTTGGGAATACCACCAGATATTTGCAAATCCAAAAAGAAAACTATAATTCATGGTATAGTATATTTTTAAACAAGAATTTTATGAATGCTTCAAATAGGCCAGACTGATTAATCGATTTTCCACCTGAAATAGCGGGAGAAGGTGCTCCCGGCGACGCCGTAAGAAATTTCATTGCTACCCTACCGACAGGTACTACTCATATATCTCTCAGCAGGGTCGCCTCAAGTCTTACTGGTATATCTTCTAGCGATAGCGAATGCTGAGTTGATGATTTGGTGGTATCAATTGCTGGAAAAACACCAGAAGAAATTGAAAGTGCATGCCAACAAAGAATAGGTTCACTCCTAGCAGCAAAGACAATTGCTGATGCTTGCCCACTACCAGCAGAGTTTCGATAGATTGTTTCATGTTTGTCAATCTAGTCATTGTTTTAAAATAAAAAAACTCCCGAGGAATTGGGTAATTCTCGGGAGAAGGAGTAAGCTCCCCTACCACGATGTTGGCGATAAAAAAAGATTATCTATTGTGCCGACATGAGTACGGGATACGATGGCGTCATTCACGAAATGACATACCCTGACAAGCCTGGAAACAGGGTCTCAACTCTGCTTTGGTAATGGAAGCATTTTCACCCAGCTTCGTCCGTACTGTGCGATTCCCTTCTCACTGTAGCATCTATGAAAAATAAATAAGAATAAATAAATGCTACGGCGAGAAAGGAACACACGGCATCGAAAGAGAATAACAATGAGAGAGATAGGTAAACCATTCTCGGTCTATGTATTTTTATTTGGAATGCGGTGAGAAATCGTTGGTTTCTCTCCAATCACAGGGTCGACGTTGCACAAGAACAGCTTGTAAGGACACTATACCCTATATTTTTTTGAAAAGAAAATGAATGAGTCTTGCGCAGTTGATAATATGGTTTGGAATAGAGGATTATTCTGTCCATTCTCGCCCTTTCTGTTTCATAAATTCATCAGAAGCTCCAAACCAATCATTCTCTGCACTAACAGCATCTTCCTTGTCATCCCACGTCACATCATAATGTTTGTTTTTTATCTTTAACCATGCATGCCACCTGTCATCCTGTTGTTCTTTTGACCACCCATTAGGACCCTTTCTAGCGAGATCATCTTCTGAGGGAGCAATTCATGTAATAACTTTGACATCTTTTATACCGGCAAAAGAAAGGAGAAGGAGAGCAGTTTCAGCATATCACCCACACACACCTATTCTATTAGAAAAGGTTTCAAGACCAGAATTATCTTTTGGCAGAACATGTAATTTTTTAGGTTTTTCCTTGGTCTCTCCACGTTCAAATTTACTCAGTTGAATATAATATTCGTGGACATCTGGACTATAGCTCAGTCGTTCTTTCACGTACTGATGCACAACCCATATAATCCCCTCCTCACTTTCGTATTCTTTTTTCATCTCCTGTGCAATGTAATGCATTCTTTGAGAAATTTTGGAATAATCTACACCCCCATCAATATCATCGTCCATGAGACTCTGAGCTATTTGCTGAGAATTGGGGATATCTTGATAGAGAGATGCATCTCCTAAAATAATTTTACGATTTGGTTTTTTATATATATTTTTTACTTTTTTTCCCGCTGCATCTTTTTTTATAACAATCAATAACTGGCTCGGAGGTATCTTCCCAAATTTCTCTGTATTAATTCATCACTCAAAGAATACGCCATTATCTCTATCTTCATAGGAATCCCCCAGATCACTTTTGGAGTAAAAAGAGAGCTTTCCTTTTCCATCTCACCATTCACGAATATCAGTTGCATCAAAATGTTCAATAGTGGATTCAGGAATTTCCTTTTCCTCTTTAAATCAAAAATATAATATCAAGACTCATTCTTCTCTAAAAAGACCAATATTTTCTTTTCCATATTTGTTTATAGCATCACGTATATGACAAGAATTGATAGCTTTTATTGTATAATACTCTCATCATGATGTCTTTCTTTTAATATTATCTGCACCAATATAGATATTATTTTGCAAGTGTCTTGGGGGTCACAATTGCTTGATTACCTCATTTTCAGTGATAACTAATGACTCTTCTCCAAGGATGTATACTTTTCCTTCTCCATTATCAATAAGTATCCCCTGTTTTTTGTGATTTTCATAGTCTTTTCAGTGCAGGTCATTTTTTGTTTTATAGGAATAATATGATGCTACAGTAATATCATATGTTTGATTATTTTTTTGAACCAAATTCCCTCTGGATAGAAGAGGGATTCATAATTTCCCTTTTGGTAACACTGAAAAATCTGGTATGTTTGGTGGGGGAGAATCTAATAAATTTTGTGCCTTCGGTATATTTTCTTGTTCTGATTTTTTTTCTAAAATCGGCTGCTGTGTTGCCTGAGTAATTTCATCTTTAGAAATCGATTTATTCTTGAGATTTTTCGATTCTTCCTGTGCTGATAATCATTTTTTTTTGGGATTTTTGTTGGTTTGTGTCGTAGTGGTTATCTTGTTTGGAGCAATACGGCTATCCAATTCTGTAAGCTGTGTTTTTGTCTTTGAAATCACAGATTCTTGTTTATCTTCCTTTGTCTCAAAATTAACTTGTGGTAGGGGTCTTTCGGTCATGTTATCATACTACACTATGCTCGTGGTAAATGCAACTATTTCTTCATCCACCTCACTACTCGATACGTCAGTGGTGTACAGAGCGCCTCGACAGCGACCTTGAAAAGAATATTTGAAATTGCGAGATTCATTAAGTCTATTTGCCCCATCGTGCCGAAGAAGGCGATAGCACAAAATACGACAGTATCTGCAGTCTGGCCTATCAGTGTCGAACCAATCGTACGCGCTGCGAGCCATCGCTCTCCTGTCATACGACGAATCCAGAGAAGACTCCATGCATTGGAAAATGAACCAGCAAGGTATCCAAAAATACTTCCGAGTGTAATGCGTGGCACTAATCAAAGAATATTCTCATAGCTTGATTGGAACTCCCAAAAGCTCGCAACTGGCAAATACTGTACGATTGCAAGAATCGCAGCATTCAAAACAATCGCTGCAAACCCCAGAAGAATAATTTTTTTAGAAACTTTCCAACCATACACTTCTGCGAAGATATCGCCAAAAATATAGGAAAGAGGGAAAAGAATAGTCCCTGCGTCGAGAGTAAGACCAGCAAATTGTGTCATCTTAGTAGATGCAATATTTGAGATAACAAGAATGACGCAGAAAAGGGCAACAAGAATAGTAAAACGAAAAGAAGGTTGTGTATTAGTCATTTGATTGAAATTTGAGTGTTACCAGGAGAATCTCTGGTCGAGAATTTGTACGTACTGGTGGTCACCATGTGCCAACACCAGAGGAAACAAAAATATGAGTGTTGCCCTTTTGTTTGTAGCCTCGAGCAAGCTCAAAGACTTGAGCAACAATATAATTGAGAGGCCAGAGCTGACCGTTATGTGTGTGTCCAGAAAATTGGACATCGATACCATTATCTTCCGCTTCAAAGAGATTTTTTGGCTGGTGATCGAGGAGAATACGAGGCATATCTGGGTTGGTGCCCTGTACCAATTCGGAGAGGTGTTTACGAATAATCCCAAATCGCATGCCAGAAATATCGTCCCGTCCAATCAGCGTGGTGCCAGCGACCTCTATTACTTCATCCCTAAGGAGAGTGATGGCATGTTCTCGCAAATAATTTGCTGCACGATCAAGTCATCCAATATATTCATGATTTCCTAGAATACCATAGACGCCATAAGGCGCTGAGAGTTTTCGAAGTCGTTCACCGAGGTCACGGCGAATCACAGGGTCTACTTCACCATCGAGGACATCTCCTGGGAGTAAGATGAGATCTGGATTGAGAGCATTTATCTTTGCCACCACTCGCTCTGCATGATATCCACCGTTGATAGGTCAGAGATGAATATCGCTTGCCACAGCGATGCGAAGCGTATCGGTAACAGGATTTTTTTTCGATATCTGAATGGTGTACTCTCGGATAACAGGAGAACGAGCATTGAAATACCCCACCATAATCATCACGACGGTCATCACGACGGTCACCCATGTTGTGTGATAGGCAATCCTCTCCACACTACCCTGAGAAAGAAAAGAAAAGAAATAATTCAAGAGTTTCAAAATATCGAAACCAAGACTCACAAAGAAAAAATGTACAATTCCTACAAACCAGAGTGATCCAAAAGTAATCAATGCATCTGAGACGACGGAACTATGATTTCTCTGAATAATTTCTCACACGATATACGCAGATGCGAGCATCACAAAGAGAGTCGTATACACAACACGAGAAAGCGAAAATGCATCCACCATGTGGTATCCGTGGATAAAAATATAGGCATTGATACTGATATAGATTGTGATAAATACCGAGAAATAGAGGAAAAACATGGGATGGCGCATAAGACAGATAGAGAATAGAGCAGAAGGTGGAGGAAGGAATATTTTAGAGAAGATTTTTGAGCACTTGGAGTACTTTTTCGGCATCATGTTTGAGGGTATTTCTTGGAATGCTCATGAGCTTGTCTTGTCGAGGAATTTCTGTGGTGGCAACAAGGAAGGTATCAATAATTTTACGAGCATCATCACGTCCTGGTGCGACAGATTGTTGACTCTCAACACCCTGAGTGTTGTGTACGAGAATATGGTCTAATGTGACTTCTCATACGAGTCTCTGAAATTCAGAGAGATACCTATCGACATCATATCCATCACAGTGCCCAAGGGGGAAATTGGCAGCGTTGGCAATCAGTATTTTTTTAGCACGTGATTTTTGAAGTGCCTCCAGCATACCGACTGGGAGTAAACATGGAATCAGCGAGGTATAAAATGTCCCTGGTCAAATCAGAATCACGTCAGCCTGAAGAAGTGCCTGCATAGCTGGCTCGAATGCGTGTACTCGTGGAGTGAGTTCAATTGTTTCTATCTGATTTGAAAGATGTGTCTGTGCGATGATATGATCTTCTCCGAGGATGCGCTCACCATCTTTGAGTGTGACGAGAATATCGTGGACTTCTTCCGTCGCTGGGATAATCCGATTCTCGTGGACACCCAGCATCTCATGAGCCCGAGTAAGCCCCTCACGAAATCCATATTTTTCCACCAGTCCAAGAAGCCAAATATTTCCGACTGGATGTTCATCAAGAAATCCATGTTGGAAACGATGCTCTGTCCAGAGAGCTGTATCACCAGCAAGAGCAGAGAGATTTTTGCGAATATCACCAAGTGCTGGAATATCGTAGGTCTGCCTCAAGACACCTGTGCTTCATCCACTATCAGAAGTAGATATGATAGCCGAAAGATGAAAGGTTGGATCTTTTTGAAATGTTTTGAGAAGGTTGGAGACTCATGATCCCCCGCCAATAAGTGCAATATTCATGGTGTGGATATAGTAAGGAAAAATCGTATTTTTCAACTTTTGATTTTGCAGAAATAAAAATAGCCTATAATCAGAAAATGAATCGAACACTATTTGCTCTTTGTATCCTCGCGCTCTCCATCGGAGTTGCGGTAGGATCGACATTTTTTATATTCAATACAAATACTTCTCTTACAGAGAACACTCCTCTCACATCTCTGATAGAGAGGATGTCCCCCGTGACAGTAAGTATCACTGGAAACATCTTCGAAGAATCTGGAGTCACAACCCGCGCAGGAACGGGAATTATCGTATGATCTCATGGCACAATTCTCACGAGTAAACATCTATTGAGTGAATGATTCTCCTATATCGTTACACTCCATGATGGTTCTCAATTCTCAGCAAAACTCTTAAAAAGTCACCCATCTCTCGATCTTGCATTGCTTTCAATCACATCCAAAACCCCTCTCTCATTGCCAGTAGGAAAATTTATCAATTCTCAGGCAAATGTAGCACAATGAGAAAATGTAGCAGCTATTGGAAATATGCTCGGACTCTATCCTTGATCAGTCTCAACTGGTATCATTTCGGGGCTTAATAGAACTGTTTCTTTTAGTGGGATCACGATGAACTGACTCATCCAAACAACCATTCCTATGAATTTTGGAAATAGTGGTGGTCCTCTCATAGCTTCTAATGGAAAAATTATCGGTATCAATACAGGTATTGTCGGTGGAAGCTCTCAGATAGGCTGGGCACTTCCTCTCACGCAAGAGGAGGTAGATACTTTCCTGAAATAACTATTTTTTCAAAAAACTCCTCTCATGTTTAAGAGGAGTTTTTTGTAGTTATATTTACCATTCCTATATCGCACACGTCTGCCCGGCCGCTACACACGTTGACCGAAGAGAGCAAAAGTAGGTTCCAATAGGACAACAAAGATTGCCGGGTAAACAGGATCCGTTTGGAATACACTGATTATTGTGGAGAATAAGTGGCGATTGGCAGGTTCCATTACATGGCATATTTGTAGCGATACAGGCACGTGTTGCAGAGCACCAATACTTGCCCGACGGACAATCAGTCGAGATACATTCGGAATTGTTGGGGTTAGCAACATTATGTTGGCAGATTAATGTATCAGCACAGTGATCTTGTTGCCCGTCACACGCCGGACATCCGCACCCTTCATTGAGATCGCATGTTGTATTATTATTACATTTATGATCACCGCATGGTGCTCATTTAATAATACATCTTTGCGTTGCAGGGCAGAAATATTCTCCCTCTCCACATCCTATTCGGGTACACGAAGAATTATTGGGATTACTCGCAACATAATTACACACAAGTCCTGCAGCACAATGATCTTGTTTGGTATTACAATCACGACATCCACATCCTTCATTGATGTCACAGACAGTATCATTATTACACTGATGGTCACCACATATTTCACCCATATTCAGACAAGCATTTGCACTTGGGCACCAATACTCTTCTTCGAGACAACGGAGACATACTGGTATCTCAGTTTTTCGAATCACATAAATATTTCTATCCATGCCAGGAATCGTAAAAGTATAGGGTGCAGATCCATTTATTCCTTTCACATCAAACGCTGAAATAGTTGAAACAGGGCTCGAACCAAGACTACAAGTCAGGGCACATGATGGGACTGCATATTCTTGGAACGATACAGCAGAAATACTCACCACTCCGCCTCCTGATGCTACACTCGCTGTTTGAGTAGGAATATTGACTATAACTGGTCATCGAACAGTGTAGGAATATGTATCCACATGATGCCCTCCAATACTACGTACCAATTTTAGAGTACAAGTTGTGGTATCATACTCGATAGCTCCTAGGACAAGACTATCCCAGTTAGCAAATGAGTATGTAGCCAGAGCTCACCAGAGACATGCAAGAAGTATGCAATATTTTTTCATAGAAAAAAGGTTAGAGTATGAGATTAGAGGTCTTGAAATGAAAATCGAGATAACCCAGTATTATCGAGTACTTGAAAAGTGGACATCTCCCAGGTACCAGTACGTTTTTGATATTGCCAAAATGGAGGAAGACCATACTGAGTTGCCAGAGCATAATCCAGTGGTGTATTTTTTGGAATAGCAGCAAAATCAATCTCTTTGATATTGTTTTTTGCTTTGAAATCATCCAGATTACTCATTCTCCCAACACCAATAATTGGCTTCTTGGTATAGAGCTCAACATCTCACTTGTAGGCTTTGATGAGGGGCATACCGTAGGTTTGCATACCTTCACCAATATTCGTACCAGTGAAGCTATCAAAGACATCAAGAGAAAACATCCCAGATGCATACGCATTTTGAGTATCTGCTGTGATATCAAAGAAATATACTTCCACATCACCTTCTACCGGAGCTCCATCGGGATAGACAAAGGTATCTGGCTGAACCGTGAAAGTATAATTTTTCGTTTTCACTTCATAGGTGGCTGTGTTTTTTTTGACAACATCCGTTGCAGCAGGGATCATCACAGGAGTCACGGTAACTTGTTTTTGTGATGAAGCATCATCTCCCCAAGCGGTGTACATGGATTTTGAAATAAAATCTGTGTATCCTTTTTTGGAAACCTTTGTCCGAAGAACCGTATTTTTGTAGGCCATATTAGATATCGTTTCTTCCTTTGAGATTTTTTGGGCAGTAGCTGGTTTTCCGAGAACTTCAAATGTAACTCATGTGAGCAATTTCCCAGTATTATCAACTGGTTTTTGGATATCAAAAACATATTCGATTTTTCGACATGCACTATCGTCCGCCTTTTTTTGGCAATACGTATCGAGAGCACCTTCAGCACTTCAGAGATCACCAGTAAAAGACTGTGCAAATGCGAGCTCTTTGACTGCTTCTATATTTGCTCCGGCTTCTTCTGATTTTTTTGCAATGACATCCTTCCATTTGACATCATGAGACCAGACACTATTTGCGAGTTCCATCGTAGGAGTCAGTCCACTCTGGGTCGGAATCTCTGTGTCGGAAATCACTGTCTTGGATAAAAACAGCCCGCTCTGCATCCAGAAAAAAAGTCCGAGACCTCATCCGAGAAGTACGATAATAAGAAGAATACGTTTCATAAGAAAAAACTAGAAAATAGAAAAACTAGAATACAACACCTGAGAGAATAGGGACAATATTTGGCACCGCACCTGTCACATAGAGCGTACATTGTTCATTTAGTGCCGGAGCTGTGGTTGTCAATCGGAATCGTTCAAGATCTTGAGAGGCTGCGTCCGCTCTTGTACATCATGCTCCAGAAAAGCAATGATGAGACATACCATCAGGTATTTCATTCAGCGTGTCGCCTGAAGCTATCATAGAACCGGCTCGATTATTGTAGGTAAAGAGACGACCATTGATAACGAGTTTGTGATCATCTAACTTCTCCCTGTCTTGTGCAATGGTCCAATTGAGTGAAGATCAACTATTGCTCTCTCGGTTCATCAGGGCGCCTTCCGCTATCAGGGTTGCGCTAATTGCAGAAACACCTGGATCGACATAGATATTCCCCCCCTCTGATCCAATTTTTTTCGCAATAATCACTACCGAACCATTACCAGATGTCAGTATATTACTATTAATTTGTACATCTGCTCCGAGTACATAGATAACTTTTGGAGTTGTAAGAGCATAAAGGGCTGTAACATTTATTTTCCCTCCGCCAATTGTGCTTGTATAGTAATAATATCCATTTGTATCTGCTCCTGTAGAATTTGAAAGAGCCAAATTACCAGGCACTATAGGGTTTACTGGAGTAGAAACATATTGTCCCGTAATATACGTATTAATATTCTGAGCAAGACGTGTCTGAAATGCAGTATTTTGTGCCGCGCGATCACTATCACTCAAAGAATAACCAAATTTACCATCTAACATTCTTGTAATCAATAGTGGTGTATATGTACCGAGATTGGGAACAGTATTCATAGCACCGTCAGCAAAACAGCCGTAATGCATAACTGCTGCTGCTGGGTATGTGCCATGTGTCACATGCCCTGCCGCATCACGTATACAGTATGCTACCTTGTATCATACTCTTGTAGGATCTTGGAAAGATATTATTTTCTCAAGATCCCGCGCTATTAATGACCTCTCGTCACCAGAACAATCTGCCTGTGTTGGACTATCTGCAGAAATATTTCCTGTGACATTAAACCTTGTAATTCATGATATATCATCTCTGGCTGTTAAAATAATATGAGGTATATTTGAATTGAAATAAGAGTCGCTCAGCGTACTTGATACAGTATTGATAATTCTCGGTGATGTCATATCTACACCGATATCGAGAGTAAGTGCTCCAGAAGAATTTCCTGCATTATCAGCAACATAGAGGGTTTTTGTGTGTCTTCCTTCTCAGAAAGTACGAGTGAAGGTGTTGGTATCTGCCAAAGCACCGTATGGAGTGACACTCCAGGCGCTATTCAGAGAGCCATTTTCCTTGATACCCGCACAGGTACAAGAATCACCACTATCTCCTCCATTTACACACTGAATATCTACTTGAATCGGGGTATCACTCCACTGACTGCGAGAGAAATTATCTGAATTGTTTGAAGCAAATTTGCCTATAGGGTCTGTCGTATCACGTGCAGCAATATGAGAGATAACCTGTGAACTTGGTCCACCATAATCTCCTCCATAGAGAGACACATTTTGTCATGTTGGTAATTCTACAGTACACGTGATATTTTGGTAAAGAGGAACTCATGGGGTATTTCTCGATTGTGTGCATCTGACTGGATATCATGAAATATTTCAGTTACCTCAATTCCTAAATATAGACTCAAATTGTGCTCGACATACTGCTGGATTCTGACCACCATCACCACAACCAATATTGTATGCGAGGATATTGGAGGTAGTACACATAGTATTACTTGAGCTTGTCACAACAAATGTTTGAGGACCTGCACAGTTACCTCCTATACATACCGTCTTTTTACAATCATTACTTGTGACGTATCCATTACCAGACTTGATGCGACATTCTACATTTGTTCATCCTGATAGGAATTGATATGACTTTGTAGAGGAAAGATATGATCCTCCTAAAAATATATCAAGAGGTGTTGTAGTGAATGGTATATCATCTAACCAAGCACTCGCCCCAAGCTTGAACGAAAATGGAGCTCCAGTTATAAATCACGTATTACTTTGACACACCACCGAACCATCAAAAGGAGCTTGAGCTGTATATGTTGGGTACCCATTGTTATTATAAACAAGTATATCCTTACATCCTTGTCCATTTGGTACTACCCTGATAATCTGGTCAATCGTACTATTATCACAGCCTCTCACTGTTTGTGTCGTAGAGGAACCATAGAAACATTTTACTTCGTATGATCATTCGATTGAGAGCGCTGATGTGTGTCGTATTGGACTAGAAGCAAGAGGATATACTAGAGAAGGAATTGTATTCCCATTTGGGTCTGTAATAGTGTATTTGAAATGAGTTCACTTGTCTATCGCTTTACATCCAATAAATGGAATAGAGCCGACATCGATAACTTCTGGTGCCTGGGTTGTAGGACATGTCACAGGAGTTTCACAGAGTTTGGTAGTTGCATTCCACATTTTATCGATAGGACAACAAGCTGAGGAAGGCGAATTTCCTCTACAGACCAGTCCTCCTGCACAATGATCTACCTGATCACGACAGTCTCCACAGAGACAACCTTCGTTGGCATTACAGATCTGATCGTTGTTACAGACAATATTTCCACAACCGAGAGTGTTACTTGCTACTTCTGCCGCTGTACAACATTTGTTTGCCTTGGTGGAAGTGGAGATGTACGTTTCTCCTGCAGCACACAGAGGAGTCACGAGTTCACATATTTTTGTGGTTGCATTCCATGTTTGACCTGCTGGACAACATGCAGCATTTGGAGCTATACCATTACAGAGAAGTCCATTTGCACAATGATCTACCTGATCACGACAGTCTCCACAGAGACAACCTTCGTTGGCA
>CAZFTF010000003.1:8462-21191 GCA_964521495.1 uncultured Candidatus Peribacteria bacterium | reverse complement strand
TTTTGTGGTTGCATTCCATGTTTGACCTGCTGGACAACATGCAGCATTTGGAGCTGTACCATTACAGAGAAGTCCATTTGCACAATGATCTACCTGATCACGACAGTCAGAACAAGCACATCCTTCATCGGCATTACAGACTCCATTAGGAGGATTAGGACACCCACCACCACATTCAAAATCATTATTAGCTACTTGTGCAGCTGTACAACATTTGTTTGCCTTGGTGGAAGTAGAGATGTACGTTTCTCCTGCAAGACAGAGAGGAGGTTCAACTATGTTGGCTCTTTTTGCTAAACAGCTCGCAGCTGGACCATTTCCAGTACTACACTGCCATGTCACTGTCTGCCCAGGTGCAGGAAAGAGTGGTACTGGCGAAGCGGTTGTACCAGATCTACAGTATCCTGTTCCTAGCGGAAATCCTTGTGTTGTAGCAGGATATTTACCATCAGGGAGTGCACGACTATCATTGCTTCCACAGATTGGTTGCAGTGCACGACTTGCAAAACAGCTTGTATTTGGTAATCATTCTCTCGCAGGACAAGTCCATGAGACAGTTTGTCCTGGTACTGGGAAAGAAACAGATCATAATGGTGCTCCCACTTTACAAAAAGTATCAGAACCAAAAGATGAAATATTCCAATCATATGTTTTCGTGGCAGTACCACATATTCCTGTTCCATTTCTCGTAGCACTACATTCAGCAGAATCATCTCCACCATTTCTTCCTCGGCACAACCAACGAGCGGTATCGCCTGGAGCTGGGAAGAAAGTCAATGAAGCATCACCTCTCGCACACTGGGTATCACCACCATAACTGACAGCATCCTGTGGGTATGTTTTACCATTTGCTGTACCGCAGGCACCTGTTATAGGAGTAACACAGGTAGTGCCATTCCAAACTTGTGGGTCAATACAATGTGGCTGACAACTACTCTGTATAGGATTGGTAGTATTATATTTACAAATAAGTCCTGCCTGACAGTTATCTCATTTTTCTGCACAATCAGAACAAGCACACCCCTCATTGAGGTCACACTGTTCGTCTCCATCACATGGTCCACCAGGAGGATTTTCGCAGACTCCTTGAGTATTTCGTATTTGGCCAGCTGGACACTGTCCTTCTGGAGGAGTTTTGAATCAACCAGAGCAAGTAGAATAATTACTCCAAGCATTCATAGCATTATATGCCCTGATCCTCGCATAGTATTGTGTGTTCGCCTGTAAATCCATGATAACCCTATTTCGTATTGCTGAGATATCTGTATTCGCCGGCGCTACTATGCTTTTCACGATTGAGCTTGTAGCAAAATCACTTCTTGTTGCCACATCTATTTGGAAGCCTGTTTGTGGATCATTTTCAGCATCTGTATATGTCCAATTCACTCGAGCGCTCTTGTCCGAAAGAACATCCACGCCACTACATGCGACATTATGTTCATCGTTTGGTTGGGGTGGCACAGTCACACGACATGTAATCGATGGAAATGCATATGTCATAATGATAGGTTTTGATCGTGTGAGATTCCCTCCATTTTTTTGTTCCGCCATAAAAAGTATCTTGCCATATCCAAGATTGGTTCATTCTAGCTCGTACTGAGTATATGCCCCCCGAGCATTAAAAGTTCCCCATTTTCTTCTTTCTTCAACTGGCAGATTTGCTACCTGATCTGTCGTAGGAAACGTGAGCGTAATATTCGTCGATCCTGCTCCAACTGCCGTACATACTCCGTTAGTACAGCTGACAATACTCGGATTCTGGCTACTCACAGCAACGGTATTGGAATCAGCAGGAACAGATGTACCGATATAAAATCGTTGCCATTTGTCACCTATCTTTACAGCATCTTCTACCATTTCATACAATATACCATCAGAGAGTGGCGAATCATACTGACCACCTGTCACAAACCATTCACCAGTTGTAGGAGTAGGTCGTACAGTCACATGTTTATTGAGATCCAGGTTAAAACCTGAACATGTCACGTTTGCATTTGATTCGTTGACTAGATTGATATTTTTGTGGAACGTCTCGGTGATAACTCATTTATACCGAAAAAGTACCAGCGCATCATCTTGACATGCGCGGTCACAATTAACAGTGAGATTGATAGAGCTCGTCACCGCAGCCGCATGGAGTGTTTGCCCGTAGAAGAAGACGCTAGCGAGGAGTACCAAAAAAGTAATATTTTTTTTCATAAGAAGAGAATTAATGATTTATTTTTTTCTTTTCAGTACCACTATCACTATTCCTATCAGGGCAAGAATGGCTACCGCGAGAGGTATTGCTCGTTGCTGTGACCGTGTAAGAGTTGCCTCTACTAGCGGCGTTGACTTACAGAGAGTTGGATTGATGTCTTTACAGGTATATTTTTTGATAACTGTATCAATCAGAGCTCCTTGGTCATCTGTCATTTTTGATTCAACAGTAAATTCCGAGAGGTCATTTTTTGGAGTAAATTTTTGGACAACTGCGGTAATCTCGGAGACCGTTTTACCATTGTAGACTGTTTTTGCAATCTCTCACCTATTTATATCATAGATGATAGTCTCAATCTTGGTATTGCGGATATCTGCCAATGCATTCGTATTATGAAAACATGTAACGAGTGTTGTTTCTCGTGAAGATGTAAGCGGATACGTATCCACACCGATGAAATTGAGTCTTGGTTTTGATTCATCTTGGACAACGAAACGAATGTTTGATATCGTTTTTTCTCGAGAAATAGAGGCATCCTTTGATGTGTCTTTTGGTTCTGCTGTAATCTGGAGATAATAGATTGGCAAGATTCCTGGTTCGATTGTGTATGTGATATTTTTTGAAGATTTCCCTGAAACAAGTATTTCCTCTGATTTGCTTTGTATCTTGTTTGTAGAGAGAACTGAATCCCAAGAATAGAGATCGTATGTGACTTTTATATATTTTTCTGTGGAAGTCGGATTTGTCAGAGGGATCTCGACCGGAATAGATTTTTTTGTTGCGTGTTGTGTCACAAAGGCCATCACATCATGTGGTTGCCCTCAAACAGTAATACCTGTTTGATCAAGATAAACATGATCAGGATTGTTTCATCCAACATCAAATGCGATACGAGAAGCAACAATATCATTGGTAAATGAGAGGCCTGAGAGGTTAAATCGATCTTGTTCAACAGCATAGAAATAAAGTTGGTATTGCCCTTTTGGTGCATTGAGTGGGAGAAGATGCGTGTAGGAAACCTGAAATTCCCCATTGGCATCGAGTGTAATATTGTCTGCGATATTAAATTCATCCAATATCATATGCTCAGCTCGCATTGGTTTTGGAGAAGGAATATTTTTGACGAGTCGTGCGCGGATATCCATACCCACTACAGGATATTTATTGTTGTTTTTGATAACCCCTGTAATCATAACTGGCTCACCTGGTTGATATGTATTGAGATTTTGGGTGAGGTCAACACCGATACTTCCAAAAGTGTAGTAATCAAAACAAGACGCAAGAGTTCCCTGTATTACATCATTTACTTCGATCTCGGTTTGCTTTTTTTCTGGAAGAATTCTCGCCGCAGGGACACCTTCAGTTCTTGGCTGATTCACCGCAAACCCCTCATTATCATACGTAACTGCATTACCTTTGTCTTGTGCCAAGATACTTCATGAAAAAATACACATGCCGACCACTCATACAATCATCCCGGAATGTACCCATTTTTTTGGATAAAAGAGGGTAGGTGTTTTTCTCATAAAAAAATCGTAAAAAATAAATACGAAGAGTATAGTGAGATACCCCCTTCTTTACAAGCAATAGTTCGGGAAAAGACTTATTTTAAGATTAAAATATCTTGCTAATATTTTTTTTATTTCTTAATATGTAATCTATACGAGGTCTACAAAAATATTAATCAAGAACCGTGGTCAAAATATCAGGCTTTCGTGGGGCTACATCGCCTGTCACATAGAGAGTACAGCGCGAGTCTCCCTTGTCAGAGTCAGGAACAAATCGGAATCTCTCGAGGTCTTGTGCAGCAGCCACATACCAATCACATGGTTCTATTAATAATGTTTTACTATTAATACACGTACCTGTATTTTCATTTGTCCCTTCTTTTCATCGAGTTATCAAAGAACCATTTTCGTACTTCAGGGATCCGCCTCGAGTATTATGCGTTAGGAGTCGCCCATTTATCACGAGACGATTTTTGAGAAGTGGTGTTGGGAGATCCCTATCAGTAATCCATTCAAGTGGTTCAATCTTTTCATCAATCATCTCGCCATTCATCAAGGCTCCGTCAGCAATTAGAGTAGCATCTATCTGTGTTACGCTCGGATCAATATAGATATGACCTCATTGAGAAGCAGAATTTTTCTGCACGATAATAACGAGTGATGGATTATTTCAAGCGACAGTGCTATATTTTATATTCCGCTTAATATACACGTCACCACCGACAACATAGAGCACAGTGGGTTTTTCAATAGTGACTACTTGATTCGTCTGGGGATTACTAGAATCTATAGGTAACACATCGCCTGACAATTGATAGTAGAAATATCCGCTCTTATTCCTATTCAGGTTCGTATTGAGATTCGATGTGCTGTCGGTATCATTGTTATCGTCACCGTTATAGCAGTTTTTCATTACAGGATCTATAAAGGCAGCTTCATTATCATCAGCTTCCCAGACTCCAGATGCGGGTAATTTAGTATTCTTACAATACCGACTTGTGATATACTTGTTGATATTTCCTGCAAGCCGAGTATTGAAAGTCCGTACCTGAGAAGATCTTTCCTTAACTGTCAGGAAATATCCTATCCTACCTTCCTTCAGGCGCTTGATGAGCCCATACGTATCTTCATCTCATTCGTAGGTATCCAGATTGACACTACTCGTCTCATCAGCAAAACATGCATGTACTATAGAGCTTGGATATTTTTCCGATCGTGTATTGCCCGCATTATCATACACACAGTAATGGATAACTTTATCAGTTATAGCAGGATCAAAGGGGATTTCCTCGCTCATTGTTTCTATTCCTAATAGTGGAGCACCATTACCTATCACACCACCCGTGCTACAGAATGGACCAAAAGTCTTTTCTGGATCAGCGGCTTTATCATAGATTTGTAGGCTGTGAATGACTTCACTATGTCCAAAACCAGATTCATCTACGCCTTCCGTGAACGTCAGAGTTACCTTCTTGTTCACGGCATCAAGACTCGATGAGACATCAGGCTTTTTCCCATCTATTTTTATTTGTGGTATGCTGGCCTCGGAAGAGGTTTTTCCTTCTCAATTACCATCAATAAAGGAGGTAGATGTATCATTGACAGCAACATTCTGAGCTGCCATTGTCGAAGAAGTAGTATAGTAGAAATGTCTCTGCGTACCACCTATATCAGGATCAATAATTTTTGTCCAAGTCACCACTGAAAATGAAATAGGAATATCCTCTGCACATCGGCATACAGCATCTTTATTTAATGCCCCATTGGATGGGCTCAATGAATTGGTACACTCTACTCGTACTGTCACATCCTTATTGAACCATTTACCACCAGCAACAAGAGAGTTAACGGGTTCTTGTTCTGACTCTCAGTAACCTGTAAAGTATGAGAGAGATGCACTCGGTGCGACATCATCAAGTACCGATCACTGAATAAGCTGATAGGTGAGAGGATCGTCTTGTGTTTTGATCTCTATCTTTGCTATTCCTGAAAGGAGAGAGATATGACAAGTATTGTTGGCGCATGAAGTAACAGAAAGAGTTTGTTCTATATTATTAATTTTAAAATCAAGCTCTGTTGTTCAGTTTGCTAAGTTTGCCAAACATTCAGAATCTAGGGGATCTTTACATGTAATCGTATAATCTGTGTACTCATCTCGTGTACAGATAACATTATCGGGCGCGGTAATCGTGTACATATTAGTGCCACATTCTTCGCCTGCACAGATGGTTTTGCCACACGCATCGCTCGTACTCCAACCATTTCCAGATGCAGTATAGCACCTCACTGAGGTAGATGTGCCATCAAAGGCATATCCACCAACAAGTGGGATGGAATTTGAAATATAGGAGATAGCACTCGGTGTAGAAGTTACAATTCAATCATTCCCCTTTTTGAAACCAAAGAGACCTACATTTGGGATGGAACTTTGACAGATAAAACTGAGGCTTTGCGGTGTAGAGAACTGTATACTCGTGAGATCATTATCTGCGATAGTTTGGAGCATGTCTCCATTGGCATCATAGATATCCATGCTCTCACATACTGAGGTGCCCTCATCTACAGAAGCGGACATTTGTTGATAACACCCAGCTGTCATATCATCAAATGGTTGTGATGAAGTTCCATATGCACACTGCACTGTATAGTTTCCAACTGCAAAGGTATTTGGATGTTCCACCTGTGTTCTGACAGTATATTCATCTGAAGTATAGAGAGTAGAAGTATCGGAATTGAAGATACGGTAGCGAAAATAACCACCATTTAAAGTATCATTACATTGAATTATTGGTTTTGCTATATTAGCTTTGATCTGACTTGGAACAACAGTCTCTGGACACTGATTGGTTTCCGTATACGTACATACTACTCCTGTACACTCTGAGACTAATGAAAATGGTTGATCATCGACAGCAGGATATACGTCTCCAGCAACAGGGCATATTTGAGCAGGCGATGGAGGGGGTGCAGCACAGCTTCCATGACGATTTGCGAAACATGTTTTCCCTATATCTCCTGTGGCAGTACCTTTACAAATCCATGAAGCTGATGCGCCAACATCAGGAAATGATGGAGCTACTCATGAGAGAGTACCATATGCACACCAGTCTCCCGTGTAAGCCGTGTCTGCGATAGAATATGTCTTCGCGCTTTCGCCGCAGAGAGGCTCGAGATCAGCCACACAGACAGGACTAGGTGTTCAGAGATGAACACACTGCCATTGAGTGGAAGCTGTAGATGTCGGAAATACTGGGTTTGCTGGTGTGGGAGAACCAAGATCACAGAAATTTTGTACAACACTCCATGCTTTCTCGTTCCATCCATATGTTCGGGCTCGCGTACCACATTTTCATCCTGCTCACACTTCTGTGACTATAACATTGACCCAGTCACTACAATTATCTCCTTCATCTGATTCTGTAATAGTTCCTACAAATGATACATTCTTATCCGCACACGCTCGTACAGAATAGGTTTTAGCTTCAGTAAAGATATAACTCGAAGAAGTAATATTAGCGCTTGCTCCGGCATCAAGTGATGCGAGAGAACTGGCAGGTTCAATAATAGAAATACCACCTCCACCATTTTCTGCTTCTGCTACTTGAAAAACGTTATCAAAACCAGATCCAGTAGAAACACCGCCATTATTAGTGATGGTAGAGGTAAATGTAAGAGGTGTATTGATTATGGCAGTATTTGGCAATGGAGCAGAAGCTATGAGGTTAGGCAGTTGTAGACATCCGGCTTCAAGACCAGCATCTGTGATAGTCCACAGATCAGAGGATATCATATGGGCACGATTTGGCTCTCAGAGACAATACTGACTATTTCCTCCAGAAAATGGCACACTGGATTTGAGCGTTTGAGGATCCCAGCCCTGCAGGAGTTTATCATAATTTTGTGTAATAAGTGTCACTCCTGTGAACATACCGTCTGCATTGGTGACAGCTGTTACATCCCAATCTCATATATTTTGTTCAAACTCGAGAGCATGGGCAAACATTTCTTGCATGGTCGTGACATTCCCTGTATTCCAATTTCCAATATCTTGATTAAACAGAGGGGCCATAAAAAACATCCAAGACATATTTGTGACATTGCTCGTGTTCCATTGTGTGCCATTTTTAGCAAGTGGCTTATTAAATATTTGAGCATTAGAAAACATCTCAGACATATTCGTCACAGAACTCGTGTTCCAATTTCCTACAGAACCATTGAAGGCAATGGCACCCTGAAACATTCCTTGCATATTCCCCACCTGCGAGACAGTCGATGTCGTTGGGGCAGTTCGTTCCCATCCGTTCAAGTCTTGATTAAATTTGGTAGCACTGTTGAACATGTTTGACATATCCGTCACATTGCTCGTGTTCCATGTACCAATGGGTTGATTAAATGATGATGCAGAGCGGAACATTCCTGACATATCCGTCACAGCACTGGTGTTCCATATACCGATTGGTTGATTGAAAACGCTCGCGATACTAAACATTCCTGACATATTTTGAACAGCACTCGTGTTCCATGAGCTAATATTGCTATTAAATTCCCGTGCCTGAGCAAACATCTGAGACATATTCACGACTTTGCTCGTGTCCCAAGCACCTATATTTTGATTAAATTGAAAAGCCTCCTGAAACATTCATGACATATCCGTGACAGCACTGGTATTCCATGTCCCAATAGGTTGTTTGAAAGTGGATGCTTGGAAAAACATCCAAGACATATTTGTAACATTTGTAAGATTAGGCACATCATTGGCAGGACCATTGAAATTATCACAGCCCGCAAATGCGCTCCCCATAGAGGCCCACAGATTGTTCCCCCATTGATCTACGGAGAGAATTTTTGATTTATCATTCTCATTATGAAAATATATCCTTGGGAAAGTACCTTTGATACGAATAGTGTAGACACCTGCAGATCAAAAATCATGAGTCACTGGACCCGTGTAAGCACTGGTTTCATCAGAATCCGTGAAGTCTCCATCATTATTCCAATCAACATAATAAGAATATGTAGATCCTGGATGAGTAGGAATGGTAATAGATGTTGGACCAGATGAGCCATTATTGTTTGTCTTCCAGGTGGTGACAAAATCAGTGTTATTAAATACAGTCACTTTTGTCTCAGGACCACAATTATTTCACTCATTTGATTCATCGATGACTCCCGGTACATCAGCACAGGCGCGAATGTAATACTCCCCGGTCGTGGTAAATGTGTGTGTGCCTGATGCAGTGTCCGATTGTTGTGCTCAAAGCGGCCCCATTGGCGATGGCACTACCGGAGTTACTAGGATAATTGTGCCCGTCATATTTGGTCCTGTAGATATCTGAAAAATATTATCAAATGATCCTCCAGTTCCAACAGTGGCAACATTGGTAATATCAGCGGTGAAGGTTTGAGGTTTAGTAATTGTAGCCGTGTTTTGTATGATAGCAGATGCTGTTAAGTCAGGGGCAAGAGGATCTTCTGTGACTATAACATTGACCCAGTCACTACAATTATCTCCTTCATCTGATTCTGTAATAGTTCCTACAAATGATACATTCTTATCCGCACACGCTCGTACAGAATAGGTTTTAGCTTCAGTAAAGATATAACTCGAAGAAGTAATATTAGCGCTTGCTCCGGCATCAAGTGATGCGAGAGAACTGGCAGGTTCAATAATAGAAATACCACCTCCACCATTTTCTGCTTCTGCTACTTGAAAAACGTTATCAAAACCAGATCCAGTAGAAACACCGCCATTATTAGTGATGGTAGAGGTAAATGTAAGAGGTGTATTGATTTGAGCAGTATCTGGCAATGGAGCAGAAGCTATGAGGTTAGGCATCTCTGCTATACTTTTACAGATAGTTCCAACTAACACATATCCATTTGTACATACTCGGTCACACGCTACTCAACTGTCACAAACACTGTTGAGAACCCATGGTTTATCATTCACATCTGGTATTGGTCCATCGAGACAGAGAACGCTGTTTGCTGGTAGATTATCAACATTACATTGAAAACCTTCTGTGACTGTAACATTGGTCCATCCACTACAATTATCTCCTTCATCTGATTCTACAATTATTCCCTCAAATGCTAAATCATTGTCGGCACAAGCACGAACAGAATAGGTTCAAGCTCAAGTGAATATATATTCATCAGATATAACAGGTCCGCTCTCACCAGCAACAAGAGCTCGTCTTGTATTCGCCGAAATAGGTGAAATAACACCAGAGCCATTTTTCACTTGAAAAAGTGTCATAAAATCTTTTCCTGTTGGATTGTTTTCCGAAGAAACAAGGGATGTAAATGTTTGAGCAACGCCTACTATCGCACTACTTGGTGTCGGAGCAGAAGCTTTAAGATTGGGAAGGTCTACTATTTTTTTACATATACCTTCATCCAAGATATGTCCATTTGCACACACCCAGTCACACGCTACTCAACTGTCACAGGCATTCGCCAAAACTCATGATGTATCATTCGTGTCTGGTATTGGTCAGTCTGTACATTTGATCGTATTTGTGGATGGTGCTGTATCACTACATGCATTCGGGAAACAGTTTCCTGCCCCATCACGATAATTCTTAGGAGGCAGAACTGTTTGTACGCCAGATATATTGTAGCAAAGATCGAGAGGATTTTCTCCAACAGTTACGTCACAATACGTCTCAGCTGATTGAGCATTATCTTTATCAAATGCTGTCGCGGGTATGTGAATCTGTCATGATGTTTGAGGAGTATAGAGACTAATTGCTCCATTCCCAAACACCCAACTATAGGTGTATGGCCCACCATTTCACTTTGATGCACTGAGTGTAAATGTGATGATATCACCGACCATTGGTGATGCAGGATCTACGTCACATTGGACAACGAGCTTTTCATAACAATCACCCTTATTATCACGAACGAGATCATTTTCTAATATATAATCTGAATCTTGAATACCACTAATATTATTACATGCATCTGCTACACACGTTCATGTCACAGGATCTGGGACAGTTCACGCTGGGCATGTATACTCACATGATGCATTTTGTGCACCCACATCTCCGGGACAGGTCCATATAAATTGTGTCGTATTAAATCCAGGAATCGGGATAACAGGAGGTAGTAATATTGGATAAATACAGGAGTATGGCTCCGTACCACATTCTCCATCTCTTGGTTTGTTTAATATACAAGAATCACTTCCATTTGTTCCATCACATGTCCAAGAATAATATGTTGTGTTGTCTAAAATCGCGCTCGGGGTTCCAGCGAGACATTCACCAGGAGTTCCGCTATATATAATAGGACATTTTCACTGTTCTGATTTGCAGCTCTCATCGGTTGCCCCAAGCTCAGGATGTATCCCGGCACAGGTCCATGTTGTCAAATAAGCATTGACTACCTCTATATCTTCGAGGATACCAGAATCACATGCTGGTTCGACAGCTCCTACCGTACATTTTCCATCTACTGGGAATACTGGCGGTGTAATTCATGGGCAAAAAATCGAATTTCATGCTGGCCCTGTTCAGAGACACATCCAATTATTACTTCCTGGGATTATCTTCATTTCTCCTTGTTCACAGTGTTGTGGAGGAATCCCACATTTACCGTCGATACTATCTTCTCCTCATCCACATGCTCCTGGAGGAAGAGCAAACTTTGTTCCTGGTAGACACTCATCTTGGCAGTTATTATTAGGCCTCTCTGAATCACAAACATTTGCTCTATGTTGACCAGGCTCTAAACAATACAATTTAGCATCACATGTCGTATACTCATCTCATTGTTCACCATGAGTAATAGTTCACCAAACGTCGGCACAAACAGTTCTTGCGACACATGTCTGACCTGAGTCACATATTATTTCATGAGGTCAGTTTATGTGTTCGTAGTTATTGAGACCTGGATCAGGATTTTTGGAATCAATCTTACAGCATGTTTCTCCATCTTTTAATACCCTGCCTGCACATTTTGGTAATTCACATGATACCATCTCGCCATTGAGTTGACAGAACCAATCAAAGAAATCAGGTCTTGGGATAAATGGTGGCACAACTGTTCCTTTAAGACAATCATTCTCAATCTGATTTACGCCACATTGTGGTCTATCAACCATACAGCTTTTGCGCTGATCAGCACTAATACAATCCCATGTATGTACGACATCATTGGTATTCTCTGAAATTGGATCAACCGCACCTCGAATACAAGTCGATTTTGTGACACCACATTCTGGAATAGGAATAGAACATCATACTGGATCTGTTCACTCTACATAGCATTCCCACTCATAGGTAGTCAGAGTATCAATACGATCTCTTGATACTCCTCGAAGACACCCATCAAGTTTTGTTAGGTCACATATTCCTGGTTTTACCATGGAACATTCCACCCGACCATCAGGGAATCCGTCAACATAACAAGCCCAATTCCACCCATCTTGTGTTTCAGTTACTTCCCCATCAAGGCCACCCTTATCACAATCTCCTGCAAAATCATCACCACATTCTGCTTGTCCATCTTCTGTTGTAGTTGGGGGTATAGTAGGAGGAATACACTGACATCATTCACAAGGGTATCCGTTTTCACAAATTGGATTAGAAGAAGCATCGCATGCTTCTCCATTATCGATATCAACACGACCATTGCCACATACACCAGTCGTTGAGGGTGGTATAGTAGGAGGAATACACTGACATCATTCACAGGGGTATCCGTTTTCACAAATTGGATTAGAAGAAGCATCGCATGCTTCTCCATTATCGATATCAACACGACCATTGCCACATACCGCAGTTGTGGTTGGAGGTTCAGTAATAGAAGGATCTTCGATGGAAGTGGTTGGAGGTTCAGTACTTGGAGGCTCTACAATACATGCTGGATCATTTGCGAGAAATTGAGCAATAGTACATTGACAGTCTCCTGTGATCAAATCCCATATTGAACATTCAACTGTTGGTGGTTCAGTGATGGTTGGAGGTTCAGTACCTGTAGGAGGTTCTGTAATAGAAGGATCTTCGATTG
>CAZFTF010000003.1:0-8362 GCA_964521495.1 uncultured Candidatus Peribacteria bacterium | reverse complement strand
CTAAGTACCAAGGACATGGTTCAGTGGTTGGAGGTTCTGGAATGGTTGGAGGTTCTGGAATGGTTGGAGGTTCAGTACCTGTAGGAGGTTCTGTAATAGAAGGATCTTCGATTGATGTTGATGGAGGATTAGAATCTGATGGAGGTATTGTAATAGAAGGATCTTCGATAGATGTGGTTGGAGGTTCAGTTGTTGGAGGTTCGACACATAATCAGAAAATATCTAAGTACCAAGGACATGGTTCAGTGGTTGGAGGTTCTGGAATGGTTGGAGGTTCAGTACCTGTAGGAGGTTCGACACATAATCAGAAAATATCTAAGTACCAAGGACATTCTTCTGCCGTGAGTGGTGGTTCAGTACCTGTTGGAGATTCAGTGGTTGGAGGAGTAGGTGCTCCTATTTCACAATTTGTACCGCTATACCCTGGATCGCACGAACACGTGTACGAGCTCGTTTCACTCGTACAAGCCCCTCCATTTTGGCAAGGACTACTCGCACAATAACTATATCCGGCATCTCCGGGCAAAAGAGAACATTTTTTATTATCTGCTAAATCAGGGCCATAACAAAACCAATCATTTCAGGAATCAAGCCAAAAAGTAAAATTATCACCACATTCATTTTTCGTTGCGCCACAGGTTGCTGTTACCACTGGGGCACCACCAGGACAATACACCATGGAATCATTTGCATAATAATCTGGATTATTGGGGATTGCAGAATATGATGATGTATTTGCACATCTCCAGGTAAGATCCCACACTTGTGAATAGTCTAAAACTGGAGACTCTCCATTTCCAGAACATGTGTTAAATACATCTCCACAAGTAGCTAATGGTGTTGTCTCGGCTTGTGCATGCGGTATACTCACCAAAAATATCAATCCAATAAGAGGCAAAAATAGTCTAATAGAAATATATCGCATATAAAAAAAGTTATACGTTTGCAACTATATTCAGAAAGAGGGTTTTTTGCAAATGATAAACATCTAAAACAACCACAAAAGCAAGGAAAATCCTTGCTTTGTGATTGAATTATTTCTCAATACAGAAATTAGAATCCTGTTCGTGTCAAAATTTCAGGACGATTGAGTGCTGACACACCTGTCACATGCAGCGAACAGCGATTATTCCATTCATCTGGAACACGCATCACCACGCGGAATCGCTCGAGATCTCTCAGGCCTGCCCATATATCTTCGGGATCATAGCTAGATACTGCAAGATTCGGATTTCCTAATTCTCCACAAACAAGCTCTGAAGCTGTCGGGGTAGTATGAGAAGAACATTTAGGTGTTCCAGTTATTTTCAGGGAATCTCCGTCCACCTCCAGTGACCCCCCGCGAGTATTGTAGGTCAAGAGCCGACCATTAATTGTGAGAGGATTTTTGAGTTCTCCAGAATTATCATTAAACCACACTTTCGGTGTAATAGAAGTTTCTTGAGGCATCACAAGCCCGTTCATCAATGCTCCATCCGCAATAATGGTTGCATCAATATTCGTCACTTCTGGGTGGACATAGACATTACCCCCAGCACCTGTACTATCTTTGAGAGCAATAATAACCAGTGATGATTCTCGGGAGAAATAATGAATATCTCACTCTAAGTAAATGTCCGCTCCTTCGACAATCAATACTTTGGTTCCAGTCAGACGAGACACGCCGGCAATTTCCAGAACTTTGTTATTTGGATCTCCTTGGAAATAATAGTACCCTTTGGTATTGCGAGTACTGGAACATGTGCCATTGGATTTT
The DNA here is from genome assembly GCA_964521495.1 of uncultured Candidatus Peribacteria bacterium. GTDB lineage: Bacteria > Patescibacteriota > Gracilibacteria > BD1-5 > JAGOOR01 > JAGOOR01. The sequence goes on along the minus strand of CAZFTF010000003.1, from coordinate 6,606 downwards.
ATCCGAGAAGCATCCAGAATAGGATCATCTTCAGTTCATTTTTCTTCAAGATCAACAGAAAATTGACTAAATGAAGTTGATGGAGAAGGATCAGTTGGTGTTGTCGGACAATACTGTTGCCTCACAAGTGTTTCAATATTTTGAGCAAGCTTGGTACGGAAATCAGCCATTGATACAGCTTTATCAGGGTCAGTCAATTCATAACCATATTTTAGGATTCACGGAGATAATCGTTGCAAAAGAGAGAGCGAATTTGCACCAGCATAATATTGACCGTCATTAGCATCATCATCCACATCAAGGGTTGGTACAAATTGCTGACTACCATCTGAGAAACAACCGATCAAAAGATTTGGATCAAATGGATAGACACCTACCAGCCTATTCTTCGCATTATCTTGGACACAGTAGACGATTTTTTGCGTTCCGACATTGTAGATGATTTCACTAGAATCCTTGGGACCAAATCCGGCGCCTATCTCTGGAAATGGAGCATAAGATGGAACTATATTAACCAAAGTGGTAAAAACAGTAGTAGCGGGTATAGTAGGCGGGATTGGTGAATTAAGATTGCAATCTGCATCAAAAACAGCATTTATATTTCCGTCGTTGTTGATGACGGCTGACCGAATACCGTGCCCCCAAAGTCCTGATCAACCTTCTACATCTGTTGCTGTGAGTTTGATGCGGGTCGCTTCTGGATTGGTAGGGTTTACAACTGTTCCTGATATACTTGGGTAGCTATCGTCAACTCAGAGTGAAATATCAACTCATGAATCTCGGTCAAGATTATTAGCAGTATCAGCAAAGTAAATATGTAACAGTTTTAGTATTTCTCAACCGAAAACATTGCGCTTATAATCAACAATATCTCCCAGAGGAATATGTGGACTAAAACTCTCGGATGGCTTATTGGCAAGTATTGATGTATCGTCTCGTATTTCCTCCTGATACAACCAGCCACAGGTACATGTATCATTGTTCTCTACAAGCTCATTTTGACACGTAACGGTCACAGTTACTCATTTGTTGAGCCATTGGTTATTAATAGCTGTGAGTTTCTTACCATCAGATGAAATCATGGTACCTTCATCAGCTTCTTTAATGATAGCTATTGGAAATTCGGTATCTCGAGGAATAGTATCGCGTACAACCTGATACTGATCAGCTGGGTCATTGGCTACTAGCATTCCGAGCTCTCGGCCTGTTGGGAGTGATACAGTACAAGTCGGATCTGTACTTTCATTGGTCTGTGGAGTGTTGGAAGGACAAACTATGGTGCGAATTGTTTCAGCACTCGTGGTATCGGCATCTAAACGGAACTTTCTGGTTTTTGTATACTTTCCACTATACTCTCCTGATGCCTGTAATGTAAGTCCATAATAGAGATATTGTAGTGCACATGCTTCTGGAGTTCAATTACACGCTGTCGATATACAAGTAGCATACGTATCGCCTGGAGCACAACCGATCATGTATTCTGCTGTATCCTCTTTGGTACAGTAGAGATTTTTCTCTGATGGTTGAATCAGGTATTTACCGGGAGTGTCGCATTCTGGCCCACCACACCCTACATTTTGGCAGAGTGAATTGGTACTATACCCATCACCCACTCGGACCGCACAGGTTGTAGTAGTACTCAAACTGGAGTCAAACGTATGGATATTTCATGCTGAAACGAGTCGCCCTACATCGACTCAACTATTGAGATATCCGAGATCAGTAAATGCTGTGCCATAATGCACAATGAATGGATTATCTATTTCAGGATCAGCCTTGCGAGCCATGCAGCTCACATTTGCATTAAATCCAGTATCGTGAATCCATTTTTCGTAGCCGACAAAATTCTCAAAATTATTCGATATACGTTCACATCCTTGTATCTCATTGCCTGGAGTAGATTCACGGACAGCCATAGTTTTGGTACAGTCGTCGTCAGCAGTAAAAGTATTATTATCATTACTATAGAGACACTCAACTTTGTAACCTGATGGTACTCCACTTCCATGAAGACGAACGATTTTATTTCATAATGTTGCTGGGATAATAATATCTCAATCTGTTTCTAGAAAGAGGTTGGCGTATAATTGATAAACATTATTTCCTGTATCAAAAGATGTATCTCTTTCTCAATTCTGATGAACACGGACTAAGCCACGGACCGTTATTCAGTTGTAATAACCAAAAGTTCAATGAATAAGTATCTTTCCATCTAGCTGTACTACTATTGAACTAATAGTTGAACCCATATCTCAAGTAACAGCAGGAAATATAGTATCAATAGATCCGGAACTGTCCAGCCGGATAACTCTATTTTTAAAAACATTATCTATATAAAAATTTCATCCTATTAGAATTTTTCCATCGGGCTGTAATGCAATTGAGTAAATCGTATCAGCTATAGTAAGTGCTGAAGTAAAACTGGGGTCTAATGTACCATTTGGGTTAAGACGTGCAATATGGTAACGATTTACACCATCATAGGTTGTAAAGAGGCCTGTAATAATTATCTTATTATCTGATTGAATGATGATATGATCTACAACATTATTGGCTCAAGATACAGGTACAAATGAGGTATCTCGTGATCAATCTGTGCTATTTAAACGTGTAATATAATTATTATTTGACGCTCATCCATATGAAGTAAAATTTCATCCTATTAGTATTTTATTGTCCTGCTCTTGGATGGCTACATCTGAAATAGAGTTCCATTGTCATACTCAAACAGGATTAAAGCTGGCATCTAATGTACCACTACTATTTAATCGAGCAATGCGTCATCGAAACTGTCCATCGTAATAAGAAAACGGCCCTATAATCACTATTTTGTTGTCTGATGATTGCACAACAGCTTTGGTAACTGTACCATTCGGACCAGAAGTAGGAGTGAATGTGTTATCTAATGTCCCATCTTGTAAAAATCGTGCCATATAATTCTTAGGCGCTCCGTTATATGTTGTAAAACTTCAAACAGCAAGGACTCCATTTCAATAAGGAATAATATATCAAATACCATTATTAAAAGAATATGAATTAAAGGTTGTGTCTACACTCCCTGCTATTCAATCGGTACCACTTTCTGTCAATACTCCCTCATAAAGCACTCCTCGTACTCCTGTACTATAGGTACCACTCACTATCGGCGTAAATGCGGGATTATTTGGATCTGAAATTCTATATTTAAATTGTGCCCCCTTAGTGCTATCAGTACAACTAATATATGGTTTATCCACATTCGCCTTGAGCTCGCTTGGAGCTTCTGTCGTCGTACAGTTTGAAGTACAAGAAGTACCATTCCATACTTGCTCAGCGGCACAGGATACCATGTACTCAAGCTCTGCAGATGCTGGGGAAGTACCAAATGTTGGGCCTTTTCGATTGGACTGTTTGGCTGTGATAATATACTCCCCGGGGGCAAGTGTCGTCGTGATACTATACGTCCCAAAAATATCATTTGGATTTGCATCTTCTTGACACACAGCACTCGGCACCATACCGATATCATCAGCATAAATAGTTACTAGAGTATTCATACGACACACTCCTGTGAATGTCGGGGTTGTATCGGTCAATAGTGAGACTGTTGCAGGAGCAAATTCTGGAGCAGAACAGGGTGTAAATATCGTGGTCCCTGTCACAATACCGAGATTCTGAGCTGTACAGGCGAAGACTGCATTTCCCGTTAGGGTATTTTTTTTCTTTGCAGCGATAGCGGCAGGTGTACTGGTATCAAATTCAGCATTTATTGAAGTATCAAGAAATGACATCGGGGTAGCATAGGTTTCAGAAGGAGTAGAGATGGCTTTTGCTGACATAGCAGTCACAGAACCAGTACCATCGTTGCCTGAAGCGAGGGTACCAGAGATAAGTGCAGCAGCTTCTGGTTTAGCAAGAACTGCAGCAATAACTTGGGAAGCTGATGATGCCATTGGCTGAAATGAAATTCCTGAATCCCACAAGTTCTGAGGTATATCATCAAGATAAGCATACCATCAATATGGTTGCGTTGCGGTTCTATCCGCAGCACCCCCCGTAGGAAAACCATTTTCATAAAGTTCACATACAGCGTAATAATCCATTCCCAATTGCATCGTGCATACTAAACCAGAAAAACTATTCTCATTGTACGCCCCCGTTGATGTCCATATTATTGGACCAAGCTCCCCCCCCTCTCTGCGAACAAAAAATACTTTTATAGGATATCCCGATGGACCATCAATCGCATTCATAACTGATTTTGTTCCTGGGGTAATCGTAATATTTTTTCCATTGACTTCCACCGTAGTCTCGGCTTGTTCCACTGGTGTGGCATACGTGATGGTCACCTCTGGATCAGATGATGTCCAAATAATATCATTATTATCACCAGCAAGATTGGTAGTGTAAGAATTCCCAGTTGCATTATTAATAATCGGAATTGATACAACAGATTCTCATACTACCTGTAGCGTTTTCACTTTGGCGGGAGTTCCAGAATTTGAGGAAATACTCGAATAGATAATAGCATTTGTCGACGCATCAGGGATCTTTCCAGCAGGATTTTGATGACCGCTATCTGTATACCAATTCCCTGCTACATTCCAATCCCCAGATCCAGATGCATTCCAGAAATAGAGCGTTCCTGGGAGTGGTGGACATGCTGGATTACGGAGGTTCCAGTCATCAAACGTCACAACATCAAGCCAATCAACAATATTAATAGGAAGTGACGAGCTATCAAGACAGTTATAAGAAAAACCCACTGAGCTGTTATCATTCGGTATATCAATCAAGTTGAGAATATTTTGATTCAGGGATGAGATGCGATTGTTAGAGAGTTCAAGATAGGCGAGTGACGAAAGTCCTGTGGCTGAAAAAGAAGTGAGTTGATTATTTGAGATATACAAATCCCTAAGAAAAGAAAATCATACACCATTAAATGAAGTGAGTTTATTATCTTCGAGATGAAGAGATGCTATCGAGCTTAATCACGCACCATTAAATGAAGTAAGTTCACTGCTGGAGAGATCAAGATAAGTGACAGAACTCATTCATGTGCCATTAAACGATGTGAGAGCAGTATTTTGGAGATTTGCCTCATTGAGAGTTGCCAGGTTAGATCCTGAAAATGAAGTAAGATAAATATTATTTCGGAGATAAAGATCAGCGATAGCGTTCATTCAGAAACCATCAAAAGAGGTAAGATCATTAGAGCCAATGTCTAGATACGAAAGTGAATTGAGATTTCATTCAGTGATAGCAAAATCTCCCTGTAAAGCATTTGATGCAATACCTATGCCTACGACATTTCCTACTGACTGTCCATTTTCAATATATACATCCACCCCATACCAATCCTGGACAGTTGTAGATACTCCCCATTTATTATTATTCGCAAGAGTGTTCGTCCAAGTATCCCCTCCAGTATTCGCATAAATACTCATAAGGGCGCGACATTCATCAGGAGGAACATCAGTAACTGTATCACAAAATGTCACCACAGGGCATGTGGGACTCTGTGATGTCCAGTCATCTGCTGCTGTGTATGTAAGCCACGATGCAAAATCTGTATCTATCGCTCCTGGTATAAGACAGTTATTTCAGATAGTTAGATACCAAAGCGAAAAAAAAGTAGTCCAATCAGGTATATCTTTAATATGATTCCCTGCGAGGGAAAGCATGCCCAGTGACATTTCGAACCATCCGCTCGAAAAAGTACTCAATTGGTTATTAGAGAGATCTAGGACGGATAGTGATGAAAGATCTGTATTACTGAATGAGGAGAGTTGATTGTTGTCAATAGAAAGAGTTGTAAGGGAGGAAAGTCCTGTGCCATTAAAGGATGTAAGTTGATTGCTGCTTAGAGAAAGTTCTTGAAGAGAGGAAAGTCCTGTACTATTAAAGGATGTAAGTTGATTGTTGTTAATAGCAAGAGTTGTAAGGGAAGAAAGTCCTGTGCCATTAAAGCTAGAAAGCAGGTTGTTGTTAAGAGTAAGATATGTAAGAGAGGAAAGTCCTGTGCCATTAAAGGATGCAAGTTGATTGTTGTTAAGATAAAGGTATTCAAGAGAGGAAAGTCCTGTGCCATTAAAGGATGCAAGTTGATTGTTGTTAAGAGAAAGATTTTGAAGGAAAGAAAGCCCTGTGCCATTAAAGCTAGAAAGCAGGTTGTTATCAAGACCCAACAGTATGATGGAAGAAAGTCCTGTGCTATTAAAGGATGTCAGTTGATTGTTGCCAAGAGAAAGGTATTGAAGGGAAGAAAGTCCTGTACTATTAAAGGATGCAAGTTGATTGTATTCAAGGCTCAACAGTGTTATGGAGGAAAGTCCTGTGCCATTAAAGGATGTCAGTTGATTGTTGTTAAGAGCAAGATATGTAAGAGAGGAAAGTCCTGTGCCATTAAAGGATGTCAGTTGATTGTTGTAAAGATAAAGGTATTCAAGAGAGGAAAGTCCTGTGCCATTAAAGCTAGAAAACAGGTTGTTGTTAAGAGAAAGACTTATAAGGGAGGAAAGTCCTGTACTATTAAAGGATGCAAGTTGATTGTTGCTAAGAATAAGATGATGAAGAGAGGAAAGTCCTGTGCCATTAAAGGATGTCAGTTGATTGTTGTTAAGAAAA
>CAZFTF010000002.1:99432-110144 GCA_964521495.1 uncultured Candidatus Peribacteria bacterium | reverse complement strand
CCCCGTATCTGCCATAGGAGAGTAGAAACAGCATTCTTATTTGTATCACCAAGTATCTCTGCAATCTTTGCTGCTGTAATAGTACTATCTGGTGTATATGATTGAACGGCGTTTTCAGGACCAGAATGATATCATCCAAGTATTCTGAATACCTTTTTTTGTGTAGGAGTTAATGTCTCAAAGTGACTCACATCATATCGACCGCCTGGTTGAATATATTCTGGTGATATTAGGACACCTACCACTCGGCCCCTCGTATATGTTCTGAGCCCTCATGTATGTCAATGACGTGGAATAACTATTGGTTGCGAGATAATTCTTGGCTGCAATCCTCTCGCCAACAAAGCCGGGGAAGGTGGTTCGGGATTCATCTCTTCAAAAAGTCTTCTATATTCTTCTACGGTTGGCGTATTGGTCCATTCATGGCGAGAAGAATTGATAATACGAATCAATATGCTTTTCAATGAATGCTGAGGTTTCTTTGCGACATATCAATTAATAACAGTCATCATATCAGTTCAACTCATAGCAGCAAGACGGCGAACTTGACCAGGCTTTGTACCGCTTTTGGTGATAATATCACGAGCAACTGTGAGCCAATCTTGACGATCCTCTGTTGTTCCAATGCTATCACTTCTGGTTGGGTAACCTCATCATCTTCTCTCATACACATCATCTACCCCCGTTTTCATAGCCGATATTGGAGCTTCCATAATTTTGTATAAAGTATATCTTTAAACATATTGATTTTAGAAACAAAAACAAAAAATCAAACTTGTTATTTTTTTGCTTCTATTTTTTTGAGGAGTGTCTCAAGTTGTGCAAAAAGTTTCTCGTTTCCTGTTTGCTGATACTCGGCAAGATTTTTTTGATAGGTCGGAATTTGGTCAAGAAACAATTGAATTTCTTCTGCGGAAATAGTGTGTATTGTTTTTCCATACCCGAGCTTTGTCACCATTTCAGAATTGAGAAATTGTTCATAGTGTTTCTCTATAGGATTACAGAGAATTGGCTTGTGGAGAAAGATCGCCTCACTAATCAATGTGAAGCCCCCATTCGTAATCACTGCCTTTGCTGAAGCAAGATCGGCGATAAATTCCTCCGCAGAGAATTTTTTATACAAAATGTTTTTGTCTTGTCTTTCTTCCTCGTCACCATAGTAAATAAATTGTTCGTTTGGGCATCCATGGAGAGCGGGAATAAGTTTTTTATTCGTCTTCGTAGTTTGGTACACGATACTATGATTTCCTTGTGTAGGTGTTGCTTCTATGATTTCTTGGCGAAGAATCGGTGGAACAAAACTGACACGAGGCGCGTCCTGTTTACCCAAGAGCTTTGCTTCAAAAAATGATGTCACACAATAGTGATAGGCTCCGTGTATAAACCCCTGTGCCGTGAATCTGGCAATGATATATTCGGTGAGAGTACTCAGAGAGTACGGAAGTTTTGCGAGGAAAAGGAGAGAAATATTATCGATACTAATTACAGGGATATCCATAAGAAATCATGCCTTGGCACTAAAGAGCTCAAAATCAGTGAAAATAACTTCAGGCTTGTAACGGAGAATGATTTTTGTCAGAGGAATAATACATTTCTTGATGACATTGGGTGAATTGAAGATACTTTTTATCCCGGTCATTATGTAGGAAACCTTGTTATTGTGATAATAAAAACTCAGTCCTTCTACTTCTTGGACATCGATGCTGTGCTTTTGAAAAAAATCCAACGAACGCCCAGAAGTCACCACCTTGATTGTATGTCCTTGTGCAATCAAATATTCAATCACGGCATAGCTACGGAGAGCATGCCCCATACCATCAGATTGTACACCGTAGAGGATTTTCATATAACTAAAACTATTTAAAAAACGATTCTCTCTCTTCTACTCTAGCTGTTTTCTATATTTTTATACCCTATCTTCCATTGTTTCATTTCTCGATCCATTTGGAGAGCTCCTGGCAATACTTTTTCCAGGTGATTCCAAAAAGTTTTCTGGTGATGCTTATGAAGAGTGTGTGTCAATTCATGCACAATAATATAATCCTGTAACCTAATCGGGAGTCGCATGAGTTCAATATTGAGATTGATACTATTTTTGTGGCTACAGCTCCCCCATCGGGTTTTTTGATGCCTACAAGTAACCGAGGTATAGTGGAAATTGTGTTTTGCTGCGAGCTCTCTGACTCGTTCAGGAAGAGAGATTTTTGCTATTTTTCTGAGCTCTTGGAGTTCCGCATCAGAAATAGGAATAAGCGTATCCATCCGATTTTTTTGTTTTTGTATCCACTCTTTTTGCTCTTGAACGAATTTGGAAATAGCAATATCAGAGACTCTCTTTGGTGCACGCACTACTATCTCACCACCTGGTTCTACTCGGAGACTGAGTCGACGAAGACGGGCCATCCGAATGACAGAGACCGAAATAGGTAATGGGGGTGATTTTTTACTTCAGAACATGAACATGTTTATGGGCTATACTCCCTGCCTTACTCACTCCGAATTGTTGTGACAACGAGATAAATCATTGAGCTTCATACTCCCCCATTATCTGAACCAATTCTTGTTGCTCTTCAGGGTTTAATTCCAGTAGTGTATTTACCTCCCGTTTTGGTACAATTAAGAAATGTTGTGAAAAATTTTTGTAGGGATATTTATTATGAACTATAATATGATGACTATATTCTTTTATTGTTTTTTCTTTCAAAAATGGAGAATTACCAATATAACCGTCAGCCCTTTGGTCTGGGTATGGTTTTGATCGTGTATAAATAAAACACGCAGGACGCCCAAGAATTTTCTCAGACAATTTTAAGACAAGGTTTCCGATGTATTCTCGCATAGTTTATCCGAGAAATTTAAGCAGATAATTCACCCCCATAAATCCGAGATAAATACCGATGATACCAGCAATACCAGAGATGGCTTGAGGAGCTGGTATGGGAAGTTTTGCAAAAGAAAATATCACACCAACTATGGCGCCGGTCGAAAGAGAAAGAAGAATTTCGCGCATAGAAAAATGATTAAAATTATCCGAGTTCAAAACAAGTAATAGCCGCAATACCGAGCAAGAGTCCTATAACTTCCAATCGAGAAATCGTATCACCAAACTTCCAGTAACTGATAGCAAGATAAGTGATAAGGTTTACTATTTCCATAACAAGAGAGGCGATGGCAATATTTTTAAATCTATAGCTTTGAGCTAAAAAATTAAGTGCCAAAAAATATATCAACACACCTAGAATATACCACTTCCATAGATGTGTATTGCCAGTCCAATACCGCAGAGTGAAATCTCCAATTGTAAGTAGTATTCATGCGAAAAATGTAAGCAAAAGACCGAGATGCATAGGATGTATTGTAGGTGTCTTTTTGTTTTTACAAAATTTCATACCGTGGGAGCAGTAGTATACGACAAAAAAAGATTTGGTGAAGATGGTCTTGCTTGCGAGTCATATCAAATGCCATATACTACGCCCTGTCCTTTATTTCTTAAATATTCAATCTTATGGACAAGCATAATATCCACACGGGTGTTTACGGAGCTATCGCTGGTTCTCTCGTGATATCACTCCTCGGTACCTACCTCATCGTACAAAACCAACAAGTCGAACAAGTTGGTGGTCGTGAGAATTACAAGATTTACCAGAAGATGGTAAAAAATGCAAAATATGGAGACAATATCAAACAATCTCTCGAAGCACAAATTGCTCAAATGGAAGGCAATGATGCTCCTGCTCCAAGCAATAACAATGCTCCTAAAGCTGAAGCAAAAGAAGCTGAGCCTCTTGAGAAAAGCGATATCGCTGCTATCACAAAAAGTGCTTATATAAAAGGCAGTAAAAATGCAGATATTCTCTGGATTGAGTATTCTGATCTTGAGTGTCCTTTCTGCAAACGTCTTCATGACTCAGGCGCTATCTCAAATCTTACAAAGAAATATGGCAGCAAACTCGCTGTATCATTTAAACATTATCCACTTCCATTTCATACACAAGCTATACCAGGTGCTCTCACAGCTGAATGTGTCGGTGAAGCAGGTGGATCTGACAAATACTTTGGATTTATTGAGGGTGTTTTCAAAAAAGGAACTCCAACTCAAGAGACTATGGATAGTACAGTAAAAGAGCTCGGTCTCGATGCTGCGAAGATCAAATCTTGTGTTGATTCGAGCAAATTTAAATCAGTCGTTGATGCGAATATGTCAGAAGGTTCTAGCAAATTCGGTGTCAATGGTACCCCAGGAAACGTCCTCATCAATACCAAAACTGGTAAGTATGAAGTCGTCTCAGGAGCTCAACCAGAAGCAAACTTTGCTGCTGCTATTGAGAGACTCTTGAAATAATTGAAATTATCGTATTCAAAAACCCCTCGGAAATCGAGGGGTTTTTGTTTATACCAATACTATAAAAAATAAAAAAGTCATCAGAAAAAAAGTACTACTCTGTGCAAAGATTCTTAGTATATCTTTGCTGCATTAAAAAAATGCTTTATTTCTATTTCTTGCACCTATGAAAAAACAATCAGGTTTTACCCTTATCGAGCTGATGGTCGTCATGGCTATCATCGCTATCCTCGCTACAGCTGGTCTCTCGGCGTATACAAGTTATATCAAAAAAGCTAACGATACCAAAAACCTTGCCACACTCTCTGAATTAAATGCCCTAACAGAAAAATATCGAGATGCAAAGGGTGAGCTCCCTGCAGATGTTGAAACTCTGGTAAAACAAGACTACCTAAGACTCATCGCATGAAGGGATTCATTCTCATCATCACAAATACTAGCAAATATCTGAATCCCTGCAGTTTTTGCACAGGGAAGTAATGATATACCATTTGCTGGTGGCTCCTATGGTTGTGCACGAAAAGAAGATGGATCAACGAATATCGTTTACGATGGGTACTGTGGTTTTTATTTTATTCTGTTTAGTGATAATTCCCATGCTTGGTGAGCAGGAAAGCGCGTTCTATGAAATGACCATCTTTTTATACTTACAGATCCGGATCAAAATCCCCCTAATATTCCAGTAGATGGTGGTTCCCCTGTAGGCGTTCCAGGATTATTAGTACTTTTTAAATGAACAAATAAAGCGCTTAATACAGTAAATTCCAATACTCCTGACTCATATGTTAATATCGTACTAGCCCAATGAGGTCTTGCAACACTTTCGCGAGTTACCACTGTTTCAACTCCAGCAGGAAACGACTACGTACCTCCTGGGTCCAACCCACCTAGTGTAAGCCAATTTAGTTGTAGCAATGCTGCATATGAATACCAATGTGTCCAACCGGAATGTACCTGGGCAGGTTGGTATTGTTCAGATTATTCTTCTTCAAGTTCATCAACTCAAGGATGTAGTGGTTATAATGGAAATCAGTGGAGCTGCCAAAATCAAGGTGGTTGTTATTGGTACAATGATAATTATACATGTTCATCGGAACCAGAAGTATCCACTTCGAGTCAACAAAATTGTGGTAATTATAATGGAAATCAGTGGAGCTGCCAAAATCAAGGTGGTTGTTATTGGTACAATGATAATTATACATGTTCATCAGAACCAGAAGTATCGACTACAACTCAACAAAATTGTGGTAATTATAATGGAAATCAGTGGAGCTGCCAAAATCAAAGTGGTTGTTATTGGTACAATGATAATTATACATGTTCATCAGTACCAGAAGAAGTACCAACTACAACAAGTAACATGTAGCAACTTTACTGATTCTTCAACGTGTGATTGCTACTCCCTCCCTAGTACTTGGGAATCAAGTGAATATGAAATTAAAAACCTCTCGAACAATCGAGAGGTTTTTAATATATTCTTTCATTTTGTCCGCCTAGGCGGATGTACTTTGTATTTTGTATTATTTCAGGAGTGACTCCCCTGTCATACTTTCTGACTGAGGAATATTCATAATTTTTAAGACTGTTGGAGCGAGGCTGGTGAGGTCTGATTCTGCAATATCTGGCTGAATGCACTCCCCTCATCGGATAATCCAACACGGTACAGGATTTTGTGTATGGGCAGTGTCTGAATTTTCTGGTGTTCCCATACGTTCGCAATTTCCATGATCAGCCGTGATTATCAGTGTGACATCTTTGTCACGAGCCCAATCAATGAGTTTTTGGACGACATCGCCCAACTTTTGCACAGCCGTCACACAAGCATCCAGTTTTCCACAGTGTCCCACGAGGTCACCATTTGGGAAATTCACGACAGTGAAGTCATAGTTTGCTGCATTATCGAGCAAGTATTGGCAAATCTTCTCTGCCTCCATCTCTGGTTTTTCTGAGAAGAGACCACCTTTATACGACGCAAATATTTCATTTTTTTGTCCTGCGTATGGCTCAGAATTGAGTCCTGCGAAAAACTTTGTCACATGAATAAATTTATCGGTTTCTGAGATATGGAGCTGAGTTTTACCAGCTTTTGCGATGACCTCAGGAAGTGTATCACAGATATCCAGCTCGTCGAGGATGAAATGTCCTGTAAAGGTCGGATAGTATTTAAATGTTGCAAGGTAGAAAATATCCTGCTTTTCGCGAGCAAATCCCGTGAAATCAGACTCTGAAAACATCTCAGACATTTCTCGTCCACGATCTGCACGGAAATTGAGACACCAGATCACGTCACCATCGACCACCGGTTCTCCATCTGAGAAAGCTATCGGAGTATGGTGTTCATCCATGATGCCTGCTTGGTAGTTTTTCTGGAGTATATCAAAAATCTCAGTTGAATGTGGGCAAGAAGTGCGGTCTTTCTGTGTCATGACTTCATAGACTGGCTGCATACGATCCCAATTATTATCTCGATCAAAACCAGAGTACCGACCAAAAAGCGTCGAAATATTGAGACGCCCTGATTGAATCACTGCATCAAACTCATGGAGAATATCAGGCAACGATGTCGGAGAGACATCTCGTCCATCAGAGCCTATATGGAGCTGTATATCGATATTTTCTGGAAGGAGTTTGAGAAGTGAGTGAAGATGTCGAGTGCTGGAATGAATGCCTCCATCAGAAAAAATCATCACAATATGGAGACGATTATTGTGTGTGCGAGCGTATTTGAGCATTGCTTGGTATTCTGGTTCATCGAGAAGTTTTCCTGCAAAGAGTGTATCCACTCGAACCAGTGTCTGAGGACAGATGCGTCCAGAGCCAATCGTGAGATGCCCCACCTCACTTCCGCCTGTTTGCCCCTCAGGGAGTCCCACACACGGTCCGTGCGTCCAGAGACGAGCATGGGGCTGAGTAAAGAGGTAATTAAACGTCGGATGATTTGCCTGAGTAATAGCATTGTCAGCAATATTTTCACCAATACCAAATCCATCAAGGATAGCCAAAAGACAAGAAGACATAAGAAAAAGTTATGCCTGAATTATTGAAAAAAATGAGAAAATGCAAGTTGAAGAGAAAAATTGACAATTATATTATAGTTTATATAAATGTGTTATGGATATACGCCGAGTAGAAACATCGTTGCGAGATGCATGGCTCGAAGAAGAACCAAATAATCATCAAGATCTCACGCCAGTAGTGAGATTTCGGTGTGTTTATTCATCAATTCTTGGCGAACATTTAGACCCCTCTAGGGCATCCCAGGGTCTGACTCCCCTACAATACTCATACCCCATATTACAGGATTTCCCCTTGATCAATCTTGGCGCTGGTCGCTATACGGTTGATTCTGGAAGTGCCGAGTTAGCTCATTTTTGATCTCCATCACTTATTGCTGTTGATCCAGAAAATATAGATACCGAGCTCACACTATGACCGATTCAAATTATACGAGCTGATATAGAGGGATTTTATACATCATTTGTAGGATTTTGAAATGTTTTTATTTCTCGATTAGACAGTTTTGTTTTTTGATACCATTTTGAGCTCTCTCAAGAAGAAAGAGAAGAGCGAGACTTATACCTCAAAAATTGTTGCGCACAAATATTTCAGCACCTACCAGAAAATGGTATTATTATCTTACAAGAATCAAACGTATTTGAATCCTTATTTGATGATGAAAAAAGATTAGCAAAATATATATATTCCGAACACCCCCGGGTCATCATCTATAAAAAATTACATCACCAATAATCTTTCTTTGTCAACCAAAACCATCTCTTCATAACGGAGACCGTACGTTTTACCATTTTCTGAGAGTCAGTAGACGCCTGGCTCAATGGTGATTACCATTCCTGGCTCCAGGATTTCACTGCTTTTACCCGAGACTCGTGGTGATTCATGGATTTGAATACCCACTCCATGCCCGAGTGAATGCGTGAAATACTGGGAATATTCTCCCAGCATTCTGCGTGCCTCGGCATCGAGCTCACACATTTTCATCCCTGGCTTTGCCCAGGAAATAATATGATGAGTAACTTCTTGGAGAAGCTGGTAGAGTTCTTGATATGTTTTTTTAACTTTCTTCATTATCTTGAGCTGCCAATACTGCGCATACAATTTCTGCCACACGGTCTCTCGGGTTTCTTTTATTATTAGCTCACCAGCAATGAACAAGGACATGCTTATTTACTTCTCATGAATGAGTTTTTATAGTTTCTCTAAAATCTCATCAAAATTCCTCTATTATTGCCACATCTACACGCCAATTTCTCGTAGGAACAAGATATTCCAGAGCTTCCGCCTGTACCCTTCACGCATCTTTACCATTCATATTTATATAAATAAGAGAAGACATGAACATCATAGACGAGTGCTTGCTAAATCAAGTGTATTATACGGTTTTATATTGAAATGTCATTATTTCGTGTTGATATATAATTCCTTTCTCTCGCTTCTGCTCTAGCTCTGGCTATGTCTAAATTTTATATAAAAGAACAACGTGTCATATCCGAACAATATCCCTGATATATCACACCCATATCGATAAGAATCACGTCATCTTGTTGAAGCTCTCGATTCGTAGGACTATGGTGTGGAATAGCTGTATGTTCCCCGAAGGCAACAATAGGTGGAAAACTCGGTCCACTTGCTCATAGCTCTAATTGTAGAATTTGAATCCTGCGTGCGATAGCTTCTTCGGTGACTCCTATTTGAAGATAGGGGTGAATAGCTTCAAAAACAGCCTTATTTATTTTCTGACTTTCTCGAAGTTTTTCGATTTCTTCGGGTGTTTTGATCATTCTCTGCTTCGCTACAGGACTTGGTGCCATCAATAATTTCACACCGTATCATTCGATAAACTCTCGAAGTGTCTGCGTGAGAACGTCTGGATCCGTCGTGAGTGTCTCGTGTGCTTGAAGCATACTGCCCCATGCTTCTCGATTTTCAATAATCTCAAATTGTGTCGCATCAAAAAGTCCACTTGTCCGTGGATCACAGAAAATAATTCCCTCTTTATTATTTATTCTTTCTTCTTTTTTCTTGAGGAGTATAAGTATTTCCCCCACTTCATAAATCGTCACTCAGGTGAGATAAAATATATCAGATGGTGCAAGAATAAGGTACATATAGGGGGAGTATATCTCTTTGCGCTTTTTATCCAAACAATATTTATACCAAAAATTAAGATAAGTCATCATAAAAAATAGCGAAATGGCTTCTTTTATTTTACGTGCAGAGAAAAAATACGTACTATTGTGTATATAATTTTTTATTATGAAACACCTCGCTCCTGTAGTTGTGAAAAAAACATCCCCCAAGAAACGAAGGGTAAAAAAAATATCTACTACAATACCTCCTCGCGCTCCCCGCCCAAAAAAATCTCTTTATTCTTTCTGTCTTCTCTGTATGCATACTGCCAAAAAACATCTCAAGAAAAAACTCAAAAAACCAAAAGGTTTTACTCTGATCGAACTGATGGTGGTCATGGCAATTGTGACTATCCTGGCAACTGCTGGAATCAGTTCCTATATGAGTTATATCAAGAAGGCAAATGACACAAAAACACTCTCTCTTATGAGAGAGCTAGATACCATTGTGATGGCCAACCTGCCTCCCGATGGCACCCCTCCTACTGTGAGCCAACTCCAGCAATACTTAGAGGCAAATGGTCTCGCCCTGGAATCAGTATCACAGGATAATTCCGACGTTCTTGCGTTGTCATTACAGATGATCCAAGCACTTGGCGTACCGGCGGTACATGCTGACAGCATTGCACTCAAAAATGCTCCAGGTGGTAGATGTTCCGATGGTAATCAATGTATCATTGGTTATACCGTATTTTCAGACAATGCTAATAACCCTCTGTTTTATGGCATTTTTGCCAATTTTCGTTCAGAAAAAAGCCCCACAACCAGATCGTGAGTACACACTATCACCGTACCTGGCATAGGAGAGGTGAAAGCAAATTTTATGACCAATCACCCCGCCATTACGACCACTCTTGCTGACAATAGTGGTAATATAAATCTAAACATAATCTCTGCAGTTACTATTATTACTCCCCACATAGCAGTAGAGCCATTAACGTCGATAGAGATTGTAGCTAGTCAAAATACATGATGAGAATCACCAACCAACGTATCAGTTTCTGAATCTACGACGGAGGAATGGTATTCATCATCGAGTACTACCTATACATGCGAGCAGAATCATGGAAATCCTTGGGCCTGTAATGAAAACCTCTGTGAATGGCACTCTAACTACTATTGTGTGGATAAATCATGAGTATCTACCACTACAGAACCACCCACAACCACATGATCAAATGATGTCTGTACTTCATGGTATGGTGGATGTAATAACGGATACA
>CAZFTF010000002.1:0-99332 GCA_964521495.1 uncultured Candidatus Peribacteria bacterium | reverse complement strand
TGAATAATAGTGGTAATGGTTCGTCTTCGTGGGAGTGCTATAGTTACACCGACTGACAATATCATGCTTGTTTTGTTTATGGCGAAGAACCTTCTACCACAGAACCACCCACAACAACATGATCAAATGATGTCTGTACTTCATGGTATGGTGGATGTAATAACGGATACATGAATAATAGTGGTAATGGTTCGTCTTCGTGGGAGTGCTATAGTTACACCGACTGGCAATATCATACTTGCTATAGTGGGGAATCTCCTACTACAGAAACGCCGACGACTTCATCGGAATATTAACACACCTTTCAAAAACCTCTCGAGTATTCGGGAGGTTTTTGTAAACATATTAATACTATAAAATACAAAAAGTCACTAACCAAAAACTGTTTCATAAAAAAAACAAACTATACTAAATGCGAATACTTTATTTCTCAATCTTATTTTTATGAAAAAGCAGTCAGGTTTTACACTTATCGAATTGATGGTGGTCATGGCCATCATCGCCATCCTCGCTATCGCTGGTCTCGCAGCATATGTTGGATACATCAAGCAAGCTCGCGATACGACTCGAATATCAGACTTATCAGTTATCAACAAGGCACTTCTTGCAGTTATCACCAACACGGGTAAAAGTCCTACTGTTATCGATGAAGCAGATAATACCGCTACAGTCATTGCTGCTATTAAAGCGGTGAATAACGGTGCTATTCTCAAAGATCCTATAGGAACAGAGACCTGCTATTCATCAGGAGCAACCCCAACCTCTAACCAAAAATGTGCTTACTATTATAGACAGTGTGATGGTGGTGGTGGCTTCGTAGTGAGTACACGATTTGAAAGTAAAACAAATGTTACACGATATACTACAGACGGCATTGATACTATTGATCCATTTGAAGGTACCGATGCGAGCAACGAGGATTCATTTTGGTCACTAGGAGCATGTACGAGCTTATGTACTGCTTCTACTGAGTGTGTTATTGTGGCACATACAGAAATCAAACTTGCCACCCCGTAAAATCCAGAAACACAAAATTTGAAAAACCCACCACTATTGGTGGGTTTTTCATTGAAATACTTTCCTCTCAATTCTGTCATAAACCGGTTCATGAAACCGGTTCATGAAACCGGTTGTTCGTATTTTTTCTAAATTTTAACCCAAAAATAAGAAAGTCACTAAAAAAAGTTGCATTGTTTGAAAAAATATAATATACTATCCCTATGAATGAGCCAAAAGTCGCTAAAAAGTGACAATAACTCATCACATTTATCTCCTAATTTTCTTATGAAAAAACAATCAGGTTTTACACTTATCGAATTGATGGTCGTCATGGCTATCATCGCTATCCTCGCGACGGCTGGGCTCTCAGCATATACTGGGTATATCAAAAAGGCTCGTGATACAACACGTATCGCTGATTTGGCAGCTATTAATACTATCATATTGGGGCAAATGACGACAACTGGTTTACCACCTGTTACTACTGCATTGCTACAGACTGCTATACAGTCTGCCAACAATGGTGCTTCTATTTTAGACCCTATTAATGGCAATACTTCGTGTTTGAATTCCTACACAGGAACGACAGCTACCACAGCTTGTAAATATAAATATACCTTATGTGATGCTGGTACATGATTTGCTGTTGCAGCCTCGTTGGAAAGTCTATCAAATCAAGGTATGCTCGCTGCCGATGGTATTGGTACTGTAGCTGCAGATGCTGATTCCAATGCAACTGCGAGTAATGTAGACGGTTATTACTCTGTTGGAAGTTGTAAAACCTATTGTGACACGAGTACATCTTGTTGACCATCAGGTGCCAACGCTTATCAATATGCAGACGTAATATAACATTTACCAACTAATTATTAAAATTCATTTTATGAAAAAACAATCAGGTTTTACACTTATCGAATTGATGGTCGTCATGGCTATCATCGCTATCCTCGCTACAGCTGGTCTCTCTGCATATACTGGGTATATCAAAAAGGCCCGAGATACAATACGTATTGCGGATTTGGGAACTATTAATACCATTGTATTGGGACAAATGACAACAACTGGTTTACCGCCTCAAACTATTGGATCAGATCTAACAACTTCCGGAACTCTCATGTTTGCAATAGCACAAGCAAATAATGGCGCACTAATCAAAGATCCCCTTAGTTCAGGTACAAATACCTTTAAAAGTACTTGTGTTGACCAAACTGATGATTCATTGGACCAACCATGTGTCTATATGTATAAAGTATGTACAGATACATCTACGTATAATATCGCAGCTCGATTTGAATCACTATCAAATAAAGCCTTGTATGCAGGAGATGCGGGGAGTAATGCAACTTTATACGAAGTTTGAACCTGTGCCACTAGCCCAACTTATGACGTAAGCCCATTAGCATCAGGAACATCAGAATTAGATAATGATGTGTTGGATGATAATGGTTTCTAATTTTGGATTTTTTTACTAGTCTTATTCCCCACCCTCCCGGTGGGGTTTTTTGTGCGAGCAAATTCAGGGACTCACAAAAATTCACAAAATCTCTTGCAACTCACAAGATATAAGTACAATTTATTAGAAGACATAAAAAGAATTACAAACTCCTACATTTTGTATTCTGTATTTTGTCCTTTGTATTTCTCAGTAGCTCTCCTATGCGTAAACAAAAAGGCTTTACTCTGATAGAACTGATGGTCGTGATGGCAATCATTGCCATCCTCGCGACCGCCGGTCTCTCTGCGTATGGGGGATATCTCAAGAAAGCGAGGGATGCGACGAGACTCGAAGATATACGCGCACTCGAAACAGTAGCTATATCCTCATTTAATGGAGCAGGGCAATCTGTATCGTTAACTGACTACAGAACCGCAGTTAGCGCTATGAACAATGGAGTCCTTCTTCAAGATCCAATAGGAGGAACTGTTTGTTTGGATGATGAAGAAAATATAGGATGGGATTGTGTATATCAGTATTATCAATGTGCAAATGGCGGATATGTACTGAGAGTATCATTTGAATCAAAATCAAATTTTTACCTTTATGCTCAAGATAAACTCAATGCAGATTCTGTTAACTGAGCGACAGCTATGACATACGATATTTGAAATTGTGATACTACAACTACTTGATGAAATATATAAAAAATCCCCTTTCGGGGATTTTTTTGTTGTATTTCTTATTATTGAGAATTTTTATTTTCTCTGCGTCGGCGCAAAAGCGCTGCCCCTAAAAGCCCACCAGCTATCAATCCCGTGCTTGGTTCCGGGATAGCTGTATAACTCATAGTAAATTCATTCAAACTTGCACCACCTGATGTTTCAGTTCGAGTAAATTCATTACCGAGATAGTAAGTACCTGCTGCAGAGATTGGGATAGTAGCTGTAAAATCCTGTGTTCATGTCCATGCTTCTCCTGTAGTAAAGCTTGGAGTATCATCATTAGACCTCAATCAACTATCAAAGGTATTCCCAATTTGTGTCATAGAGTTGGTATTGTTCCCCCATTTTACTTTTTGAATTAATTGGTAACCTAAGCCCGCATAGCCAGCTCCAGGATTATTCTCAATATCAAAATTCGAAGAGGTGCTCATGTTGAGTTTACCTGTAATGGTCAAAAATCCTCCAGTGCCCACATCAACACTATTTAAATTGATAGTAAAGGCAGAGGTAGATATATCTGAATGAGCACGGTTACTGCTTACGAGAAAACTATTTTGAGTACCAACGAGAGGAGTTGCTTCATTCGCAAGTCATGATATTTTAGCAGGTGCTGAGATGGTGCTATGTGAGAGTCCAGTGCCGAGAAGAATTGTCGCTCCTTCTACTTTTTCAGCAGAAGTAGCAATACCAAGTGCAGCAAGTGCTGCAACGATTTTTGCCGATAATCATTTGATAGCACTGACCTTTTGAGGTGCTTCTGAATTGTTCCCGAGTGTATTAACCATAATAAAACATAACAAAGTAAAACAACGAACAGATACATTATAATCATATATTTTACCTGTCAATGTTTATTGTATAGACTATTTCGTTTCTATTTTCACTCGCAGAAATCATCGTGGTGCGTCCTTTACTGGGACAATACTTCGTACCTTTTCTTGGATATTGCTCGTTGTCACCACTACTACATCACTTGCCCATGTTTGTAAATCAGGAGATGATTCTACAGTATACTTCAGGTTGGTAGCATCTGGATTCTTTGGGAAAGAAATGGTGAGATATCCATTCTCTATGTTGGATGTAACGGGGCTTTTATTAGCAATGGTCGGATCCGTTTTAAACGCGTATTCTGTCAGATTTGGTAGTCCATCTTTGTCAGGATCTTCACCAGGTGGTGTAAGCATACCAAAATTATCATATTCCCAAGCATCTGAAATACCATTTGCATTTACATCAATGAGGGCAGTATTTTTTGTGTAATTTAAAGTAAATTCATTCAAACTTGCACCACCTGATGTTTCAGTTCGAGTAAATTCATTACCGAGATAGTAAGTACCTGCTGCAGAGATTGGGATAGTAGCTGTAAAATCCTGTGTTCATGTCCATGCTTCTCCTGTAGTAAAGCTTGGAGTATCATCATTAGACCTCAATCAACTATCAAAGGTATTCCCAATTTGTGTCATAGAGTTGGTATTGTTCCCCCATTTTACTTTTTGAATTAATTGGTAACCTAAGCCCGCATAGCCAGCTCCAGGATTATTCTCAATATCAAAATTCGAAGAGGTGCTCATGTTGAGTTTACCTGTAATGGTCAAAAATCCTCCAGTGCCCACATCAACACTATTTAAATTGATAGTAAAGGCAGAGGTAGATATATCTGAATGAGCACGGTTACTGCTTACGAGAAAACTATTTTGAGTACCAACGAGAGGAGTTGCTTCATTCGCAAGTCATGATATTTTAGCAGGTGCTGAGATGGTGCTATTTGGAGCTCAAGTGATTTTTGTAATAGGTGCCCCCTCCGCCGAACTCGTCAACCCAAGAGCGATAGCAATTGCGGCTGATTTGAGTTGTCAGAGTTTTCATAAAAATGCTCCGGTCTTTTTTGTTGGCTGAATTGGTGATCCTGGGACACTCGCAGATGTGTTGGCAGCGGGTTGCATACTCATAAGAGTTATTACCTCACAAACTAACACTTATATTATACTAGTATGTTTTCTGTGTCAAGAATATTGTGAGGTTGTGCATCAAAAAACTCCCATTGCTGGGAGTTTTTGTTTCATAGATTTCTATTCTCTATTCACACAAATCTGGGAAGAGAGTGCAGAGCACATCACGATCATCTCATGATGCATTGAGTCTCGTAGTACAGGTGGGAATAGTCATATCAAATGCACTGGGATTGAGAGTTGGGTAGAGATTCAAGCTCAAATAATCCATAAATGTCGCTAGAGAGAGGTAAATATCCCCTCTCGTTCCTGCTGCTGTCATATTGAGAACGTCAGCATTGATGATTCCGAGACTTTGCACCTTTGCACGAACTCATGAAACAGAGTGATCCTCTGTTCCGATACATTGTGATTTTAGGCCCAGTACGAGAATTTCATACACTGATAATGTACTTGTTCCTCGGAAAAGTGTTTGACCTTGTTCATTGGTTTGTTTGGAAATCAGGCCATTTGCAAGAGCGGTTTCAGCCACACGACAAACCCATTGTTCAGAAACATCGCTAAATATATTTTGACACTGGTAGTCACTAGAAGTCATGAGCCCCATGGTCTTGAGAAGGATTCCGAGGTATTCTTGTCGATTCATGGTCTCATCAATACGATAATATGAAGGTCGATCAGAGTAGTTCATGATAATACCAAATTCAGCGAGCATATTCGCTGCATCAAGAGGACTACTATTGTAATGAGAAGATTGGATTTGCGTCACAGAAGACATCTGACATACTTGAGATAGTACTGGCATTGTGTCTGTGCAACGAGTGTTTGAAACTGTTTGCCCGAGGTCGTTCTGGCAAGAGACTGTACGGATTTGTTGACTTCCCACACATGTTCCCCAGCTTCCAACCATCCAACTGTAGGTAAAAGTTCGTGGAGCATAACACGTCTCTCCTGTTGATGAACCAACGATTCCACATCTCCATGTCCACATACCATTTCCACTTGCATCGACGGTAGTAGGGTCAAATATTACACCGATGACGACACTTCATGATGCACAGAGATTTGCAACAGGCTCTGTGGCAGAAGACGTAGCGATAGCACTCCCACACTTTGGTGCGAGATAACACAGCTCATACTCACTGATTTCTTTATTGATTTTTACGAGGTCACGAGTGACATCACGTAATTTTGCTACATCTTGCTGACATTTCCCCTGTTCTTTTTTCTTGAGTTTTTTGCAGGTATCATTGACTACATTTGGATCAGAGAGGAGCCGTGTCTGGATATCACCAAGACGTTTTTGCTCTTTGAGGTCTTTCTGATATTCCCGTGTTTCTTTGTCTTTATTTTTGTTACAGACAAAAGTATTTTTGTTCTCTCGAATATCAGAATGATCGTTTCGAGAAACACCAAAAGAAAAACTTACTATCAAAATACCAACAAGAGCGATGGCATTTTTTGCGGTTTGCATAATAAAAAATTAAAAATAGATTTCTTTCTGTTTTTCGAAAGAACATTATCAAATATACCAATTATTATACTTTGTCAAGTACATTATGCGAGTTTTACTTCTCCTCTTTTATCTCTACTTCATGCGTTTGATCTCATTGTTTGTGGTATGTCATATCCTGGATAGCATCGATGACGCCGAGAGCGCAGAGTGCAGCCATCAGAGCTTTGACTTTCCAAGATATACGATCTGTTTCTGAATTTGCTGGACTAGATGTAGGCGCTAGGGGTTCTGCTGAAATATCCATAGAAAAATGAAGATATGTTTGCGGATTATAGGCAATCCTCGCCTCTGTCAATTACTAGAGGAGTATACGGACTCCATCAACCCCCGTCCAGAAATCTGAGATCAGCGTCTGCGCGGTCATAGGGTGTGTGCAAAAAAGTGCTACCAGAAAAATCGAGAGAACAATACTGACGAGTAAAAGCCACTGGAGTAAGTGAGTCGAAAACGACGAACTCTGTGCGTCATGTCTTAGTGTGTGATGCGTGAGAGTATTGTGAGAGTGTGGATAAGACGACGAAAGAGAGTTCATGGGAAGTGAAATAAAGAGATAAAGCGTGCCTCATAGTCCCCCCGACAGAGTCAAAAAAGAGCTCCTGTCCGTGCATGCACAAATGGCGAGGATCCGACGAGGCGGATAAGAGATGTGTATTTTTATTTGATGAGTATCGCGGACAAGTGGATTTGTATTTTACGTCTGTATTTTGGATTTTTTGAGGGTCAGTGACGGAGAAAAGGGGCGGGGTGGCGGGTGCATACGTGGAGAAAATAGAAAATGAATTGTGTGTTCCACAGGTAATTGTGGATGCATATTATATACATTATTTGTATTTGTCAAATGTATTTATAGTTTCTCTCTCGCCACTCCGAAACGAGAGTCCTGTCTCCGTCATCCCGGGCAAGTGAGGCGTCAGCCGTACGCGACCCGGGATCCAGGACATTACTCACGAAGTACTTTTTCAAATGGAATTATTAGTTTGACCTGGATTCCCGCCTTCGCGGGAATGACGGGGTCAAGCCCGAGAATGACGGGAAAAGAAATTATTTTCCATTTTGCATTCTGTTCTCTGTCTCTATAATGTCTCGCATATGGAATTCCCTAAAGTTTATACTCCTTCAATCTTTGAAGATTCTCTCGCAAAAATGTGGGAAGAAAAAGGCTGCTATGCCCCTCACAAATCTCGCACAGGTAAGACATTTTATATCCCCCTCCCTCCTCCAAACGTCACAGGAGTCCTGCACACAGGGCATGCTCTGATGCTCGCGATAGAGGATGTGATGGTGCGCTACCGTCGTATGAAAGGCGATGAGACACTCTGGGTGCCTGGGACAGATCATGCGGGTATTTCAACGCAAAATGTCGTCGCAAAAAATCTCCAAAAAGAAGGGATTCATCGAGAAGACCTCGGGCGAGAGAAATTTCTCGAAAAAGTCTGGGAATGGAAAGAAAATTCTCACAAGACTATTACGAGCCAGATGCGCCAGATGGGCGCGAGTGTGAGCTGGGACCACGAGCGATTTACACTGGATAAAGCAAACAATGACCTCGTCACCAAAACATTCGTCAAACTCTACAATGATGGTCTCATCTATCGTGGAGAATATATGGTCAACTATTGCCCAAAAGATAAAACTGTTATTTCAAAATCAGAAATTGAATACCGAGATGAGCCCGGGTTTCTCTACGAGATTGCCTATTTCGTGCATGGTATCGACAAAGAACTGATTATTGCAACCACTCGACCTGAGACATTGCTCGCTGACCAAGCGGTTGCCGTCAATCCTCGCGATAAGCGCTACAAGAAACTCGTCGGACACGAGGTCATACTCCCCTTCGTCAATAAACGTATTCCGATTATTGCTGATGAAATGGTAGATATGGAATTTGGAACAGGTGTGGTAAAGATCACTCCTGCTCATGATCCTGCCGACTTTGAGACCGCAAAACGTCATGGGCTCCCCGTAGACTATCGTGTAATCGATAATGACGGGGTGATGATGGAGAATACAGGTATTTTTGCAGGAAAAAAGGATACTGAAGCTCGTGAGATGATCGTCAATATGCTGCGTGGAAAAGGTAATCTCATCAAAGTCTCTCCTCACGTCTCCCCTGTCGGATACTCTGAGCGCGGTGGGGTACGAGTGCAGACTATTGTCTCGACGCAATGGTTCGTCGATAGCAAAAAAATGGCAGAAAAAGTGATGGCAGGGTACAAAAATGAAGAATTTGAGATTATTCCTGGTCGCTACGCGACAATATTTGAGGGAATTATGAACAATCTCCATGAGTGGTGTGTCAGTCGTCAGCTCTGGTGGGGACATCAGATACCAGCATACTATCACGCTGAAACGGGTGAGCTCCTCGGTGTCACCGAAGATCCAAAACAACTCATGAAAGAACATGGCGAGAAAAATGTTGTCCGTGATGGTGATGTCTTGGATACCTGGTTTAGCTCGGCTCTCTGGCCTTTCTCTGTCCTCGATTGGACTTTTGAGAATCCTGGAAAACTGTTTGAAAAATACTATCCAGCGCAAGTCCTCGAAACAGGACATGATATCCTCCTCTTCTGGGTCGTGAGAATGCTCCTCTTCGGCTACGGTCTCACCAATCAGACACCGTTTAAAAAAGTCTACCTCCACGGTCTCCTCACGGATGACCAGGGTCGCAAGTTCTCTAAATCACTCGGAAATGGGGTTGATCCACTTGAGATGATCCGAGAATATTCTGCAGATGCTCTCCGTCTCGCGATAGTCATCGGCAATACTCCGGGGAACAATATGAGATTTAGTCGTGATGTGGTCAAGAATAATCAGATTTTCCTCAATAAGCTCTGGAATGTCGCACGATTTGTGTGGATGAACTGTGCTGAACAAAAAGAAGAAATAAAAAAGAAGAAAGAAGAAATAATGGAAATGGATACACGGAAACTCGAGAAAACGCTCACAAAAAACTGGGATAAACTGCTCGACTATGAGCGATGGATCCTCTCTCGTCTCAAACATACCCGTGATGATGTCACCGAGGGAATGGAGGAGGATAATTT
This sequence comes from uncultured Candidatus Peribacteria bacterium, assembly GCA_964521495.1. GTDB lineage: Bacteria > Patescibacteriota > Gracilibacteria > BD1-5 > JAGOOR01 > JAGOOR01. Next base: position 89,664 of record CAZFTF010000002.1, on the reverse strand, counting down.
CTCAGCAATGGGCGAGAAACTCGTCTCATTTACCCGTGATGAATTTGCCGACTACGCTATCGAGTGTTTCAAGCTCGTCAAAGAAGAAAGCAAGTATGGTAAAGAAGTGATGATGTATACCCTCCTCACGCTCTTAAAGCTCTGGCATCCGTATATCCCTTTTATCACTGAAGCCCTCACTCAGAGCATTGCTGGTGACCTCGAGAAACCAAAAGATTTCCTGATGACATCTGAATGGCCTACCTGTGACTACCCTCTCGATAGAGAAAGTGAGACCTCTATCAAGTCTGTCTTTGATGTCGTGACGACTATCCGCACTATTCGTGGAGAGCGTCGTATCAAGCCAGGAGACCTCGTCGATATCGTCCTCTATGTGAATCCTCGAGATCGTATCGTATTAGAAAAAAATACCAAACTTATCAGTGGTCTCGGCAAGGCTCAATCTATCTCATTTACACTCAGTAAAGATGACCTCGAGCGAGAAAAATACACCTACGGCATCGCGTGAGAAGTCGAGATATTTGTCGATACCAGTATCTGTAATCACGATGATGATATCGAGCGACTTCATCGACTTATCGCAGAAAAAGAAGACTATGTCCGAGTGCTAGAAATCAAACTCCTTGACCCGAGCTTTGCCGGAAAAGCACCAGAAAACGTCATCCGTCTCACTCAAGAGAAAAAAGAAGTGACTCTCAGACAGATAGAAAAAGCACGAGAAGAACTCGCGCAGTATCAACAATAATTATTGCGAAGAGCGTTCGCGCAGAAGCTCTAAGAATGCGGTAACAAACCGGGTTTTCTTTGGAAATTCATACTGGAGCACTCGCTCCGTGTGTCCATTTTTGATGATCCCATCAATCAATCCAACCACCTCTTCTTCATCTTGGAGTGCTTTTTTTGGATGTCATCGATGATCTACAAACGATGGCTCAAAAGCGGTGTGAAAATTCTGCAAAAGATTTTCAAGATGTGCCTCTTCTCTAGAATACAAATACATAGAATATGAAATTCGTGCTTTTGGGACCATTCTTGTAAAGCATCACTCTGCGATTTTTTGAATAACATTTCGAATTTCTGCCACCTCTTTATGAGCTTTTGAAGTATCTGTGGTATCTGAACCTTCTGGATTTTCTCAAAGATTCTCCTCTACAATAGATAAAATATACATCAAATAAGGAAATACAGATGGAATCTGTTCTGGGAAATTTTGGACAATCATTACTGTAGCTGTCAGTCGATTTACGACATCTTTACGAAACTTATCCCAAGAAGTCTCGGTTTCAGGGAATAACTCTCCTTGACTCTCTTCTTTTGGAAGCAGTTTTTGAAGAGAACTAATATTGTGCGTCAGTACATTATTGAGGAGGTAGAGAGGGCTTTCCTGTAAGTGTGTGAGATCCCCAATAAGTTGACGATAAAAGGAACGACATTCTCCGACGGAATAACCATCTGATATGGTAGCATCGATTATTTCTGCAGCAAATGGATTATGGTCGAATAGGTGGGATCGGTGAGGCATAGAAAAAACTAAAAATATATTTGTGTATTATACAATTAATTTAGAATATGCAACTAATATTTCCCCTGATATGTTTCTTGAAATAAATCTATGCTCGAATTGCTTGCAATAATTTCTCTAGAAATCGAGTTTTTTTGGGAAAGTTATGTCGCAATACAATACTGGTATGTTTGTTCTTTTTGAGTAATCAAATGAATTCTTGGATATGTTTATCACGCACATCATATCCTACATCGAGAAAAAGTGTGTAGGGATCCTGGAGAAACAAGCGGAGATCTTTCTCCTCTCCAGAAAAAAGGTATGTCTCCATAGTTGGATCTGATTTTGGCACCCTATGAGCGAGAGCATACTCTCCTATTTCTTGGACAATATCTCGAAGTCTGACTACCTCTGCATCATAGTGAGATGAGGATAATCGAGAGGTTTCGAGATGATGCTCGGTGATATATTTTTGCAAGAGACTCCGAATTTCCCAGAGTGCACTGAGCATTTCTGGGATATTTTGGGGATATTTTTGCAAAATAATCAGTGCCGCCATCAGACGATCATCGATATCAGTCGGGATAAGATTTGTTTTTGGAGTTGCTTTATCTCCCCTTTCTACAAAAAGATGTCTCCGTACATCTTCGAAAAGAGCACTGCGAGACCCGCTTCTTCCGACACTGACAATATGCATCAATTGTTCGAGAGAGAGCTCACTCAAATCACTCTGAGAGAGAGCAATAACTCTTCCAGCTGTTTTTCTTGAAGTAGACACCAGCGGTTCATCATGCAACTCGGCGATATCGCGCAAGATATGTGCCACAAAGGCATCTTGTGGTTGTACTGGTTGAGACATATTTATGAGAGTGTTTTATCCACCACCTTTGAAAGTCCTATCATATCAAAGATATACTGTGTCTTTGGGTGAACTCGATCAAAGGAAATAGTCTTGCCGAGACGATGCGTACGAGCGATAAAATCTGTGAGATAGCCAAGTGTTTTGGAATTTGCATAGGCGAGTTGACCAAAGTCACACGCAATATGTTTGTATTCTGGCTGCTCGACGATCTCTGATTCAAGAATTGCAAAGGCAATATCTGCATTTGTTTCGTCCAGTTCTCCAGAGATAATAATCTGTAGCGTGTCTCTGTATTGCTTTTTGAGTTGAATTGAGTATGGTGTGTGGAGCGTATCGGAAGCCATAAAAAAAGATTATGAACGAAATACACTCATACTATACAATATAAATTATATTATGTCAAGAAATAATTTTACGAGTTTTTGGCAATCCCCTCTTTGGGCTGATATTCTCACTCAAACAAAACAAGCAGAAGTCATACCCTATACTGTGTGAGATGTTTCTATTGTGATAGAGCGTAGGAAAATATGGGGGCATTTTACGGGGCTCTATATTCTCGGGGTAGATGGGGATCTCCTCTCGTCAGATATTCTCAGTGATATACGTGCAAAAATATCCTCCCCTTCTGATCTTTTTCTCCAGGTTGAACCAATAACATGAGCTGGATGAGGGTGAGAAAAGGCTCCTTTCCGACGATTTCTAGAGCTAACAACCGCCGTCACCCCTCTGTCTGATATGACGGAAGATATGCTCATACAATGTTTTCATGAAAAAGGGCGGTATAATATCCGTGTTGCTGAGCGACGAGGACTGACAACATATTGGGCACAAGGTGAATCCATCTCCCCATATACACTTCCAGGCAACAAAAAATGAGGACAGACGAATATAGAGCTCTTTTTCTCACTTCTCGAAGAAACAACAGAACGAGATAATTTTTCACACAATAGTCTCTCCTACTATCAAAAGTTTGTAGCAGTACTGGAAAAAAATAATGCTGGATGACTTCTCTTCGTCACAAAAGATAACACACTCCATGCTGCTGGCATATTTGTCTATGCTGGCCATCATGGAATTTATTATTATGGAGCAAGTCCCGATTCCCAAGAAATACGTCGTGATCATGGAACCTATCTCCTGCAATGGGAAGCAATGCGTGAAACGATTCGTCGAGGTTGCGCAGAATACGATTTTCTCGGTATTTCCTCGCAAGAATGAGATAAGCTGGCTGGAGTTACAGCTTTTAAAATGCGATTTGCTCCAAAAAAAGTCATACTTCCATCAGAAAAAATAATCGTTTTGAGACCCATTATCCTCGTTTTCCTACAGTGTATCAGCAAAATTCGAAAGATTTTTCGATAATTCACTACATTTCCAGGCTTTGCTATCTATTCTGTAAAAAATATTTTTTTGTACTGAATGAATTTTGTATTAAATTCTCTCATTTTTTCAGAACCAGGAGCATTAATGCACTTCATTTTTTCTTCATTGCTAATATTCCCAAAGAATGGTAGTAGTATATCAATTCATGCATTATATGCTTTTTCACACCTCTCGGTCATGTTGCCAGATAGGGCGCCCATATTGAGAGCATCTGATATGACAAATCCATCAAATCAGAGTTTATATTTTAAAAAGTTTATAGTATCTTTCGAAAATGTGGAAACAGAATTTTTATCCAATGCAGGCAACATCGCATGTCCTATCATAACAAAATTTACATTTTTCTTATCAAGCTCCAAATAAGGCAGTAATTCTCTTTTGTATAATTCTTCAAGTGTTTTGTGTATAGTTGGCATTTTTCAGTGACTATCCACATTTGATGATCATAGCCCTGGAAAATGTTTATACGTGACAAATATTTTTTGTTCTTGTATTCCTCGTGTGAATTCTTCAGCTAAAATAGTCACAATTTGAGGATCATCAGAGAGAGTCCTCCATCGAGCCAATCAGTTCCAATTTTCCTTATCAAAATTTTTGGTTTCGAGTCACATTTCCTGTACATCAACAACTGGTGCCAATACCATATTAAATCATATCTTGTGTAATTCACGACCCAGCTCTACTCAACTCTCATAAATCTCTTTTTTTGTTCACTCCAAATCTTGTTTTGTTTTCAAGCCAAACTTGTAGGCTCTTGATACATTGCGTACTTTTAGTATACCATTAAAATTTGTGCCTATTTCTAAATCAGCTATAAAGAAAATATCATCTCTTTTAAGAAGAGTTTTTACCTCATTTATCAGATTGATGAGATTTTTTTTATCATTTTGGAGATTATTATTCTTGAAAATAATTCAAAATGGATTTGATTCTTGCAAAAATAGCTTTTCTTGTATTGTTAATTTGGTAGTCGTTGGCCAAATGATAATAGGACTGATAAGTTTTTCTGGTAATTGTGCAGAGGAAGGTGGGTATGTTTCTTCGGCAGTATATTGCTTCTTCTTTGGCGCTGTGTATGGGACTGTCTGATATGAGTGGTGTCTAAAAATATATGATATGTCAATATTAGATACTCTATCAATGTTCTGCGATAAGATTGCAGCTAATAAAGCCACAAGGAGAAGGAGGTAGAGCCTAGTATGATTAGTGCGCTGTATATACTTTTGTCTCTTCATGCCAGGGGGTATAAATAATAACTTTTTTACTCTTCCTGAATTCATAGTACCTGTCTTACGTTTTTTTTCAATAATAAACTACCAAAAAAATCACCCAAACCCGAAAAAGAATAAAAAATCAAGAATTTATTTGTAAAAAAGAGTATTTTGGAGTATACTCTCTGTATGAAAGAAACTCTTTTCTCAACAGAAACACGCGAATTTATCCTCAAAGTATGCATCATACTCGGGATAGCACTGATTGTATGGCTCCTCTACACGCTGCAATCAATTCTCTTCCTCTTTGGTGGAGCTGTTTTTATAGCACTTCTTCTCTCACCATTTGTGAGCTTTTTTGGGAGATGACATATTTGAAAATGGAGAATCCCTGACTCTCTGGCAATTCTTATAGCTTTTTGATCACTCGGAGTATTTGTTTCCCTCTTTGTACTCGCTATTGTGCCTATCTTTGTCGACCTCGGAAACAATACCAAACAGACTCTCGAAAGAGGTATTTCAGTAGTACAAACTCAGGCACAAAATGACTTCCCTTTTCTTGATTCACTCCCGCTCCATGCTGGAAAAATCATCCGTAATGAGTTTGATACAAATATAATTGCTCGTATGATCCTCAGCGAGGAGAAGACATCACTTATTACCACCAATATTACAGAGAATTTGGGACTTCTGCAATCTCTCACAAAAAAAGGATTCTGACAGGTATCCAATATTGGTCTCTCTTTTGCTTCTAGTATCACTTCGACTCTTGTTTTTATTGTTCTCTTTTTTCTCATCACTTTTTTGACACTTCTCGAGAGAAAGCGTCTCCTAAAATGGTTTTTCCGAATACTCCCTCGGGACCTCGGTAAGTATTTCAAACACCGACAAGACGCTATAGGTAATGCCCTTCACTCTTGGCTCAAATGACAAACAAAGCTTGTAGGGTTGATGTTTTCACTGAACTTCATTGGTTTGTGGATTATCTCGCTCTTTGGAGTGCCTGTAGAAAATATTTTTGCTCTCGCCCTTATCGCTGGTATGATGGAGTTTGTTCCTTATGTTTGACCGCTTTTTGCTTGGTTGACCGCTTTTTTGATGGTGCTCGTCGCACCTGAATCAGGCCTTGGTTCACTCGTGGCAATTTCAGGGCTGTATGCATTTTTCCAGTGGGTAGAAGGAAATATTATGGTACCTATGGTGATGAGCCGTACTCTCAATCTCTCTCCGCTCTATATCCTCCTCATGACGCTTGTCGGTGCTACACTCGGGGGCATGATCGGTGTACTTATTTCAGTACCACTTGCTTCCATCCTCCATATCTTCTATGTTGATTGGATGCACTATAGGAAAAATCTCCCTGAGTAGTATGTGGCAATTTTTTGACGATAGAATACTCTTTATTCCCGATAATTCAGCCAGATTTGCATGGCAATCTTTTCCGGTTGATACGTGGGATTTCGATGGTGAGATCATCACACTTACTACCCCTGAAAACTCTTGGAAAGGCTACGATGACTGGGTGCAGCAATTTTCACCAGAACAGGAAATTGAACTCGTCAGAGCAACCATCCAAAAAGCCCGAGAAAACATATCATACCGAGGACATATACGCGGTATCTCTCTTGCTACAAGCGCTGAACTTCTGCGAGAATACTATAGGGATCAGGGGTATGAGGACAGCCTGGCCAAGAATTACACTCTACCAAAAACTGTACAAATCACTGCAAGCATCTCGCTTCGACATGCCCTCTGGTGTGAAAAAGATAAGAGGTTTCTCGGTACAAAAGATTCTCAGAAAAATCCGTATGGCATGGTCACTCCTCCGATTCGTAGCTCTCATGATCTCAGAATCCTACAACAAGCCCTCAGAATGAATATTCTGATGGGTATTGAAGTAATGCCTGGAGATGAGAAATATATTACTTTGCTCGTGGATAATGAAATAATTCCTCCTTTTTCTGTAAGCCAGATGATTCAATTTCGTTGGGAAAAGTATGTATATTAACGACTAATCTTGGGCGAAGAAATTTTTCTCATAATCGGTATATATTTCAGTTCGAAATTTATACAATCCTCTATTGTAGATAATATTCTTTTCGAGCATAACGGTTGCCTGACGATGAATAATAAGGTAAAAAAGCACTGTTACTAAGCACACAGAACAGAAGTCTGCCCAGAAAAATTCGCTCAAAAACAGGGGAATAGGATTGTGGAGAAGGGAGAGAAATTCAGTCATAAAAATATGGTTATGATTGTTTGCCAACAGGCGTATTGGATTTTAATTCTGTGATAATCAAGAGCCGATTGAGTGTCGTACCAAGGGGCCAACATGTCATCAAGGTGAGCTGTTTCTTATTGGGGATTTCTCCGAGAGAAGAAACATGCCCTGGTTTTACAATACTCTTTTCTCGAACAACATAGACGTATTTTCTTTGTTTAAAGAAGACAATAACTTCGTCTCCAGTCTTGAGCTCATTAAGAAGAGCAAAAACATCGTTGTATCCCCCTTTTGCCCACGGATAATTGGAACTATGCCCAAATATAAAGCTATTCCCCTCTGTCCCTGGATCTGCTGATCCTGGATATTTGATGATTCCCTTCTCGAGTTCTTTCATAAATATATTATGCCATTCTTCAGAATTAGAAGCATCAAGATGCTCAACATTAACCAAGGGGATATTTTTTCCGATCTTGGGAATCAAAATTCTATCCTCATAGGGCGTAATCTCGAGAGAGAGGGAAACGTCTGAAATATCTTGATCAAAATAAGATAGACCTATTTCTTGTGTGGCAATCTGTTTTTGCATCAGTTGTCTTTTTATGATTTTTTGCTTTCGAAGCTGACGTGCGGTCTGTGCAGAAGTATCAGAAGGTGCAGCATTGAAAACTTGTGTCTGTTCGAGACTACCTTCGATAGATTTTTGCGTCTCGATGAGCTTTTCTGGAGCAAGCATAGCTCGGGCAAATGCTGTATAGGCAGACCAGTTTGCGACCAATAGAAGAGCCGAGAAGAGAATGCTCGTCAAGAGAATGAAATGAAAGAACGGACGAATTTTTTTGAACCAATGGTGTTTTTTTTGAAATTTCTTTTCTCTGTGTTCTACCCATTCAAATATATCCTCTGTGGTATCAAAAAACTCACGAGAAACGTGCAAAGTATGGTGTTTTTTGTGATGGGTGATGTCCTTCCAGATATTCATACCTGGTCATCGTACCACACCTGAAAAATGGAATCAAGTGAAAAGAGTTTTTCCCCCTTACAACACCTTGACAGTTATCCTAATTTCCACGGTATACGTTTTTTGAGACTCAAGCCAGCCCATAGCATCAGAATGGATCCATAGATAATAAACATGCCTGTGAAGCCAAAAAATGTAATCAGAGCTCCTCAAAATATCAATCCTACAGCATTTGCAAAGTTATTAAGTATTTTGAGAGGTGCCGCGGCCACATCGGCATTGATAATGGTGGTATTGTTTTCACGAGCAAATGATCGATTGTATTCGTCAGCAAATATAGATTGACTCATAGGGTATCCGGCGGCATATCCAGTACTATTCAAGAGCCCCATGCAGACCACCAGAACGAGTCAAAGGAGGTTTTCCATACGGCCAAAGAGAGCCAAAAGAAACAGGGCTCAGCCAGACAAAAAGAGTCATGCCGTAATAATACGAAAACGGCCAAATTTATCAGCCTGCTTGATCCAAAATCACTGCATCACATAGGCTGGGATGGCAAGAATTCCTATCAATATAAAGCCACTCCGAATAATATTTTTTACCCAACTCACATTTTGCATAGATTCATCGAGGAATTTCACAAAGAAAGTCGTAGCAACATTATCCCAACAACCAAATAAAAGTATACTTCCTGTTGTCCAAAGAAGAATAGGGACAAATGATGCCTTACTAAAAACAAGTGTATAAATCATACGATATTCCTGCTTGGTTTTTTGCCAGATATCTTCCCAATCAAATTTTTCGGAAATCTGTTTCGGCTTTAAAACCAGATATTGAATTCATTTTTTTGCCTGTTCAAAATCCAAAGTTGACATCGTCGTACGAATGTAGGTTTGTGATGTCTTCTCGAGCGTTTTTACTTCTTCAACGAGATGGAGTTTTTTGACTGCATTTACATTGAAGATTTCATGAGAGTTATCAAAATAATACTGGATAAATACCCAAGAAGCCACTACGAGCAAAATGAGGAGAAAGAGGATAAACTGTACAGCATGTGACTGAAATCACAGTACTGGAATAGAAATCAAAACACCAATAACTGATCAAATACCAAAAGCAATATTATTTTTTGAAAGCACCTTATCAAACTCTGAAGGATCTGTGTGATTCAAGAGATACGAAAGTGTTACAATATCATAAATTTCTTTGATTGTACCATAGAGAATACCTATGCACAGCAAGAGAAGTATATTAATTCCTGTTCAAAAAAAGCTTTTTGTAATCTCCAAAATACCACCGCTCAATTTGAAGCCATCATCTGCTGAGGAATAAACGAGATAGAGAAAAATAATTGCCGCAAGAAGCATCATGGCATTTGCTATAGAAAGCATTATTTTCGAAGATACTTGTCGCTGAATAGTACCAAGTGGGACATCAATTATCATCGCCCATATATTTCCGATACCCAAAAAAATACCAACCAGAAGTGGCGAACCCACGATAAAACCAAAGAAAAAGACACTCGTCAGGTGAAATATAATCCAGAGAGCTCAGTAAACACCAATGACATTAAAAAAATTCTTCAGAAGGCGTTCTTTTTCAGGGATATCTGCAGTGACTATTTGGGTCATAGATTCATTCTACTATATCCTGCTAGAAAAAACAAGTCTATTGTCTTAATAAATTTCACGTGGTTTACTCCCTTCTGAAGGGCCCACAACTCCCATTTCTTCGAGAGCATCCATCACGCGAGCAGCTCGTGCATAACCGAGCTTGAGACGTCTCTGAAGGAGAGAGGTAGAGGCTTTGCCACTGGCACGAATCACTTCAATCGCTTGTTGAATAATGATATCATCCTCTTCATCAGCACTTCCATCACCGTTGATATCGCCAGGACCATTGTTTTTTTCTCCCTCGATAATGCTCATATCATACATATTTGCCGCAGTTTCTGCATCTGTATGGAGTTTGATATAATTTATCACATGCTCTACTTCGTCTGTTTTGACAAAGACTCACTGCACACGCTCTGGCTCCATCATGCCACTTGGGGAATAGAGCATATCTCATTTCCCGAGGAGATCATCGGCTCAGACACGGTCGAGGATAGTCCGAGAGTCGACTTGTGAAGCCACCGTAAAGGCGATACGACTTGGAATATTTGCCTTGATAAGTCCTGTTATCACGTCCACTGATGGACGCTGTGTTGCCACAATCAAGTGCATACCGACGGCTCGCGCCATCTGTGCAATACGAGCAATTGTTGTTTCAACTTCCTTCTTATTTCCGCTCATCATCAGATCTGCAAGCTCGTCGATGACTATTACAATCGCGGGCAGCCTTTCTTCAATAGAAGCCTTGGTATTATATTCTCAGATATTACGGCAACGTGCTTCAGTGAGAAGATCATAACGGCGGACCATTTCTGCAACAGACCATTTGAGAGCATTGAGGGCTTTATCGGGATGATTGATTACTGGGGCAAGAAGATGAGGAATACCGTTGTAGACACTGAGCTCTACCCGTTTTGGATCCACCATAATCATTCGAAGTTCTGCAGGAGAATTACGAAGAAGGAGAGAAATCAAAAATCCATTCATTCCCACCGATTTACCAGATCCAGTTTGACCTGCTATCAAAAGGTGTGGCATTTCTTTGAGATCACATACGATTGGATCACCCGCAATGCCAGATCCCACGCACATCGCAAGACGCGAAGGATGTTTGGCAAATTGCGGTGATTCGATGATTTCTCGAAGAGAGACAACATCACGACGATCATTGGGAACCTCGATACCGACGAGTCCAAGACCCGGAATTGGTGCTTGGATACGGATATTTTTTGCTTTCAGAGCAAGAGTAAGGTCTTTTTTTAGGGCTTCTATTTTATTAAGCCTGGAACCATCCGCTGGACGGAGACGATACTGCGTTACAGTCGGTCATACTTGATAACCTGCCATATGTACTTCTATTTTGAACTGGAGAAGTGTACGTTCGATAATAGCCGATTGGAGCTCTATTTCCTCCTTTGTCAGAGGCTTTCCTTTGGGGTGAAATGAGAGAAGATCTGACCGTGGATAGTCCCAATTCCCTTTAAACAATCGTGACTCTTTAATCTTTTCACTCGCAACATTTTTTGTTACAATAGGCACTGAACGTGTACCGGAAGAAAGGGGGATTTTCTGCTGTACAGGAACAACCCCTTCTGGTTTCGAGAGAAGGCCTCCATTCGTGCGGATTTTTTCAAAGAATGAAAGTTTTTCTGGTATCTCCTGCTTATTTGAGGAAAGTTTCTCAATCGTAGAATTGAGCGTTGTGTTTCTATCTTTGATACGACGATCAGAAATGGGCTCCTTCTTTTTTTCTTGCTGTTTTTCTCGGAGCGATTCACCGAAAGTATTGAGAGCTTCAACTTGTTTTTGGTAGACATATCCTGTTGCATCACTCATTTTCCCAAAGATACGACGATAAGAAATATGGAAAAGGAGGTAGAACGCAAACGCGAGACATCCCACAATCAGTGTTATGGCAGGAATCGTATCAAATGTACGCACGAGGGGCTCGTGCACATCAAAGAAGAGTTTTTTGGTATTATAATCATCAGAAATAAAACTCCAAAGAGAGACACTCGAAAGCCAGAAGAGAACCAGTCCCCCACCTCGTCGCATATCAAAAGAGCTCTTACCAATAAACATATGGAGTCCTGTAAGAAGAGCGACGGGAGAAAAAAACCATCGAAAATGAGTACCAAAAAGTGGTGTCAAATACCGATTTAAATAGTCTTTATCAGCAAAGAATACCAGTACAGCGAGAAATACGAGTACAACACCAACAATCATAGTTTGTGTAGTGTGTGTTAGTCAGAGAACTTGTTTGCGTCGTCACATATACAGCAAGTATAGTTAATTCTTTGGAAAGTGAAGTCAGAATCTGACAATATTTTATTTACATACGTGATACTGTCTGTATACTTCCAGTACTTATTTCTTTCTTTTTCGTATGAAAAAAATTCTTCTTGCACCAATTTTCATTTTAACTACCCAGCTCTTTGCTCTGGATGTCGCACCAAATGCTCTTTCACAAGAAATGGCATCTGTGAGTAATAATCTCGGTTTTGATATTATTGGTATATTGATGGCTGTTTTTTTATATATTGCTCTTCCTGTTATTCTCTATTGCATAAGCTCCTACGGTCTCAGTCTTCTCAATAAGCACTATCATAAAAAAGCTACTTCCAAAATTTCATGGATTCCTTTTGTGAGATATTATGATTTTATCAAACAAGCGACAAAATCACCCAAAAAAGCTTTTATCGTGACACTTCTTCCGTGGATTATGACTGTTGGGTGAATTATTATTAGTGTGTTTATTGGGATCATAGAAAAAAATATTGATGCATCAGCACGTGGATGGACAGGTCCTGCATTTATCACATTTGGAATTATCATTCTTTTGGGAATTCTCGGGATTTTGGCAATGAATTTTTGGAGAGCATTTATCATTTCAAAATATGTAAGATGAGATATTACCACTGCTCTCGGACTCTCTACGTATACAGCACTTGTTCTCTGGTATATCGCTCTCGATCGTGTAACAAAGAATACAAATATTATTGGAATACTCGGTTTTAGTCTTATTGGAGTAGTAATATGTTTTTACATAGGCATCATTGCTTTCCTCGGTTTCTCAGGTATTGCAACATTTTTAGGAAATTAATTTGTTTACAATAAAAATTATGAAACACTACCCTCTTATCATCATCGGAACTGGGTCTGCTGGTCTTCCTGCAGGTATGTATGCCAGTCGCTATGGTATCCAAAATCTCATCATCGGTGCTCAGCCAGGTGGAGCACTTGCTACTTCGCATTGTGTCGAAAACTATCCAGGAACTCTCTCAGAATCTGGGGGCGATATTATGCGTCGATTTGAAGAGCACGCGAAAGTATCAGGCTCTGAAATAACCTATGATACCGTTGTATCAATTCAAAGCGCAAAAGACAAAGGAAATTTTTTGATTACGACGGCTCGAAAAGAAGAATACACCTGTGATTATCTGATTTATGCGACTGGTAATGCCTACAGACATTTGAATATTCCAGGTGAAGACAGACTTCTCGGGGCGGGTGTTTCTTATTGTGCGACCTGTGATGGCAACTTTTTCCGTGGTCGTGATGTCATCATTGTTGGTGGTGGTGATTCTGCCTTTACGGAAGCGCTCTATCTCGCTCATCTCTGCAAGAGCGTCAAAATCCTGGTCCGAAAAGACAAACCAAAAGCTGAACAAATCTGGGTGGATAAAGTGATGCAAGAATCCAATATGGAGATTGTTTTCAATACAGAACTTGCGGAAATCAATGGTGAATTCGGAGTTGAATCTGTGACAACAACAGATGGAAGAATTATTCCAACACAGGGCGTCTTCGTCGCAGTCGGATCAGTCCCAAGTATCGAACTTATCAAAGATCTCTGAGTCACAACTGATGAAGAATGATGTATCGTCGTTGATACCCATCAAAAAAGCTCAAACGATCGACTCTACGCCGCCGGAGATGTCACCACCAATTCAGCAAAATTTCGACAAACGATTATGTCTGCCGCAGAAGGATGCCTCGCGGCTCACTCTGTCCATGAGGCAATGCTCCGAGATGGAACTCCTATGAAAAATTAAAAAGTAATCAATCTCTTCCATGTCTCGCCTGATGAATTCTCGTCGTACCTCCTACGATGTCCATTTCCCCTACATTACCCTCCAGCTTCTCGATAAAATACGAGCAGTATTAAAGGAATATTCCGAGATACAGGAAGCGTGGATTTTTGGAATCCATGCGCTCGGAAATGCAAAACCGACTTCAGATATCGATATTGCACTCTCTGGAGAGATTAATGAAAAAAAACTGCTTCAAATCAATTCCATTCTTCATCAAAAACTCAGCATCTCTCGAAAAACACCCTGTATCCACTATGAAAGTACTGAGATAGTCCTCAGAAATCATATTGAGCGCGATGGGGTAAAAATCTATGATTGTGATGAGGATTTTTCTGACCCACATGCGAAAAGAAAGAAACGAGATATTATTTTATAAATTAGCCCATGAAAAAGAACGAGACACTCTCAAATATTACCGTAGAAAAACTGATCCTCTGAGGCACTGGTCTAGCTACCGACCCAACATCTGGGAAAAGAATTATTATTTCTGGAGGAGCAATCCCCGGAAGTATTGTCGATATCCGTGTAGTAAAAAATCGGTCAAATCGGATTGAAGGACAAATCCTCAATGTCGTGAAAAAATCCCCTCTCGAACAGGCACTTCCTGAACATTTCCAAGTATACGGAGGATGCCGATGGCTCCCTATTCCGTATGAAGAGCAAACAAAAATAAAAGAACAACAGATCCGAGAAGTCTTTCATCATACACCAGAGCTGACCAAAGATACCACTTGGCATCCGATTGAAGTTTCACCAGAAATCCACGGATACCGCAACAAAGTCGAGTTTAGCTGGGGAAAATATATCTCTGGACGAGAGTGAGTCCATGAGGAATATCGTTTTGGCTTTCATGCTCCAGCACAATTTGATAGAATCATAGACTGTAGTTATTGTGTTCTCGGGGACGATATTACAAATACTCTTTTCCAAATTTTCGATCAATTTGCGCGAGAAAGCCGACTCCCCACCTATGACACCAAAATGTATCAAGGATTCTGGCGTCACCTTGTCATCCGACGAGGCAAAAAGACTGATGAAACTATGGTGATTCTCTCAGTCAATACAGACTTTCTCTGAGAAAAAACTGACTCCGTCGTAGAGGATTTTCGTACAGCATTGAAATCCCTCACTCATGTTTTTGAGGAAAAAAAGATAGCGGTTGATGCATTCTACCTCCTCCATAATACGTGACGAGCCGACATCGTCCAAGGAGACTATGAGCTTATCAGCTGAAATCCCACTATTTCTGAGAAACTCTTTGATCTCATCTTCGATATCAGTCCTCGGAGTTTTTTTCAGACCAACACATTGGGTGCTGAAGTCCTCTATACGACAACGAAAAATCTCATTCAAACAAAGAATCCGGTCATCTTTGATCTCTATGCAGGGACTGGAACTATCGGAATGATAGTGGCACGACAAGCACAAAAAGTGTATTCTGTCGAGATTGTCGCTTCGGCAAGTGAGGATAATAGGAGAAATCTTGAAAAAAACGACATCTCAAATGTTGAAGTCATCAATGCTCCGGTAGAGAATTTCCTGAAGGATTGGAAACAATGAACACAAAAGAATCCAGACGTTATCATTATCGACCCCCCTCGTGCTGGTATGCATCCAGATGCTCCCGATATTATCAGACAATTCTCTCCAGAAGAAATCATCTATGTCAGCTGCAATCCTGCCACTCTTGCTCGAGACCTCATCATCCTCTGTGGAGAGAATGAGTACACCCTCACAAATGTCACTCCGGTTGATATGTTTCCGCATACGCATCATATCGAAACAGTGGTCCGATTAGAGAAAAACAAAACATAGTACAAATACATTTGCAAAAAAATCTATATCTCTATAATACCCCTGTTTTTCTAATTATTTCATATGGCAAAAGGTAAAGGACAAAAGTTTAAACTCGTTTCTCTCGAATCAGGTCGCGAGTGCGGATACCTCCGTGTCAATCCAGTAGACATGGATAAGACAAAAAAATACAAAAAGTTCGACAAGAATGTTCGTCATCATGTCGAATGTAAGATTGTACCTATCAAGAAAGGTGGTACCAAGGCTCTCTTGAACTCTAAAAAAGCTGGAGAATAATTCTTTTATATATATTTTAAACCCCTCTAAAAAGAGGGGTTTTTTATTGTATATTTCCCATATGAGCCGCATCGAGAATCCAGAGAGTACGATCTCACTTTGGTCAGAGCAATTGATATCCGAGCCTCTGAAAAAGCTTTTGAGAGGCAATATTATCCTGATGAATGTCTGCGATTATACCCGAAACTGCTCCTTTCGTGCGCGACATATAATCCTGATGAACCATACACATAAATGGTGTCGCGAGTTTTTTTCCACGAAAATCCCCATACAAACGAGCCGCTACTGTATGGGTTCCATCCCCTTCAGTTGCTCTGTATTTCTCAAGAAGTTCCCCATCTGTACTACTATCGGGTATATGAATCTTTGGGTCTGCCCTCAACCATGCAAATCATGCTAACGTATTAATATCCGCTTCAGGCGTTAATGTGTAAGTCTTCCTCCCCTCTTCATGGAGCCATTGTTCCGTTGCACGTCTATCCGCAAATCTTTTGGGATCTCCTGTAAATTTTATCAAAGCCTCATCCTCCTGTCATGAGGCATGAATGAGCCGATCAATCAACGCAGGTGAAATACCAGTACAAACCTCAAAAACCTGTCCTTCTGAGGAAGATATCTTTCCGAGTGTTTCCATATTTTTATTATAAATTTATTTTTATTATGTCAACACTTTTCGTTTCCTATAAAAATGAAAACCACTCCTGAAATTTATCTCACAAAAATGGAATTTTTGACTGCTTTCCGCTTCCGGATTGGATGACATAAACTATGATAGCTATTATGTAGAGAAACCAGATAAATGGAAGGAGAAAATATGGGATGAGTGAAAAGTAAGCAAATATTTCACACGCAAGCAGAGTCATATGAAGCCCGAAAGATTGTTTGATATGAAATAACTCATTGTTCGTCTTTGAGTTCGAAAGGAAAAAATAAGAAATTATCCAACCCATCATGGTAATATAGGCAATGCTGGAGCGAATATTGAATGTATTTTTTTGTATTTCTGTGATTGATGGTTTAGTTGATGGTTTTTTTGGTGAAGTTTTACGAGTAGACATAGAGAATTATTAAAAAACTAAAAAGGAACATCCTCGATTGATACTCGTTCTTCTTTTGGAGGAATGGTCGTATGTACTGGAGTATCCCCTCCATTCTGAGAAGCAGGTGCAGTACCAAAATGACCTCATTCCGCAGGAGTTCCTTTTGGCGTGAGCATGATCATCTCTTCTGCGACTATCTCAGTTTTGTATTTTTTCTGGCCTGCTTGGTCTTCCCAGCTTCGTGTCTGGATACGACCTTCTACATAGAGCTTATTTCCTTTATGGATGTACTGCTCTGCGATCTCTGCGAGCTTGCCAAACATCACAACATTGTGATACTCTGGCACATCCTGTTGTACCCCAGAGCTATCTGTATAGCGACGATTGGTCGCAAGAGAAAAATTGGCGACACGCTGCCCATTTGGGAGCGCTCGAACCTCGGGGTCTACGGTAATATTACCGATGAGCTGAGCTCTGTTGAGAGAGTACATAAAACGAAAATAAAAGAAGTAAAACAGTGCCCTCTCAGTATACCCTGAGAATCAATGAATCAATAAAGATAGCCCTCTTCTTACTTGCAAAATATTTATTTTATTACAAAATAATAATAAATCCCCTCCTTACGAGGGGAAAATAAAAAAACATTATTTTAAATATACATCAGGATTGCTGCCACCAAAACACCAACAATGCTTCCCGCTAATGTCTCTGAAGGAAGGTGTCCGAGAGATTCATTGAGTTGTTTTTGCCCGTGGATCTTATTGAGTGCGTGAGCATGGAGACCTGATTGATATCGAATATTCATCGCATCATAGATAACAATGGCCGCAAACACGAGAACAATCGCAAACAGATCATCAAATGGGCCATATTTTATTCCCACAGCCGTAGCAATACTTGAAACCAGTGCCGAATGTCCGCTTGGCATACCTCCTGTTGAGAGCATCATACTCACATTAAATACATCTTTCTTCCACAAAAATACCCCCTTTAACACTGTCGCCACAACATAGGCAACAAATGGAATGAAGATAATGTAATTGAGAAAAAAAGAATCCATAAACTATGCGATATCAAGAAGTTTGTACTCGAAGGGTCCTGCGTGAGCAACCCCTACAATAGTTTCTCAAGCACTTTTCCCGATGACTGCCATACCAATAGGTGATTCATTAGAAATACGGTTTTGTAGGATATCTGCCTCTGTGCTTCCCACCAGCGTGTAGACCTTTTTCACACCATCCACATTGAGCGTAAATGTGCTTCCGATAGTCACGGTGTTATTTTTCTTTGCCTTTTTGTCGACATCAAGAATCTCATAACTATCGAGGATTTCTTCGATTTCAGAAATACGCATTTCGACAGCTGCCTGCTCATCACGAGCTGACTGATACTCAGAGTTTTCTGAGAGATCTCAATATGCGATAGCGATTTTGAGTTTCTCTGCGATTTCTACACGAGTCACACTTTGGAGATTCTCAAGTTCTTTTTGGAGCTTTTCAAGACCTTCACGGGTCAATTGGTGTTTCTTTGACATAGGAAAAAAGAATTAAATAATACCTCGCTAGTATAAAAGATTATTGTAAAAGTAAACCCTTTAGACGAGTATACTCGTCTTTGAGCACTTCAAAGCCCAGAACAACCCCATCCACCTTAGTCACAAAACGTACAATTTGATCGCTTGCCACCTTATCGTTGAGGAAAAAAACTTTCCCAAATGGTTCTTCTACTTCTGTAAAGGTGTAAATACTGTCGAGAAGGAGAAGATTTTTCTTAATAGTTGCATAGTCATCACGGAAAACATACATACGAATCCTGTCAGATGTCCGAATATCAACATCCAAACGAAATACTGAGACCCCGAAAATATCCTTTTGTCATGAAGCTTTAAAAGCATAAGCTTTTTTTATAGCATCGAGCGTTTTACCAGAAGATACGACTTGGGCATCTCCGGTATTAACTGGAGGCAAAGTAACATCCTGTGAACGGAAAAAAAGTACGATGAGAGCAAAGGCAAAAATCCCTGTGCACAAAAAGATGACGTAGGCGATAGTTCGAAGCATATTCTGATGATAATAAAAGAACAAAAAAAACAAGATTCTCTTTTCTTTTTTTGAAGAGTATTTTGAGACAATCAGAAATAATTATATCTAGTGTATCCAGAAAAGAAGATGACGTGATATTACACGAAGATATATACCCTCTCTACTACCAAAAATAAAAATGAAAAATGTGCTTGCAAAAATGTTTTTTTAGATACTATACACTCCGTGCCAATGTAGCTCAGCGGTAGAGCACAGGACTCATAACCCTGTGGTCGGCGGTTCGACTCCACCCATTGGCACCATTTGTGCTTTTAGAAAGACAATAAGCGAAGAGCGGTAAAAAATTTTGCTTTTCAATTATTTTTTCTATAATCCACGACGTTGGGAGGAAACTCTCATTTCAATATATGCCACCATAGCTCAGCTGGTAGAGCGGCGGTCTTGTAAACCGCAGGTCATCGGTTCGATCCCGATTGGTGGCTCCATTGTTTTTAGCGAAGTGTCATCTTGAGAGATTTCTATCGATGACCATTGCCACGCGAAATGCCATTCAAGGCATTTCTTCGGTCATCGGTTCGATCCCGATTGGTGGCTCCATTTATTTTTGGGTCGATACCAGAGCGGTCAAATGGGGTGGACTGTAAATCCACTGGTTCTACCTTCGGGGGTTCGAATCCCTCTCGGCCCACCAAAATAATCTATCAAACCTACTCGATCTTGAGGAGGTTTTTTATTGTTCGAATTTTTTCTTATTCTTCTGTCAAAATATCAGAAAAATCATCTTTGAGACTATCTTTTAGATAGAGATGAAGTGCATTTCTTGTGGCCAAAAGTGGAAGTACTTGTGCCCTTTTCCGACGTGGAGAAACCTCAATTCCTGTCTGATCTATCACGGTTTTCTGATTCCATCTCATCACAGTATCGATATCCATTCATTGCACCATGTCCCCAAAAAGTCCAGAGCAAGCCAGAGTAATCATGGAAATATCTCCAGAAAAAGACCATTTTTGAATCCATTTTTCCTGTATTTGGAGATAGACTGTCACGACATCGCCACATATACGATTTGACTCTGTATAAGAAATGGTCGCATCTCACATTTCCTCACGGTGCTGAGGGTGGGTGGCATAAAAATGAATTGTTTCTGACTGCATAGTGTGCATTATGCAATATAATAATATGTGTCAATATGTATCAGTGGAAAAAAGGTGGGGAAAAACTTTGCATAGGCCATAAATATGTGATAGACTACCTTTATGGAAACAAATAACCTTACCCCCTCCACTTCTCAACCTGATGCACAAATTGATGTATCAGAGTACGAAAAGCTCAGCACTGAGTGATATCAAAACAAAGAGGAAATCAGCCCTGATACAGAGAAAAAGATAGAATTTCTGCTTCTAAAATTGATACTTGTTGCCAAAATGATTGCACTTGTTGCGTTTTGAGTGATATTTTGTTTTGTAGGATACAGCTGGTCTCGTAACCAAACGCAGAACTCATGGATTATGAAACAATCCAAGTATGTTTACCAGGGGAGCGCCATCTGTAATTGGGTGAATTCTGGTAATAACCGAAAAATTGAACCTAGTACAGAATTTCTTGATTTCTTGGAAAAAAATCCACGAAAAGACCTTAATATAGACCTCAGAAAGCTTTTGACAGAAAACACTTGTTTGACTCCCGATACCATGAGCCACCTCCTGGGAATGGAAGAAAAATATGTAACAAGTAAGCTCAAGGAAGCCTACGAAACGACACTCATCAAAAAATTTCTCGGAAGTACATTGGAGTCAAGTGATGAAATCAATACCATTCTCTCTCTCGACCCAGAAAATCGTATAAAACATAATGAAATACTCCGATTGGTAGCCGCAACAGTCAAAGAGCATACTGTTAAAGGAAAAAATACCGTTGTATGTACTGATGCCAAATTTCAGGGTTTATCAACCAGTTTTTCATGCAGCATAAAATCAATACCGCCCGTCCAACCACGAAACGAGGCTATTAGGTTTCTTGAGAGTCTTGAAAAGACCGATCAACTCCTCGTCACCTATCCAAACTCACTCGATCTCAAAGTGGACACAAAAAATAATATTCTCTCAACGTCTTTTAGTGTCAATATCGCTTATATTCCTGCTCGATATGAGCCAGACTTTCTTAAAAAAATATAATATATGACAAATACTAAAAATTATCTTGTTGAACTCAGAAACGCTACTATTGGATGGTTTATTATGAGCTTTATTCTCCTGGGAGGCTTATGGTTTTCATACGATACTTTTTCTCAGCTCTGAATCAAACTCGAAGAACACAATCAGAAAAAAACCCAAACCATTGATAATGTCAAAACTCTCGGGATTATCTCAGACCAAAAAATTGCCGAGGAAGCAGTGGATGGACTCAGATTTACAACCATTATGAATATTGTTCCTGGAATTAAAACCACGATAGGAATTGGAACTGCTGAAGAAAAAAAGAACTTAGAAATTCTAAAACGAATCACAAAAAAAGATACCAGTGAAAAGGATTATATCACATGGCTCAAGAACTCATGGGACGCACAATCAAAAGAAAATCTCGACCAAGTTCAGGACGATATTGCAGAAATTATTCCTGTTTTCTCAGGAGTATCTGGGGTATTTGGCACCGAAAACACTAAACATATTACCGGAAAAATTACACTCAAGAGCTTGATTGATTTTATACAACATGATATTGCTCAAGAATATCATCTCGGTCATGCTATGGGTTCCATCGGTATAGAAGGTGTTCAATTTAATCAAAACGGATCAGAAATAGGAGCATATAATATTCCTCTCAAATTCGATAAAGTCAGCAATCAGGATGTCATCCATTTGCTAGATTTCCTGGAAAGAACCTGAGGAATTAAAGTGCAAAAAATGCAAAATAATCAGTTTTCTATTCAGCACACCTACCCGCGACTTGATAAAAAACTTTCTCAGATGGAAGAAACTCTTTCTCAACTAAAAAATCCACTTATTATTGTCCAAAGTCTCTCAATATCACCTACTGGTAAAGATGTATCTGTTCTAGTACAGGAAGAACAAGAATGGAGCATAGCTATCACCCTCACCTTCTATATTCGTGGCGTCAGCGGTGACCACCTCATGAGAATGGACCAGGCCCTTGCACGAAATCTCTGAGATACACAAACAGGAGAACTTATTATTTCAGCCAATAAGCTCCTCGACCTCTGCCGAAAGAAAATAAGCTGCACAGATGAAAATAGAATTTCTGATATTATCACCCTTCTTAATTCAGCACGAGATACATATAAAAGTATCGTCGCGACTGATAAGAGTAGCACGCCTATCTCTCGCGTCAAACGCCGATCTGATTTGATGACAACTGTATCCTCTATTCAAAACAAACTCACACAATTAGAGGAGACTCAGAAAAATAATCTTTAATATCTCCATGCAGAAAACTCTCGAAATACTCAAACAAGCAATTTTTAACGAAGAAGATCCGGCTAGTATCTGCGATCTTATGATTGTGTGAGCCATCGAGATGAACGCATCAGATATTCACTTGGAACCAGAAGAAACGCGTGTACGATTACGGTACCGAGTTGACGGAGTACTGCGTATTATTTTGGAATATCCACTCACCAACCACCCACAGATAGTGGCACGCTACAAAATCCTCGGTAATCTCAAAATGGATGAAACACGTAAACCTCAAGATGGGCGTATCTCACATAGTGTTGACGATAAGACATTTGATCTGCGTCTTTCAACACTTCCTACTGTCCACGGAGAAAAAGTAGTGATGCGTATCGTGGATAAAACCAAAAAGGTTCCTGACCTTGTCGATCTCGGACTCGAAGGAAGAAATGAAAAGATTCTTTTTAAGGCCATTGCACAACCAAATGGGATTATCCTTAACTCGGGTCCGACTGGTTCGGGTAAATCGACAACACTGTATTCAATCCTCAAAAAACTCAATACTACAGATGTTAACATTATGACTTTCGAAGATCCCGTGGAAATCGTCGTAGATGGCATCAATCAGAGCCAGGTATTCCCAGATATATGATACACATTTGCCTCAGGTCTCAGAACTGCCCTCCGTCAAGATCCTGATATCCTGATGGTGGGGGAAATCCGTGATAGTGAGACGGCAGATATTGCTCTCGAAGCTGCACTAACAGGTCACCTCGTGCTCTCTACTATCCATACCAATTCCGCTGCTGAAACTGTGACACGTTTGATTAACCTCGGTATTAAAACTTTTCTTATTCCCGCGACGATTAATGCTATTATTTCTCAACGTCTTGTGCGAAAAATCAATCCAGAAAAAGCTATCAAAAAGACCTTCTCGGAACTCGATGAATATATGCAAAAAAAAGTACAGGGGGTCATCGCAACTATTCCTAAAGATGAGATCCAAAATCGTATTTCTCGTGAGATTATGGCTAATCCTATTTTCTATGAGCCAGATATGACAAAGGTAGAATTTGCTGACGATGCTTACCTTGGACGAGTCGCTGTCTACGAAGTAATGGAGATCAGTCAATGAATCAAGAATATGATTATGCAGGGAGCAACTTCTAATGAAATATTCCTTGCGGCACTCAAAGATGGCATGGTATCTATGGAACAAGACGGCATCATCCGTGTCCTACAAGGTATGACCACACTCGATGAAGTCTATAGCGTCGTTCGTAATAACTAAAATATGTCCAATAATACTATCATTGTTCTTTCTGAAAAATTTGATGCACCAAAAGCCGTACGTCGTACAAGCTGGTTGGAAAGTTTTGATAATATTTTGATTTCTGGTAAAAAAATGAAGCTAAAAGATAAGATGACTTTTTATCGATTGCTTGCAACTATGGTCAACGCCGGTCTTACTGTCTTGCAATCTATTAAAATACTTCATGATGAACAAAAAAATCCAGCAGTAAAAAAAGTGGAAGCCAAGATGATTGAAAATATTCATTCTGGTAAAAATCTCTCTGCAACGTTAAAAGAATTTCCAAAAAGTTTCTGAGATTCCGAAATAGCTATGGTGGAATCAGGGGAAAAAACAGGTAAACTCAATATTACACTCCTTGAAATCGCTTCTCAAATCGAAAAACTCTCCTCTCTGAAACGAAAAATGATTGGAGCACTGGTATACCCCGCTTTAATTATCTCAGTGATGGTTATTGTTTTATTTGTGGTTATGTGGAAAGTAGTACCCCCGCTGGTTGGATTATTCTCAGATTTTTGAGGATTACCCCTATCAACACAAATACTAGTTAATATCAGTACCTTCACAGGAAATTACTGGTATCTATTTATTGCATCACCTTTCGTGATTGGTTTCATCTGGAGAAACTGGCGAAAGACCGAATGAGGACTCTTTATGACTGACAGATTTGTACTCCATATCCCTGGTGTGGGTAATTTGATAAAAAAAATGCTTCTTGCACGATTCTCACGACTCATAGCCAGTTTGATGGGAAGCGGAATCTCTATCGTAGAATCACTCAGAATTATAGCATGAGCAATGGGTAATGAAGTATACCGTCAACGAATTATGCTCCTCCGTGATGATGTGATGCGAGGTATCACTATGGGGAAGTCTCTCGAATGAGATCCTCTATTTCCTGATATGGTTACACAGATGATCAAGGTAGGTGAAGAGACAGCAAAAATTGACAGCATCATTATCAAAGTTGCTGACTTTTATGACGAAGAAGTGGATGTAGCTGTTTCAGCTATTAATAAAATCATTGAACCAGTTATTATTGTCGTAATGGCTATCGGGGTAGGACTCATTGCATACGCCATTCTCACCCCAATCATGCATCTCTCCGATGTCATCGTACAATAAATCGGGGATAATTTTGAAAAAAAACAAAAAAGAGTACTATAGTCATCGCAATTGCGAATCCTATGGACTCTTTTTTTATTACATTGATTAAAAAAAAGCAACTCACTCACGATGTATATGAACTCGTGTATAAGAGCGAGGAGGAAATAATACCCCAACCAGGCCAGTTTTTGCTCTGTGATACCGATGATACCAATCCAAAACTTCGTCGTTCTTATTCTATTAGTGATTATGAATGAGAAAATTTCCATTTTATTATCAAGGAGATTCCCGATGGGAAAGGCGGAAGTAAAGCTATTTGTCAACAATCTATAGGCCATAAGATGCAAGTTTGGTGACCAACGGGAAGATTCATCTTGCCCACCATCACACAAGAGCAAATAATATTTATCGGAACAGGCACCGGATTCGCCCCGCTCTATTTTCAAGCAAAAACTATTTTGGAAAGCAATCCGAATGCGACAATAAGATTCATCTTTGGAGTTCGTGAGGAAAAAGATCTTTTTTATCAAGACATCCTCCAAGAATGGTCTGAGAAATATCCACATTTTTCTCACCAGTTCTGTCTATCACAGTGAGTGGAAGGTGATTATTTCTCATGAAGAGTGACAGAGTATCTCAGAAATAACCCAGACCTTATAGATACCAATAATCTCTATAGTATCTGCGGAAGCCCAGCGATGGTAAGTGAAGCACGAGAAATACTCTCCTCTAAAAGTATTGAAAGTGACCACATATTTTTTGAACAATATTAGAGCAATGTGGATAATTCCTTGCGTGCCTTTTCTACATCTTCTATTTTTCCTGGCCAATCGTGATATTTCCAGTTATTTTGCATAAAAGACACTCCTTTGCCTAGTATTGTGTGAGCCAAAATCATGGCTGACTTTTCGCAGCTCTCTGCCCATTGAAGTGCTGGAAATATTTGGGTGTAATCATGACCATCAATCTCACGAACTTCCCAACCAAAATCTCGATATTTTTGAGCGAGATCACCCAAGGGCATTACCTCGTCAGTAGCCCCCTCAATCTGAAGACCGTTGTAATCTATAATTGCTATGAGATTCTGAAGCTGAAACTTGCTCGCTGACATGATCGCTTCCCAGGTCTGTCCTTCCTGATGTTCACCATCAGACATACAACAGACAACTCTATTTCTCTTTCAATCCATTTGAAGGGCCAGTGCAATACCGACTGCCTGAGAAAGTCAATTCCCAAGCGGACCTGATGAGTTTTCGACACCTGGAATAGAATTTTTTGGATGTCCTTGCAAGAGAGAGTCTATTCTTCTGAGAGAATCAAGTTCTTCCAGAGGGAAAAATCATTTTCTTGCAAGAGTCGCATACCATACGGGGCAAATATGACCATTGGAGAGAAGACAGTAATCACGATCTGGATTTTTTGGATCCTCCGGGAAAACAGTGAGAAAAGAAAAATACAGTGCCGTGAAAATATCTGCCATCCCAAAGGCGCCTCCGATATGTCCGGATCAGGCTTTTGAGAGCATTTCTAGAACATCAATGCGAAGTTGGTGAGCCATTTTCTGAAGCTCATGCGCGTCAGAAGTTTGAGAAAAATTCACAGACATATTACAAAGATTTTTTAGCATCTTCTATAAATTCCTCCAGTCCTTTCTCTGTCATTAACTCATGACTAAACATTGTCTCGATGATTTGGGGAGGCACAGTGACTATATCAGCCCCCGCAAGAAGTGAGTGACGAATGTGATCTACAGAACGTATACTTGCTGCTAAAACGGCAGTCTGGTAACCATGAAGTCGATAACAACTTACTATATCTTCTACGAGCTTAATACCATCAAATCCTTGATCGTCAAAACGTCCAACAAAAGGACTCACAAGAGTGGCTCCGAGCTTGGCTACCATCCATGCCTGTGTAACAGAAAAACAGAGTGTCATATTGGTCGGAATTCATTCTGTTGCGAGGACTTTGAGAGCTTTGAGCCCCTCTGGAACAATGGGGAGTTTCACATAAATATTTTCAGCCCAGCTCGCATATTCACGTCCCTGAGTAATCATTTCATCAGCAGTGAGAGTGGTAACTTCACAGCTGACAGGACCAGGAATCAGCTCACAAATCTCTCGAATACGAGTCTCGAGATTTACTCCTTCTTTGGCAATAATGGACGGATTGGTCGTGATACCATCGACGATACCATATTCTTGGTATTTTTTTATAAGATTGAGATCGGCAGAATCAAGGAAAAGTTGCATAAAACGAATTAAGAAAGAATGAAAGAAATTATAGTTGCTTTTTTTAAAATTCTTTTAGAATTCTTGACTTTTGAGAATATATTGATTAAGGGATTTTCTCCTTATTTCTCATTACGCATACCTGCATTTCAGAGCATTCAGATGCCCTAATTAATATCCTGAATCAACCTGTACTCATAGACCCCATCTGGCATCTTGAGTATACCGAGAAAATCGAGACGTACTTCCAGAATATCAATATCTTTCTTGAGACAATAAAATTCTATTGCCCGAAGGAGAGTTTTTATTTTTTTGGGTGTCATAGCATCTTCTGGCATGCCAAACATAGTTGTTTCTCGATATTTCACTTCTACAAATCTCCACAATCAGTCATACTGTGCAATAATATCGAGCTCTCCTCCGAGAAATGTCGCGTTGCGCTCAATGATTTCGTAGCCCTTTTCTTCCAGGTAGGGTATTGCCATTTCCTCACCGATGTTTCCTAGTGTACGTTTGTTAGTGACCATACTCAAAGTATACTTTTCCTTTCAATAAAGCAACTTCTTGAGGAATTTTTTGTCAAGAAAAAGTGCTTGTGAAAGTATCAAAAACACTATAATGTATCCACTTAATTTTTTACTATGCGTCGTTTATTTTCCGTTCTTACATTAGCAGCCATCTGTTTACAATTTACCCCCATCGTTCGTGCAGAAGGTGGTTTCTATCTCGTTTCAGCCTACTACTCACCAGAAGAATGACAAGATTTCTATCTCCATGGAAACTATGAAGATGAAATCCGTATGAACGGTGAAGGTAAAACGACCGCGTCAGGTGCTAAAGTACGTATTGGTGCGATTGCAGCTCCAAAAAATATACCATTTAATACTCGCATTGCCATCAACCAAAGTGTTACTATCAAGGGGAAGACCTATGATTTCAACTTCCAAGGTACTGTTCTCGACCGAGGAGGAGCTATTAATACAGCTTCCAAACTTCCTCGACTCGATATCTATATGGGATCAGGCCAGAAAGGTCTTTGCCGTGCTATTAATTTCGGTGTTCAAACAGTCTACGCTACTCTGTGAGATACGGACAAATTGGATACTACCAATCTCGATACAATCCCAGGTGACTGTAGTAATCCGGGAACTACGACAGTAGCGCCCCCTAAAAAGACGACCAGTTTTGATCCGTTTACCTCTTCTCTTTCAAGTGCGACAACCAGTGAAAACATCAAAACAGTTCAACGACTTCTGGAACGAGTTAATGCATTGATTGGTGAAGTGGATGGTTCCTATGATCAAGAATTTAGAGATTCTGTTTTCAAATTCCAAAAAGCTCAATGAATTGTATCGAGTTGGAGTGATGAAGGTGCTGGAGTGTACTGACCCAAGACTCGATCACGACTTCGGGCTGTCCTCCAATGAGACACAACCACTACTACTACCGTGCCAGAATCAAATGGCATTACAACAACATCCAATACTACCGATGATTCTCTCAATAATACCAATGATTCAGCGTCAAACCTTGATGACAGCACAGAAAGTGCAATTAGCGGTGATGTTTACGATGGGGCCAAAAGTGCTGATATACGGGAACTCCAAAAAATGCTCAAAGAAATGGGATATTTCAAATTTGAGATTGACGGGCTCTATAATAAGAGACTTGTTGATGCTATACTCAAGTTCCAACTTGCGAAACAAATCGTAACCAGTGAAGATGATATCGGGGCTGGTTTTTATGGTCCTGTAACTCAATCAACTCTTGAGGAAGCTTATGCGTCTTATCTTGAAAAAAAGGCTAAAATTGATGCCCTAAATGTAGAGTTAGAAAGAATCAAATGAGAACGTGTCACCATAGCTGCTGAGAAAAGAAAAGTTTTTGAGTCTACTATAGCCAAAGTTCCTGCACTTAAACTCAATCAAGTACACCCTGAAATTCGCACACTTCAAAAACTTCTCAAGGAGTATGGTTACCTTAATCATAAAGACACAGCTATTTTCTGACCCCTTACAAAAAACGCTCTTGCCCAATATCAATTCGATCTCAAAGTCATTGACAGTCTCTCCTCTCCTTATGCAGGCGTATTGGGTACAAAGACAAAACAAGCTATTGTGGATGATATGGTGAATAGATGGCAAAAAACATACACTGCTGATTACGAGGAGGTGCAAAAGATAGAGAATGAAATAGCGGAACTCAGTAAATAAATCTTCCAATGGAACAACTCTCCATGGTATTGCTCGAGTCTCTCGAGTCTCTCGGATATTTTGGCATATTTATTTTGATGGCAATGGAGTCATCGGTTATCCCGGTCCCCTCTGAACTTGTGATGATTCCAGCAGGTATTTCGGCAGCAGCAAACTGAGGGATGAATCCCTTTTTAGCAACATTTATTGGTGGTCTCGGGTCCGTTTTGGGAGCACTCGTGAATTACTGGGTTCTAGGTCGATGGCTCGGAAAACCATTTCTGGAAAAATATGGGAAATATATCCTGATTACTCCGAAAAAATACAAAAGAACAGAAGATCTTTTCCTCACAAACAGTCATATTTACACTTTTGTTGGTAGGTTTATTCCTGTAATCCGCCACCTTATTTCAATACCAGCCGGTATCTTTGAAATGCAAATGACTCCATTTATTATACTCACGTTTATATGAGCAACTCTCTGGTGTGGTGTACTTGTAGGGCTCGGGTACTTCTTTGGAGAAGATATGATTAATATTGTACGTAATTACTGACATGAACTTACTTATATCATAATCCCTTTGTGCGGTGTATATATCTGGTGGAAGATATTTCGAAAAAAATAATATGTCTCGTCTCCGTACAAAATCAGAACGAGATAGTATTCTACAGAGTATTTACAAACTCTATCCAGATAAAAAGATTGAGCTGGATTTTGAAACACCATTTCAGCTCCTGATGGCTGTGATGTTATCAGCTCAAATGACCGATAAATGAGTAAATAAGGCAACTGAACTGCTTTTTGCAAAGGTAAGAACCCCTTCAGACCTTCTAGAAATTGATCAAGAAGAGGTAGCATTGATGCTCCGTTCTCTCAATTATTATCGGGTAAAAACGAAACATATTTTTGAGACGGCCAAAAAACTGCTTTCAGACTATAACAGCATAATACCAAATGATTTAGTGGAGATACAAAAACTCCCTGGGGTTGGCATTAAAACAGCCAAAGTGGTTCTTTCACATCTTTATGATGCTCCCCATATCGGCGTCGATACACACATTCATCGTGTGATGAATCGCATGGGAATAGCTAAAACAAAAACACCACAAGAAACTGACAAAAAGCTTGAAAAGATTCTCACTGATGAACAAAAAAGAACCATGCATCACGCTATGGTTCTCTTTGGAAGATACGTCTGCACTGCAAGAAAATGCCAGTGTAGTGAGACAACTCTCAAACAATGGTGTCAATGTAAAGAATGTCTCAAAAAAAATTAGCGATGTAATTCAGATATTCCTCTCACTCTCTTTGATACTTCTTCAATACTCCCTTCTCCATCGACTACAATAATATTCTCCCCTTTTCATCGGAGATATTCAATAGCTTTATGATATCCCGCGTGGCATTTTCTGAGAAAATCTTCTTGTTCATAGAGCTCTTTTTCTCCAGAACGAGAACCAAGACGAGTGAGCATGGTATCTACAGAAATATCTATAAAAATAGTAATCTCTGGGCGGAGGATACCTTTATGTAATTTATAAATCTCATCAAAACTGATATCGCTTGCATATCCTTGATAGGCATATGTCGTGAGATCACACCGTGAAGAGATGATTCATACACCATAGTCCAAAAGTCACTTCCGAAATGATTCAAGATCTCGTCGATCAGAAGCAAACAGTTCAGCAGTCTCAAATGGTGAGACTTTAATATGTTGTTGTGCTATTTCGTTGAGTCTCTTACCGGCTGAAGTCATACGAGATGGCTCACGAGATTTGAGGATAACTCGATGTTTATCTTCGTCGATAAGATGATTCAGGAAGAGCTTGAGCTGAGTATCTTTTCCCGCTCAGTCGACTCATTCAAATGCTATAAACATAGTTTATTTACGATTTCTGAGAAATGCTGGGATATCAAGATCTTCTTGTGCGCCAGTAGTATCAACAGGTGCTGGGTTAGATGGTTGTTGTACTCCGAGTACTCGACGACCAAATGATGATCCTCCTGCTGATGGGCGAGGAAGTGAACCGCTATCATGTCGAATAGTCACTTGAGATTCATCAAAACCAGTTGCAATAACAGTAATTTTGATTTCCCCTTCCTCAAAATCTGGGTCAATAGTTGCTCCGAAGATAATATTTGCGTCCTGATCACATGCTGAGGTAATCACACGAGCTGCTTCATCTACTTCAAACATTGAGAGGTCATGACCACCAGTAATATTGAAGACAAGACCACGAGCACCCATAATAGAGAGTTCGAGGAGTGGACTCTCGATAGCTGCACGAGCTGCATCAGTCGCACGAGATTCACCACGACCATACCCGATACCCATGAGGGCAGAACCTGCATTTTGCATAACGGATTTTACATCGGCAAAGTCGACATTGATAAGTCCTGGTTGTGTAATCAAATCTGAGATGCCCTGTACACCATTTGAGAGGACTTCATCGACAATACGGAATGCATCGAGGAGTGGAGTTTTTTTATCAATGATGGTGAGAATTCTATCATTTGGGATTGTGATGAGTGTATCTACCTTTCCTTTGAGAATATCATACGCTTCAAGAGCTTGATTATTGCGTCGTTGTCCTTCAAAAGCAAATGGCTTTGTCACAACACCCACAACGAGAACGCCCATGTCGCGAGCGACTTCTGCTACAACTGGAGCTGCTCCAGAACCCGTACCTCCACCGAGACCACAGGTCACAAATACCATGTCTGCACCAGCGAGAGCTTTTCGAATATCTTCGATAGATTCTTCTGCTGCCTTTTTCCCTCGCTCTGGATCACCACCAGCTCCGAGACCACGAGTTGTGACCGGACCGATACTGAGTTTTGTCGGTGCAAGAGAGTTATAAATAGCCTGATTGTCAGTATTGATAGAGATAAATTCTACACCAGAAAGACCACTCTCAATCATACGATTGATAGTATTTTGTCCTGCTCCTCCACACCCGACGACCTTTATGCTCGCGACGGGAGAAATCATTTGTGACATATTCACTTCCTGTGGTTGAGAGAGTTCGTCTTTGAGAAAAAGACCTTTGAGAGCTCATGAGCTTTTTTTAGTAGTTTTTGCGGTAGCCATAGTAAGAAATAAAAGATAATAGTAATGTTGTAAGAAAGATGAGCCTTATGGAAAAAGACGCTTAAGGAAACGAGTGGCAGACTCTTTAACCCCTCCAATACCAGCACCAATGGAAATGCGAGGCTTTCCAATACCGCCAGATCGTTGAGAAAATATCAATGCCCCAATAGAAGCACTAAATCCAGGATCAGCAACTGACATACCAGTGACATAGTCTTGGTCTTCTGGGAATCCTATCGCACAAGGAAGGCGGAGTTCGGCTTTTGCAAGATCTATCAAGTTACGAGCCTTTGATCATCCTCCAACGAAGATAGCTCCTTCTGGAAGCATACCATCCTTTCCAATGAGTTTCAGTTCTCGATTGATAAGTCCGAGGATTTCTTTGTAGCGAGCTTGAGCGATTTGTGAGAGATACAGTTTTGAAACAGTCTCTGTTTCTTTCTTATCCAGACGAGAGAGTGGAATCTCCTCATCTTTTGGTTTATTTTGATCACAGAATGTGAGATCAACATAATCAGTTTTGAGTTTTTCTGCGAGGTCAACTGAGACGCGAACACCGAGAGCAATATCTGAACTGACATACTCCCCTCCTACTGGGATAACAGCTGCATGTCGGAGGGCACCTTCTTCGAAGATAGTAACACCTGTTGAAGAAGCTCCAATATCAATACAGACAACACCGAGTTCTTTTTGACGACGAGTCAATACAGACTCTGGAGAGGTAAGAAGTGATGGAGACACATCAACCACATCAATACCTACATCCTTGAATCCTTTACGAACATTATTGAGTGCTGTTGTAGGAATTGTGAAAATATAAGCACTGACTTCGAGTTTTTTTGCACTCATCCCGACTGGAGTCTTTACATGATTTTCGAGATCGACTGTGAAAGATTCTGGGATAATCTTGAGAACTGTTTGGTTCGTAAGAGTAATACCATTTTGAGCCATATCAAGAACCCGATTCACATCCTCTTGCGTGATTTCAGCAGAAGGAATCGTAATCATCGCAGAGCTTTTGTGAATCTGAATACCGGTACCAGAGAGACAAATCCCCACATGAGGAAATTGCTGTCCAGCCATATTCTCAGCTTCAGTGAGAGATTCATCGAGATTTTTCTTGAATTCTTCCATATCGAGGATAATACCCTTTCGAATACCTCCTGACCGGACAACACCGACACCGAGTACATTGAGCTTTGGACGAGTTGGATTTTCTTGGTCGACGATAAACGACCCTACGAGTGTTTTAATACGAGCACTTCCGACATCGACAAATGCTACGAGGTCACTGACTGCCATGAGAGAAATATTAGGAAGTAGAATAGGTGAGTACAATTTTTATTCATTGTAGTTCTTTTGCTGGTGCGATTTATTTTTCAAAAACCGCTTCAGTACCACAACAAACACCCTGTAATTGTAGGAGAAAAGAGGCGGAATGCAACCAAGAAAAATCATAACAAAACAATAGATAATATCACACATAAAAAATGAAAAAACACAACCTTCAAATATACTTTTTCTAAAAAACCAAAAAGAAATTGACCTTTAAAAGAAAGAGGGGTATAATGTGGGTGTTTATTTATTAATTCTATTATGAACTCACCATTTTTATCAGTTGAAAAGGAAATAGAAGCAATCAAAGAGATACCAGGCGTACTTGAGTGTACAATCGATGAGGCAACTGGCTTTCAACTTATCACAGTACAATCATGAACAGATTATCATTCCATAGCGTGAGCATTAAGTAAAGCTCAAATTGAGCCAAAAAATTTCTTTATTCAAGAGGGTGAAGAATTTGTGCAGTATAATTGTGACACTCTGAGTTTTACAAAAGTGGGGTTAGAAACTGTCACAGCAGCTCGATGGCATACACAGCATACAAAAGCATTGGCAAGTGAACCAGGAAAAAGACCTAGCTTCGAGGACCTTCTAGAGCCAGCAGATACACCCCCTTCTCCACATCAAATTGTGGTCAGCCTAGAGAGGGTAAACCCTGTAATGAGACGAAGACTTCTCGAAAAACACCCAGAATGGCAACATCTTTGGGAGAATAAAAATGACTATCTAAATCCTATAGTTTAATTATTTACATCTCCCGTGATAATGGGATAGAGACAAGCTCACACGAAGTAGTGAATCATTACAAAACATCACGCTCCATACATAAAATATGTAAAATAACAAATCACAAAACTTGATTTTAGGGGGTGGGTAGTACAATACCTCTATGAAAAAACAACCAGGATTTACCCTTATCGAACTTATGGTCGTGATGGCTATTATTGCTATCCTCGCAACTGCTGGTCTCTCTGCGTATACTGGGTATATCAAGAAGGCGAGGGATACAACACGAATAGCAGATATTAATGCTATTAATACTATTATACTAGGATCACTCAGTACGACTGGTGCGCCACCTCAGTCGTATGGTGCTGTTCATGATCTGATAGTAAGTATGAATAATGGAAAATGAATTTTTGATCCTCTTTCAAACCAAACAGATGGAACAGATCATAAATTTCTATGCCAATGAACATGGCTCTGTTGATATCTTTATCGAGTCTGTGATGGGGGGAATGGCTATGCAGTAGGAACGCTTTTTGAAAGCGCATCCAATACGCCCCTCAATGATACCGATGGTCCCGGAGACCAATCTTGATATATTAACGACAATCAGATATACGAAGTAGGAAATTGTCAAACAGCATGTACAGACTCTACTCCTGGCTGTTCAGCGACTAATTACTATAGTATTATGATTATTGATGATAGTCTTCCTGAGGTAAATCTATGGTAGTTCCTAATCTCAAAGGAGATATAAATGTTTTACATCTCCTTCGGTAATGGAATGGAAACAATCTCACACGAATATCGTATCATCTCCAGTGTTTGAGCGATAATTCGCATCCTCATAGCGCGTTCCTCTGATGATGAATCCCTGAGTTTTGGCGTATTCACATAGAGTGCATTGAGATGACGAGCCGTGGTCGTAATATGGGCTATCAGGAGGTGAAATTTGTAGGTCTCAGCACACTGTGTAAGCACATCTGCAAATCCGAGAATATCAAGCACCAGCTCTTTATCATAGGAAGTAAGTGGTACAGAATTTGAAGGAATTTCAGTATTTTTATCGTAACCAAATTCTTGCAACATTTTCGCAAATCGTACGAAGGTGTACTGCAGATATGGACCACTACTCCCCTCGAAGGCAAGAACTTTATCCCATTCAAAAATCCAATCACGCTCTCTATCTTGAGCCATAAAGGAGTAAATTATTGCGCCAAGTGCCACGGCTCGGATATCTGAGTCAGCGAGCTCTTTCCCTCGTTCAAGAAGTATCGCCTTTACACGATCAAAACTCTCCTCTACCACATCGCTCAAAAATATCACTCGACCATGGCGCGTCGACATCGCTCATTCTGGCAAACTTACAAAGCCATTGGCGGCATGAGTAAGTTCTACAGCATTATCACCTATCCAGGCCTTCTCAGCGGTTGCAAAGAGTTGTTTAAAATGAAGCGCCTGGCGATTATCAACAAAATACATAATCTTTGATGGATTCCAATTTCTGAGACGGTATTTGATAGCAGCAAGGTCGCTCGCGAGATAACCATGGGTTCCGTCTCGTTTTTGGAGAATACAGGAAGGAAGTTTTGATTCTTTCGAAAAGACTACTCCAACACTTTCATCCTCATTTTTGGTTGCAATGCCTGACTGAATCAGTTCACGAACCACCGCAGACATAGTGTTATCTGGCTGTAGATCTGGCCACGGACCAAGCTTTGGAAGTGAAAGTCACTCATAAAAACTCTCCCCTATCCAAACGACTGGTTTTGCTCCAAAATCGCTCATCACTTCTCGAACCGAAGCGAGACTCGCGTCAGTAAATCGTTGCCAGAGTTTCACGGATGTTTCGTCACCGTCAGAGAGGAGTCGGAAAGCATCACGACATTCCTGATCTATCGTCTCATCTCATTCAATTTTTTCTGTAATTTTGACATAGATATCCAAGAGATGTTTCAGTGGTGCTGATGAAAAAGCAGTTTCATCTCAGAAATATTTCCAACCAGTAATCAGCTTCCCAAATATTCCACCCCAATCCCCTTGATGCATATCGGCAATCACGGTATAGCCCATCAGGCGAAGCATATTGATAGTCGCTTGACCAAAAAGTGGCGTACAGAGATGCCCGATATGGAGTGGTTTCCCAATATTTGCCCCCATATAATCCACAATCACGGTTTCATCTCATTTTTCCCATATTGGCAATTTCCATTTGTTGGTTTCTTCAATATAGACGCTATCTGCGAGAAAGAGATTTACAAAACCTCAAAGCACCTGCACATCGAGCACAAAATCCTGTTGTTTGAAATAGTCTGCCAATGAAGTTCCAAGTACTTGTGGTGAAGTCTTCAACTGCTTCACAGCACCAAAAATATTGAGACAAATATCCCCCATTTTTTTATCTGGAGGCACGGTCATCTGAAAGACATCAACGGAACAATCTGGATAATTGGAAATCAAAAAAGACTGCAAGGCAGAAGTAATACGAGTTATATGCATAAAAGGTTTTCTCTATTATAGAAAAAATGTGTTTTTTGAAAAGAAAAAGAAAAGAGCCACCAGATGGTGGCTCCTTGTATTCACATTTTCTAACTTATTAACATGAAGATTCTTGTGCACTATTCTCTGTAGGTATATCTCAAGGACAAATGAGAGAGGTACAATTCTCAGTACATGCTTTACATCCCCCTTGAAATATAACTTGTTTTTGTTCGTTCGCTCAACAAACCAAAACATAAGTAATAGTAACTATTTTGAAAGAAATTCTATGTCCATCTTCTGATATAAAACTTCTTGTCTCTTTTTTAATAGACCTTTGTTGCAAGAATGCTCACGATTCCGCATTTGGATTAATTGGATAAGGTTTCTCTATAATAATAGAAAATGGCTGACATCCTTCTGAGCCAGAAGGACAAGATGGACACTTAACGTCAAAATGAGATGGATTGACAGCGTTTTTTCTAAGATTATTACTACAGCGTCCTATAGCAGTGTCTCTAACCTTGTATTGCATCTCTTGCTTGTCCAAACAATTCCGAATCTCGTCAATAATTGCCTTATTCCCAGACTTTACTGCTTCCTGTTCAACTTCATAACTCATTTGGCTTCTTTCATCATCAGACCAAAGTTGACAGGATTCAAATGGCTGACTCTCAATATCTTGAAACGTTGGTTTTAATTGAACTACATAATTATTTATAGTGTTGTCACATTGACTCTTGGGCTGTTCTCCTGGCTGATTGGATGTGTTACCGGAATAAATAATTTGCGGATATAGTGTAGGAAGCGCAGGCGCAGAAGTTGTCACTTCCTCTGAAGAATATGGTATTGATGTGGTAAGTATTTCTGTAGTCATTGGCATATTAGTAGTTGGTGGTATGATTCGCACTCTCGCAGTTTTAAGAGCGCTTGATGCCAAATTTGATCACAATCAACCACTGACAAAAACCATTCCAAGAGCGACCACTGCTACTCATACGATGATGAGTTTTCCTTTTGTAGTCATAAAAATAAGTAAAAAATAAGTAAAAACATACTATACACATATAGTATGTTGTAAATAGTGTTTAAACACTATTGCGCATAAAAATAATTGACTTATATATTTTTGTATTTCAAAGAAATACCACTCCCGAGAGAGTGGTATTTTTAAAAGCATCTTGCAATAACTACGATTCACAGATAAGTTCTTCAGGGAGCGGTTCACAAAGACCTGGATTATCAGCTGCATATTCAGCGAGACGAGCAGCAAGAACGAAGAGTTCTTGACGCAGGATTTGTCTATTTGGTTCAAATGTAGCAACACTACGAGTAGTAAATCCATATTCTTTTGCAGCTTTAGCTACCTCTGTCTGCCAGTTCTTGTAAGTTGTTTCTGGATGAACACAGATACTCTTCATAAGAACTGAGTATGCCTCAGAACGAGTCATGGTATCAAGAGGTCGGAATTGTTTGTTCGTTGCTGAAATCAGACCAGCTGTTTGAGCTTTTTCAGCCGCTTCACACACCCACGATGCTACACCCTTGACGGTATCGGTATGGCTCTTTTGACATTCATAGCCAGATTCAAGAGGGATTCCTCTCAGACGAACACCTATAGAGATAAGTTCTTGTCGTTTCGCATTCTGTGTACAACCTGCATCGGTACATGATTTCTTTTCTGGGACAACACCAAGACAAGAGAGGTATGTATGGAAGTTAAACATATTGCTCGTATTCTCAATACTACATTCATCAAACGGTAAAGCATTGACTGGTTTGAGATCACAACTTGGTGCTGAATCGAGAACCGCGGCAACAGTACAAGAAGCAGTGGTCCCATCGACTGCACTACGACATTGATATGTCCATTGAAGTCGAGAGCTACTATATGATACTGCTGATGGTGTTCCTGCTTTACAGAGAGTCAGTCCACCGAGAGATGAAGACTTTG
Organism: uncultured Candidatus Peribacteria bacterium; assembly: GCA_964521495.1. Classification (GTDB taxonomy): domain Bacteria; phylum Patescibacteriota; class Gracilibacteria; order BD1-5; family JAGOOR01; genus JAGOOR01. The sequence continues at coordinate 50,802 of CAZFTF010000002.1, read as the reverse complement.
GTCTTGGAACAGTATGACTCCTGAGAGCGCTACATTCTGCTGTAGCTGCCGGTGTTCCATATGTCACTGTATTTACACCTGTTGCTTCTGTATTGGTATTACCAGCATTGGTCTGTACTCGTCCTGGATAGAGGATAGCCTTGACAATACCTTGGGCAGTAGCTGTGACAGTCACCATGTATGCATTGTTGCCAAGCAGTGCGATATTTGTACAAGAACCATTCACAACGGTGACATCACTGCAGATAAATGAATTCGCATCAATCGCCCTATTAAATGTAGCAGTAAACTTGATAGTTGATGAAGTAGCGGGTTCAGATTGTTCTGCAGCTCGAGCAATTACCACTGTGAGTGGCGCTGTATCTATTGTGAGACTGAGAGCACCTGAAGTTGCTGAAGTGGTACCATTGATACTCTGTTTTGCTGTGAGACTATGAACACCAGATGAGAATGGTTGTAGTGGGAGAATCTGAGCGGTATCTGCCATACATGGGGCAGTACCTATGAGAGTCGTGCTGTCATACAGATTGACCGTGGAACCAGAAACACAGGTGAGAGTAAATCTTGGTTGTGTTTCGCTCGTGAGATTATCAGTACTTGATATACCGAGATCAAAGATTGACTCAAGATCTGGTGTACTAGGAGCACTGCTTTCTGTTTGTCCTTTGAGAACCATAATACGAGGAGAACGATCTGATTCATTATCGGCCATATCAGTGATAGTAGCATAATAATTATATGGTCATGCCTGTGCAAAAAGATCGATTGAGAGAGTCACGAGATTATTACTACAATTAGCTCCCTGGATTGGTAAAAGAGAAAGATGGTTGTAGATTTTCACCTTTTCACCTGCAGCACAAGCAACATTTATAGTCATCGTACTACCGGTTGCAATATATGATCCTGTTCATGCAGATGAAAGAGTAATATTTACCTGTTGTGGCACAATTATAGCAACTGGTGCAGCTGGCTTTGTTGTGTCAATGACGATATCTTTGCTTCCTGCAAGACTCTCTGCAGAAGTAAGAGCAGGTAATGTACGATTCACCGCTACGCCTGATACAGAATCTTTGATAGTGATAGCGGCTGTATCCAACTTGAGAGAATCAGTAGCAACGTAGTTAAGATCAGGTGATATATTGCCGTCAGATACGATATACTCAAAAGTAAGAGTTTCACCATCAGCTTCCTTTTGTTTAAAAGGAATCGTCACATTATTTGTACCAGTTTCAAGTATCAATGTTGGTATACCAGTGACTATGACAGGTCGAGAAAATTTTATCGTGATTGGGATAGTAGTGCCTGATTTGTAAGCACCATTTGGTTTCGTGGAAGTTACCTGAACAACTGTTGGAGCAGTAGGCTCTGGAAGAGTAATAACTACTACATCTTGTGCAGGGCTTGTTGATACATTTCCTGCAGTATCTTTTACCCACACAAAGAGTGTACGAGATCCAGCTTCTGGGAATGTGTATGTTGTTGGTTTTGTCGTAACCCATCCTGATGCATCTGCACGTGGTGTAGTAGGTGGCTGTACGGAGATTCCATTTGCTGGGGTAGGTCCTTCTGTGAAGAAGTAACTCACATTTTCTTCACTTGGTGTAATAGTTACAGGTACTGTCAGTGCGGTATATGTTGCTGGGAGATCGAGAGTTACTGTTGGAGCGGTAATATCTGCTGCTACAGTCCATTTAGCATAGAGAATTACCTGAGCATTTGCTATATAATTTGCTCCAGCAGCATAATTGGTACCAGTACCATCTGTAGCTGTATTCCAACCAGCAAAGGTGTATCCAGTTTTTACGAGATTACCTGAGTTACTTGCAAGTACGAGAGTAATATCATGAGTCTTTGTTTGAGCAGTAGGAATTGTACCTCCTGTTGCACCATTGGCGTTGTAAGTAACTTCATAGGTTGTTGCTGCTGTTTTTGTCGCAGTACATGTGCCACTATTTGTTCCGCCATTTGCACCAGTACATGTCCATGTTGTAGGTGTGCCTACTACTGGAAATACTGGGTTTGCAGGATTTGATGTACCAGTTGCACAGAGAGTGGAGCTACCATATCATGTTGCATCTGATGGATATGCTGTAGAAGCTGTTCCGCAAGATCCGTTGATAGGGGCTGCAGTCCATTTTGCATAGAGAATTACCTGAGCATTTGCTGTATAATTTTCTCCGGCAGTATAGTTAGCACCAGTACCATCAGTAGTTGTATTCCAACCAGTAAAGATGTATCCAGTTTTTGCGAGATTACCTGTGTTGTTAGCAAGTGTGAGAGCAATATTGTGTGTCTTTGTCTGAGCAGCAGGAACTGAGCCACTCGTTGCGCCATTGGAATTGTAAGTGACAGCATATGTGGCAGCTACAGGTGTCCATTTAGCATACACTGTGAGATTTGCTGATATGGTTGTGGTTGCTGTAAATTGTGTTCCGGTTCCAAGGACGCCTGTATACCATCCTCCAAAAGTGTATCCTGTTCTGATAGGATTTGATGGAAGAGTACCAACAGTTGTTGCAGGAAAAACAACTGTTTTTGAAATAGGATTAGCATTTATTTCAGCACTTTGACCGCTAAAAAAAATGTTATACGAATTTGCTATCCATTTAGCATAGAGAATTACTGCAGCATTTGCTGTATAAATTCATCCAACATTGTAATTGATACCATTGCCATCAGCAGCTGTATTCCAGCCAGCAAAGGTGTATCCAGTTTTTACGAGATTACCCAAGTTGCCCGCAAGTGTAAGATTAACATTGTGTGTCTTTATTTGGGATATAAGAACTGAACCACCAGTTGCGCCATTAGCATTATATGTGACAGGATATGTAACAGCTACAGCATCGCAAGTATTAGTGAAACTATTATAAGTAGTACCTGCATTACATTGGAATGTACAAAGAATATATGGGCCAGTTGATACGCTATGTGTCCACGGATGAGATACCGTGCTGGCACCGTTATCCATTTTTATAATAGAATTTGCCGGACGAGTACCAGTACATGAAGCAGCAGCATTGAGAGAAAATACTGCACTAACAGTACATGCGCCTGTAATTTGTCAGGTAGTATATGTACTGCCTGAGAGCGTACCGCCACATCCTGTTACAGAAGCAATAGCATATCCAGGATTTGGAGTAACTGTAAATGTAGTCGTTGCATTATGCCCAACTGATCGAGTAGCAGGAGTTATTGAGCCATTTTGAATATTGGCAGCAGCACTCACAGTGTGTGTATTCAGAGTCCATTTTGCGTAGAGATTTAGTGCAGCATTTGCTGTATAGTTTGCTCCAGCAGCATGATTGGTACCAGTACCATCAGCAGCGGTATTCCAACCAGAAAAGGTGTATCCAGTTTTTACGAGAGCACTTGAGTTCGCTCCAAGTATAAGAGCGACATCATGTATTTTTGTTTGAGCAGCGGGAACTGAACCACTCGTTGCGCCATTGGCATTATAGGTGATAGGATAGGTAGAAGCAGCCCATTTTGCGTAGAGAGTAATATTTCTGGCAGATTCCATCGTGTAATTCGCTCTGTTAGCGTAGTTCGTTCCTTCGCCATCAGCAGCTGTATTCCAGCCAGCAAATTGATATCATGGTCGACTGAAAGCATTTGCAGTAAGAGCTGTGGCTGTATTAATTGGCAATAATTGATCATTCATACTACCTGTAGCATCAGAGGCATTTTTATCAAAGATAATAAGAGGCTTCTCGACACAGGCATCTTCTCGAGATCCGAGATCAAACTTGGCAATAAATGAATCAATCGCTGGATTTACAACCATATCAAAATAAATCACTTTAGGATTATTATCAGCAATACGTATCTTGTCAGTATTATCTTCGAGCGTATTTTGTTCTACAAATCCGGTCCATCTAATATCAGGACTTCCGTCGATAATAATACGTCCTTTAACACGTTCTATTCTATCATCTACACGGTTTCCATACCAGAGCATTTTGAGAGTATTCCCATTTCTCGCGAGAGAGAGTCGAAGTGCGTCTTGAATAATCGGACCATCATAAAATGGTTGCACATTTGGTCGGAAAAGAGGAATCCATGAATTTGTATCTAACACAGTACCGTCCGCATCGTCACTAATAATTATTCGTCTTGCCGTCATAGGTGTACCGACAGTATCTTGATTATTTTCATAGAGTCGTGGATAACCGTCATCATATACAACTTTGAACTGTGGTTTTGCAGGTTCACGACGCGTATCACTACATGTCAAAGTACATGTTGCTGGATCTGCAACCGACATTCTGACACCCTCATTGATACATACACAATCTCCTTGTGAATTTCTTTTAAGATTCTTTGGGACTACTGTTTGAACCCCAGCGATATCATTACATTTATCATCTGCAGTGGGTGCACGAGATACAATAGCAGAATATGGACTAAATGCTCCTGTTCACGTACTATTTTCAGCTTTTACGCGGAAATCATATCGAGTGTCATTTGCTAGACCAGTTACGTCAGCTGTTGTAGTAGACCGAACTCAATCAGGGAAAACTTGCCATTGACCACCACTTAGCCTAAATTCTACAATATAATCCTTGATAGCCGATCATCCGTTCGTATTCGATGCTGTCCAACTGAGATTAATCTGTCTATTACCAATACCGGCCACGAGATTAGTAGGTGCTTTTGGTGCGAGGGTATTGAGAGTTTTTCTTTGAATGGAAGCACTCTTTTCTCCATCTTCTCGTGCAGTATTACGAGCAAAGACGCGGAATTGATAATCTGTATTCGCATCAAGCCCTGCAATAGTCGCAGAAGTATTGGTGCCTATACCATCACTCAACCTTCTCCAATCATCAGCAGTTGTCTTTTTATATTCTACAATGTAATCAAGAAGAGGTGTCCCTGTTCTTGGTGAAGCTGCTGTCCATGTCAGCCCAATCTCAGTGACATTTGGTGTCGCTGTAAGACTTGTTGGAGCCGTAGGCACGATGATATGTTGTTGAAAGATTTTGATACGATGACTGTTAGTATCTGCAACATAAATATCTGTCTCTTGATCTACAAAGATGCCTCTTGGATAATGGAACTCATCACTATCATTTCCATAAGATCCATATTCTCTGATGAGTGGATTGTTTGCTGCTTTGATATCCAATTTCTTGATTCGATGTGTATAAGCAGATGTAACGTAGAGATATCCTCCTTTATCAATAAATAACCCCATAGGCCATGTAACAGTTGTATTAGTGGTCGCACTCGACACAACAGTAGCTAAATATTGTCCATTATGGGTAAATTTTTGAACTCGATTGTTCCATGTATCGGCAACATAGACGTTTCCTTCCGAATCAACTTCCAATGATTCAGGACCATAACCATTATGACGATTAAATTGATTATTATTATTTCCACATGTTCCTCCGAAAGTATCACGATACTGAAGAGTACTAAGCTCGAATCTCTGAACACGACAGTGGTAGTCAGAGACATAGAGACGATTATTTTCTACATCCAGAGCAATACCTGTTGGGTTGACAAAATCACCAGGACCGCTTCATTGAGTACCAATTTTAGCTACATATGCATATGTTTCAAGGTTGAATTTCTGTACACGATGATTGTTGAGATCAGTCACATAGAAAAATTTATTCTTCTCATCAATGACGATATTAAATGGATAACTAAATTCACCATTTTCTCATCCATGTTTACCAATAATTCTTATTACCTCCCCCGTGCTTTTATTGACTACTTTAACTTGATGCCTATACCAGTCAGTGACAAAGAGCTTATCTCCGTAAACAGCAACGCCTCGAGGATGATAATATTCGTCACCATTTGTTCTTCAAAATACATTATTGGGAAGACGCGGTATTATCTGGTGATCCACAGTTGGATTTGGGATTTGATCGAGCATCCTCGAGGCGAGGGAACCTATTCTTCCTCCTGGATCCAACACAAAAAGTGCGGTAAGAATTGAGGCTGCTACACCGATTGCGATGAGCTTTTTCTTTGTTTTCATAAAAATGAATTAGAAATATGAACACAATCATCCTATCATATCATTTTATAGAATGCAAATATTTTGAGTATAAAAAAATATCTCCTATAAAAATAGGAGATATTTGTGGAATGTATGACTATTATTATTTATCCCATTGCGGCTTCGAGATGCCCGTAGCGTGTCGTATTTCGGAAACTATGGAGGACAAAGAGTTCTAGAAACAAAAAACCGATTACCAGAATAATGAATGGTATTATTGGATCCTGGTTAATTAAAATATTATAGTACCCATGAATCAGGGTGGCTACGATGACTCCCCCAATAAACCCCAACCAAGTCATCAGCAGAGTATAGGTTGACCAACCAAGTGTTTTCTGAAGAGGCGAGACATTGCCAATATCGTCAATTGCTCTCAAAAATGCAAACCTTCCACGAGCATAAATGAGGACACAAATCATACTGAAGAAAATATGTGAGAGATATCAAAAAATAGAACGCCCAATTGCGTTATGAAGAATCATTTCTTCTGTTTGTCCATTATGAAAGAGATCCATCATATATTTGATATTTTCTGCAAAAGCAAAACCGGCTGCAACCAGTGCAATACTAAAAACATAATCTGATACACTCTCGAGCTGACGAGAAAATGACAGACAAATACCAAGAACGACCACTAGAATAAAACCCCCTATACCAATCAAAGTCGTATGAAGAAGAGGAATACCCTCTGTGCCGTAGTATTCGTACACTATTTTTCCAAGAAGAGCAAATCCTATCAATACCATTGGCCATTTCAGAACTTTTTTGACCAGAAGAATCAAAAGTCATAGCTTGGATATTTCTTCGAGGAAAGCGAGAAAAAACGTAACAGCGTTATTTGCCCCATTATTCGTAATACTTCCGGATTCTAGGGTTGTCTGAAGAGCTTGAATAAAATTATTTCATTCGATGTTAAGCGTGAAGAAAAAGAGGTTTATTTCTTGTGTTTGCCCAGAATTTCCTATAGACCAATTAAATGGAAGAAAAATACAGGTTATCACGATAATACCTGTTAAGAATAGGGCGAGAGTTTGGGTTTTGGAAATCTTACCATACCAATGAAGCAGGCTACAATACCCAACTGCTGAAAGAGAAATAATGCTCAGCGGTTGCCAGAATGTTTCAAAAAAGAGTCAAATATCGTAAAACATAAATTTATTTCACTTGGTAGGTAATGGTCTCTGATTTTTCTATACCTGTCTCATATATTGCTCTCACGCTGATTGAATAGGTACCCGAAGTTCAAAATGTATGAACAACACTTTCACCTTGTTCAATTTGTGAATTATCTCCAAAATTCCATATTATTGATTCCGTATCACCCTGAGAAATGACCTCAAATGTAATAGGAAATCCCGCTTGTGCATTTTCAGAAGACACACTTGGGATAATTGCAATGGTTTCTTGTGGCTTTTTAATGATCAACATACTTTCTTTGACTGCCTTTCTACCATCTTTTGTTACTGCTGTGACACGCACCTTATACTCTCCTGGTACTTTGTATCGGTAATCGACAATACCTTCTCCTTCATAGACTTTACTGCCATCTCAAAAATCATAGATAAATTTGAGTATTTCCCCTCGTTGTACTCGTGATTCAGTTGCATCAAAATGAACAAGAGCAGGAGCATAGTCATGATCAGGACGAATCCTGACACGAACATCTATATCTTTTTGAATTCACTTTACTATTACTTTGTCGATATAGATTTGTGGTTTGATATCTCCATCAACTGTTTTGTCTTCAAACGTGTATCGAACATAGATAGTATATTGTTCTGGTAATAAAAGTTCTGGATTTATTTTCAATCCTTTTTTTTCAAAAATTCCATCGTTATCCAGATCCCATTCAACTTTTGAGAGCTTAAGGCGTGGATTCACAGATTGTATACCTATGGCATCCATTGTCAGCACTGTTGGAACTGGGCTATCGGGAAGGAAATAAGTATTGGTATGTATATTGTAATTATTTTTCCCTAAGTCCCCTCCATTTTCATCAGATATTTTGAGAGCATACCCACTTTTAAGTTCTGTAAATAATGTTGTAAAAATCGATTCTGTTGAAGTATTCACAATATTTCCCAGTGTATCCTCTATTTCGGCATCCAGTAAATAAGTTCCTGATTCTTTAAACGTGTATTCAAGTATTTTCTCTGTTCCTGAAGGAAATTTTCCATCAAATGTCTTTCCGTCAATTTTCCAACGGATTTTTTTTATCTCCCCCTGTAAGAGTTTTGGATCAATAGAGAATTGATATTTCAATGGATTAATGGGATCAATCTTTATTGCAATGGCCGTGTTAGTGATATTTTTTTGGATATTTTCATCAATCACATATCTCCAATCACAGGGATCGTTTGCTTGTACATCCATTGGCTGCATCTTGAGACAAACAATAGCAGGATATTGTTTGATATTTTTCGGAGAAAATTGATACCCTACGTACGTTGATTCTGGATCACCGAGAATACTCCATCGAGCTTGTCCAAGATTCGCAAGACTTGAGGCATTAAATAAATATATTTTTGCCCCGTCTACACCCTCTTTTCGTGAAATTTCTACAACATTTTGTATCAAAACATCAGGCATTTCTATGTCTATTTCTTTTTTATTTCCTGCAGCATCTATTGCTCGAATCTTGGCGGTTGTTTTGTAATGCCCTATTTTATTAAATAATTCAGGAGCGAGAACTTCAGATTCAGGATTATCAATAGCCAAGTCGACATTAGCATTGTCCCCGGAGCCAGTATCAGGATCACCATCACCATTATAATCAATTTCAAAAGAATATCAGCGATTCAGCAAGATACCATTTTCACGGACTACTTTTCTGATTTGTGGACTTATATCATAGCGAATACTGAGAGGTCATATGACCTTTTTAGGGACTTTGTAAAATGACAAATCTTTCACTGATACCTTTTTACTATACCCAAAATGTTCTGGATTTGGTAGTTTCTGTTTATAGCCAAGTAGAACATTGTCATACATAATAACTCGCTCATTGATATTGGTAAAATCAATAGACAGAAACCACGTATAGGTCCATGCAAATAATGCCACATTGGTGAAAAAGAGTCATCCAAATACAAGTGTTAATACCCAAAGAACAATTCGTTTGTAATTTTTTCGGGTCTTGATAACTATCGATCTATACCAAAAAAATAAAAATACAATACCTAACAAAATACCAAAAATACTATAAAAAACATATATCGTATACTCGAGTATAAATTGAACTGTAACATACTCGATACCAAAAACATTATTAAAGAAGAGTGAAAATCCAGGATTGAGCAATATAAAAGCACACAACAAAAGGTAAAATACTCCTAATACCAAAAGAGCGGCCTTAGTATGTTTCCAGAATGACACTGGTTTTTTCTCTCTGGCTGCTTGTATTATCTTTTCTGGCTGATAATTCTCATCGCTCATCGTAAACCTCACTATTTTTTGGAATAAAGAACTTTTATTTACAGATGATGTGTCTTTTTTAATGTCCATAAAACGAATTAGAGAGGGTGATCTGTTGTCGATGAAGGAAGGAGCATATCGTGCTCTGATGAAAGAAGATGGTCACTTGGAACTGTCTTTGGCTTACGAGTAGGCGACTTCTTCTTTGCGGTCTTTTTCTTTTCTGGTGAGTCAATGAGTGCGTCTTGAGTTGGCTCAATTAAATGCGTTGGGCTCTCGAGTAATTCTTTTTCTGCATCTTCTATTGTTTCAGTTTTTATATTTTTTCAATCATTTTGAGGTGTTTCTTCTTTGACAGATGTTTGAATATCATCAGAAGATGTTTCTTCGTTTACGAACAATTGTTCATCAGATGGAACTGAAATATCATTAGAGATTTCTGAAGTTTTTCCCTCCTCAGCAAGAGTATTCTCTGCTCATCGTAACCAGTCAGGAATATCATCATCTTGTGTTTCTTTATTTTCAATACTACCCTCAATTTGCGTCTCAGGAATAATTTGTTTCTCAGGAGGAACGCTCGCTTCTGGAGTGATTGATTCTTCCGTTAGCACACCATCCTGATCTTCTGATGTGCCCTGGAGCCAATCTGGGATCTCTCCTGCCGTTTCTGTTGAAGCAGCTACTTCTTCAACTGGAGTGACCTCTGTATCATTTTTGACTGGAATTGTAGGAGGCTCGCTCTGTATTGGTTCAACAGATTTTTCAGATGTAGTGAGAGTTTCTGTCGATGTATCCTGGAGCCATTCTGGCTGATGAACGTCAGAAGATTCTGAAACATTTTCTGAAAATACATCTTCATTTCAAAATGGAGAAGAATCTTCTTCTTTGAGCCAATCAGGAGTAGTAGATGCAACGTCTTGAGAAATAAACTGATCTGAAGAGTTTTTTTCTGATTCTTGAGATGTTATTGTTTCTGATGTGGTATTTAGCTTTTCTTCTGGAGCATCTGTATGCTGAGAGAGTCGTTGACGAGCATATATAAATCCAACACTACCAAATATAATACACATCACGCCTCAAAGAATCCACAGGAGCCATGTAAGTCGACCCGATGATGTGTCATCTTTAGTAGGCACATCTGGATCAATTGCGGCTGGGGGAGACCCAGCAAGTATCATCAATTTTTCTTTAATATCTTTTTTCACTTCTGCAGTCAATGTCGTATCTGGATCTACATAGTCATCCATAATCTTTTGAATCACTTTCAGATTAGCTTCATAATACTCAGGATTATCAATAAGTTCATTGATTAACCCTGTCGTTTCTGAATCTCCAAATATGTGTACCTTCTTAGGACTCTTTGCGAGATATTCTTTTATCATTTTGAGTGCAAGTTGTTTTTCCTCTATCACATCATCTCCTTGTGTATAAACAATGCTGATTTGTTCGAGAATTTTTTTCTTAAGCTCAGCAGATAATGTCGGACTTGCGTTGACTGTGTTGGACAAGAAATTGAGTGTCTGAATACGCTCAGCAACATCATACCAGTTATCTCCCAACTGATCCAGAATTTTATTGAATTCCTGTTTTTCCTCTTCTGGGGCTCACTGAACGAGGTTTCTGAGTTTTTCAATTCGATCCTTGTCTTCTTGAGAAAGATTAAATATCTTTGGAGTTTGCTTATCTTCTACAATCTCTGGTTCTACAGCAGCTAAGAATTTTCGTGTAACACGAATTTGTCGTACATCGATATCTTTGTTATCATTTCATATCAGTCTGATCTTCATAATAGTCACCCTCTTGGTGCCCTTTGGTATCTGAAATGGTCTTCCGCCTCGGTATGAAGCAGTACCTCTATTGTCAGCATCATCATCTTTTCAACCAGATAAGTCAGTATCTATATCAATATCTGTATCTATGACATAATATCGTATGTTTCCTCGAGATTCGCCGAGATAGAGATAAAGAGGAGTCATAGGATCTTCCCATACTATCTCATCTGGAGTCTCGGTGACATCTCCTCCACTCAGAGAAGACGCCACAACTAATGGACGAGTAATTTTTTTGAGTAGAACTTTATTTTTGAGAGTAGCCTGTATAGGATATACCGCTGATTCTGTGGTTTTTCCGTCCGAGATTTCGAGTTTGAGATTTTGAAGAGTCGATCATTGAATCTCTGATACAAGATATTCTTTGTTTTCAGAAATTTTCTTATCATCCAGATACCAGTTCGCACTCTGGTAAATGCCTGATGAAGTATTGTAGGCAATGATTTTATTTCCTAACATCTGTATTGTCGCCCTGGGTATGAGACTATTCTTAACAACGATGGTTATTGTTTTTGTAGCAGATATTCATTTATGTGTAACTTTGACTTTTGGATTGTATTCCCCAGGATACACATATTTGAATTTATAAAATGGTGTTGTTGTTTTGACGTCATAAAAACCATCCCCGTCAACATCCCATCGATATTCTGACTTATCTCATACATCGCTCGCAACTGGTGTTTTCACGTCGAGAGAAAGCTCAGTTATATCTCAAAATTTCACTTCCGCATTATCAGCTTTGAAATTTTCAATAATTGGTGTCGAGAGATTCGTATTTACATATAAATCTGGCGTCGAGAAAGGCACCTCTGAAGCTTCTTTTGTGTTGATTTTAAGACCATTTGAATCCTCCATCATGACAGCGAAATAATACCGCCCGGTAATTTTTGGCAAGATAAAATTTGCCTCTGGTAATCGTGTAATACGAAATCATTGAGGCTGTTCATCTCGATCAGTGTAGTAATACCAAGTATAGGAACGAATAAGTCCATCAGGATCTTTGGCGCCAAGAATCTTGAGATCGACATGCATAGGATCCATATCCAGATTTTCAACTACGACTTGAATATCATTAAAAATAGGTGCTAGATTGACGATCTTTACCCAAGTTTTTGTTGTATGGGAAGCGCCAGTAACTTTATCAGAAACTGTCAAACTAATCTCTTCGCAACCTAATTCATCAAATGTATAGGAAAGATTTTTCTGTGTAGATGTCTTATTGAGACCTATTTTCCAAAAATAGGTAAGGTCATTATTCCGACCATCCATATTCACACTTCTATCAGCAGAAAAGGAAATTGAATTTGCCCGATCAAATGTGATAGCCTCTTCTCCACTACAGACACTCTTTTGAGAAAAGGTAAGTATAGACTCGCTCTTGAGGTCAAGTATTGAAAATGGTTGCTCATCTTCCATGACATAAATTTTTTCTGTGGCAGTATTACTCTCCCCATCTACGTCTGTTACTGTGACTGATACCGGAATAACTCATGAGACAGAGAAGCTCGTCACAAACCGATTTGTTTCGGTACGAATTACTTCATTGTTTCCCATCTTCCATTCATACGTCTTTGCGCGTGGAGCCGTCACAGTTAATATCGCTTTCTGTCATCGTTTGACTACTGCAGGTCGCATGTTAAGCTGAACTGACAAAATACTGGTAACCCTTACCTCATGGCGTGCTTCTTTTGTTTTTCACTCCTCATCTGTGACTCTCAGCAATACACGATATATTCCTGTTTCGGGAAAAGTATATTTTCAACGACTATTTCTTTCATTTGTTTCTGCTAACTGTACAGCAGTATCATTTACAAACCACTCAAATCGTAATTTTTGATTATCAGGATAATCAGGGTCAAAAGAGTTACTGCCATCAAACAAGAAAACATTTGGTAACTCAGAAGATACCACCTCACTTGTAAATTGAACATTTGGTGGTCGTGACTCCACATTCACTTCCATCGTATCTTTATCTCGAACATCTCATTTAATAGAGGTCAGTGTGACAAAAAACTTCCCCGTATCTCAGAAAACATATTCTAAACGAGTACCTGATGAAGTATATAGGATAGCATCACTCCCCTGTTTTTTTACCTCCCAAAGATATTGGACATCATTTTCGTTCGATGTTTTTTTTGCTTGAAAAGTAGTTTTCTCTCATTTATTTGGTGATCATGTTGTAGTAGATATAGACGCAAGAGGATCACCAATTTTTAAGAAGATTGGGTAGGTAAATTCTTCATCATCATTTCGAGTCAATTTGAGCTGTATAACATAGTCCCCAGGCTCATACATCTGTGTTTCAAATTGAGGATCTCCTTCGTTTGAGTCAGTATTTCCATTATCAAAATCCCACTCTGTATTCTTTGTAGTATACCCCGAAGCAAATCGTGTCTCAGATGCATCAATCCGTATTGGCTTAAGTGCTTCCTTTGTAGATATCTTAAACGTCCGATTGACCAACTGATCATTTATCTTGACCATAAATTTAACCTTGGGTTGTCCGATTTCCAATACGACGCTTTCTTCAAAATTGATAACATCAGCAAATCATCGACTATTTTTACTCGCGGAGTTCACCGTAAGAAATACCATATATGTTCCAGAAGTTTCAAAAGTATAATTTACAATATTACCTTTTCCGATGATTTGTGTTCCACCTCATTCTGTTCTCAGCCACCATACATAGTTATCATTTGGTACCAGAGTGCCACTCTCATCGATAGTTTTTTTTGCTTCCAGTGTGACAGACAGTGGGGCATCTCCAGTACGTGGAGTCGCCTCTGGTTCAGATTTAATCATGTAAACCTCTGCTGATTCTATAAAATTACGCAGTGCTGTTTGCAGAATTCATCTATCAATAATTTCTCTGTGAAGGTTATAGTCAGCGATAGCTTTTTTAACAGTATCATAGAGCTGTTTATTGAGGTAGAGATCACCCCTATCCGGCATATGGTCATACGCTCCATCTATCAAAATAGTGAGCTCACTCATAACTTCAGGGCTATACTCTGCATCGATTTTTGTTTTAAGTGCTTCGATTCTGTTACTGTATGTCGTAAAATCCACTTTTCTTATTTGCGTTTCTGCAATAGCTTGAGGAATAAATGAAATCTTATTGTTTCCCGTCCCTAAAATAAAGAAAATAGTACTCACCATCCACCATGCAAACCATATAACCACAATACCAGAAATAACACCAATGATAATTTTTTTCGTTTTCGCTGCTGATTCCTCATCAGCAGGTTTTAGAAGCATTTGTGCACCAGCATACATGATATAAATAAGTGCTATGAGGGATATAAAACCTAGAAGATAAATGATGAAATCTTGAATAGCATCCGAAATACCTACACCTGTTACAGCTCCAGTTATTTTTAACTTATCTCCAGCATCTTGAACTCCTTTTAAAAAACAGTTCATTCAGCTACATCCACCATTATTAAATTCTATCTTTTCTCTTGCCGCATACAACGGCGTCATAAATACTGAAGAGTATCAGACAATAAGAGCTAAAATGAGGACAAGTTTTTTCATATTCCACTTCATATTACCAGATAACCTCTGTAAATTCAAATAATTCCTCCGTGTATTTCTTCTTTTTCCGTCAGAAAGAGTATTGACTTATTATTTTTTATGTTACCAGCACCAAATTATACTCCTTGATTCAAAAAATTAATAACCTTTTCCTTTTTTATTTCAATAACGTTGCTACATTCAAATTTTATCAGAGATATTTTATAAATACATCTTGCAGTATCCCCTGGAATTGTTTGTTTTATAGTAGTTATCAATAAAAAAACACTTCTTGCATTTTATGGTTTCTGAATAAACTCAAAGTATCTTATTTTTCTTCGTTTTCTATGAATCCTCTCCTTCTTGAAGTAGCCAAATTTGTGGCACAACGTCCAAAAGATAGCACTATACGGATATTTCATATTGTCTCTGGATTGGTCATTATAGAGCTGCTCTGGTACGCTGATAGTCGATCTATCCTCGATATACCGTTCTTGGGTGTACTAAGTCCCCTACAAGAAAGATATACACACATCGGATTGATGGTGCTTGGGCTTTTTCTGCTCCTAAAGGGGTTACTTCCTTGGTGTCTCATCAAACACAGGACACTCCGTATCAGCCAAGCGATCATCGGCCTCCTCTTGATTATCATTGGTGGCCCAATTATGGATGCTATTATCACCCAGGTTCCTGCCCCTGAGAAAAAGGATGCAAAATGACTCAAAATCGATGTGGGACCAACGATCAAAAAATCTAGTCATCCTGGGATTATTCTTGTTTTACTCTGAGCCTTATGGTTTTTCGTAGGACTTACCGGTAAAGGAACCACAGAAAAATGCCTCCGATATAAGGAAGTAGTAAAAAAGATTCGAGTATAGTGATTATCGTGGTGGAAGTACCCTATCTCGTATTACTTCAGCCATCTGAGCTAACGTAAGTGCAATACCAGAAAATGGGCGAGTTCACCGTATTTCTAATCTAGTAAGTGAGCTATTAGTGTTTCTTATAGTCCTTGTTGTATCCTGTTCTTTTTCCCATTCTGCACCTGATCTGAACTCTAACCGACATGGAAGATTATGCGGAATTTTATTTATAATGGATCCCCTCAATATTGATTGATCCGCGGGTGCTGCCCCATACACAATAAATGTTCAATTCTCGTATACTATATGAATCTCGTCACGAGCAAATTCTGCTTCTACTGCTCTAAGAACAGTCTCCAGATTAGTTTCTGGATCATGTTTTACTTCACTCGGTGAATTCTCCTGAACAATAAAAGTCACATCCTGTGTGGTACTTTGAAATCCTTCCGGTAATACAGGCAGAATAATTGCCTGAATTAAGTCCGATACAGCCCGTTGTATTTCTTCTTCCTGAGCTGGCAATAATGGTTCAGTGATTGTAATAGTACATGAAAAGATTTTCTTCTCTCCATCAATTCTATCTTGTATCAGACGGAGTTTTGGATACAATGATTCTATATCCTTCACCGCATTATAAAACTGCATCATAGGATTATGTGGTATTCTAATATCCTGTTCACTAAGTATTTCGCTCATAATAAAAGTTATTTAAAAAATTCATTGTATTATATCAGTAAATGTAACTTGTCAAATATATGAAAAAACTCCGTGCAATATTCTTTGGTACCCCCCAACTATCAGCTGATATTCTCATATATCTCCTCGACTCAAAAGAACTCGAATTGGTTACAATAGTTTCCAATTCTGACGCTACTGGAGGGCGAGGACATACGCTCATACAGTCCCCCATAACATTGCTCGCAAAAGAAAAAAACATTCCTCTCCTGCAACCTAATAAAGTCAAAAATAATCCCGATTTTCTCGAAGCCATCAAGGCTCTCAAACCTGATATCTGTCTCGTGGTCGCCTATGGGAAAATCCTCCCCCAAGAACTCCTCGATATCCCACCGATGGGTTTTCTCAATGTCCATACATCCCTCCTCCCAAAATATCGTGGGGCAGCACCAATACAGCATGCGCTCCTCGATGGTGAAAAAATCACAGGTCTCACTGTCCAGCAAATGTCGCTCTGAATGGATGAGGGTGATATTTTGGTGCAGGAATCTTGGGAAATAATCGAAACCGATACAACAGGATCCCTCTTTGAGAAAACAGGAGAACGAGCTGGGTCACTCCTCGTGGAAGCAATTCAAGGACTCCATAATGGAACTCTTACACCTCAGAAACAAGATGACTCAGAAGCCACCTACACAAAATATATCGAAAAAACTGATGGCGAGATCCAGCCCGATTGGTCGCTCGATCATACTCACCATGCTTGGCAAGCCTACACGCCTTGGCCTGGGCTTTATACTTTTTTCTGAGAAACAAAAGTTATACTACATACTGTGAAAAAATCTCCTGAAAAACATACTAACAAGCCCCTGAGTTGGCAAATAAAAGACTGACTTCCCGCTCTCGCTCTCTCTGATGGCTACCTCATCATCCATGAACTCACACCAGCAGGCAAGAAACGAATTTCTGGAGAGGATTTTGTGAGGGGGTTTATAAAATAATTTATGACAGACTATTCAAAAAATATTATTAAACAGTATACTTATTGGACAGTCTATGCTTGTACTCATCAGGAATATCTTGGACGATGTGTAATCTGGTGTGATAGGGAAAATGCACAGAATTTGATAGAAGCAAACAAAGAAGAAATGGAAGAATTTTTTGAAATAATAAAAGAATTACAAATATCATTGGATGTATCATTTGCCCCTGATTGGGTGAATTATTCATTTCTAGGGAATTCTGACCCACACCTCCATTGCCACCTGGTGCCACGCTATAAAAAAGAAAGAGTCTTTGAGGGCATAGTCTTCAAGGATACACGGTGGTGAAGTAACTGGTTAGCAGATGATAATTTTATTACACCAGAGCCCCTTCTTATGAAAGTAAAAGAAAAGATCCAAGAAAATTTACAAATACAACGCTAGTAATAATATCCTCTGGAAAATTGGGATTATTATTTTAGCCCTTTCCTTATTTTTCTATTCCATCAACTAAGAAAGAAGAAATATATTTTGAGGGAAATAAATACCAGAATACCGAAGAGACTCATAGTGTAGAGTCAACGATAGATCGGATTTCCTCTTTGTAGTACCTCTATTTCTTCCACATACAACACCTCACAGGCTCCAGCACCAGTATCATCGCGTGAAATACTTGTCTGCCAAATCGTTTTTTCTCGTTCATATTTTCATGCGGTATCAATCAGTGTGCCATCGACATTCACCAATTTCCCTCGCATCCTGACTTGATCCCCTGCCTGTATCGAGCGAATCTTTTTCTCCACCTCTTCATCTCGTGGTATAAGGTGATTGTTAGAGAGTTCATTGGCATTGAAAACCAATTCCTTTGACCAATATTGGTAGAGGCAAAATCGGAAATCTTGTGATATTTTCAGAGTTTTATCTTGGTAACCTCGTTTTTTAACTGTCTCTCCCCATATCAGACACACATCCTTTGTAAACGTTTTCGCTACTCTGCTGAGATTGTACCATGTGTCATACGGCTGCGTACTGACTGCCAATCCCTGTATTGTATAATCATATAAGGGTGTCAGAATGTATGAATACCCATCTCTCTCAAAAGAAATTTCCCCTGATGTTGTAGGAGATTGTACGGGCTCTTGAAGAATCTCTGGCTGAATTGAGTCGATATTTTTATACTGATCTTTTTGAAAAAATGAGACACCTAAAATGACAAGAAGAGTCACTATAATTCCTCGTTGTATCTTGTGATGTCAAAAAAGAGGAATCATAGTCTGTATATTACTTTTTCTGTTTTTCTCGGTAAGAATACACCCCAAATGCTACTACAATAATTGCTATCAGGATATAGCTCAGATACTGGAGAACGACTTCATACGATTCGACGAAGAAGACACCAATAAGGAGAATACATACTGCCCAGATAGAAGATCCGACAATATTTGCAACCCAGAATTTGCGACCAGAGAGACCTTGGGAAGCTGCCAGGTACGGAACAAAGGAACGAAAGAGGTTGTGGAATTTTCATCCAACTATAAACCAAAAACCATTTTTATGTACCTGTCGCTCGAGGAAAGCGAGTTCTTTGGGGCCAAGACCAATCCAGAGACCATATTTTTGTAGGAGCTCCTTTCCTGATACCCTTCCCATCATATACCCGAGAGCATTGCCAAGACATGCCCCAAGCATAGCAAGTATGGCTGAGAGAAGAAAGATATTCATGTCTCGTTGTACGAAGAAGCCACCGACGAGTATCATCACATTCATACCCGGAACAACCACCCCAATAAATGGAAATGATTCTATCATCGCTACGAGGAAAAGAATGAGATAATTCCAGTTTCCCCATGAGCGAATCTGCTCACCCATCCAATCCAATACCGCACGAATAATTTCTGGTGAAGTGAAAGAGAGGATTCCAATTCCCAGCATCGCAATCAAAAAGATGACATGAAGAACGAGCATCGTGATTTTGAGAAAATTTTTGAGAGATTTCATAGGGCTCATAGTATATCGAGAAATTCCAAAATCCTAGCAAAATTCTTTGAAAAGATAGCTCCGAAATAAAAATTAATTTTGGCAAGCTGGATCAATTTTTGGGGGAGGTTTCCCGAGAAATCCATTTCAATATGGCAAAAAAGTGAACACATTTTTATATCACGACACACATTTTTGAAGAAGTAATATTGATACTTTTATAACTTTTTGCATTTCCGAAAAAACTACATATTGTGTCTGCGCTAAATTTTTGGCACAATATATAGTTAATTTTTCTAATTTCACTTTTATGGCACTTTACAAGATCCGCAAGCGCAATGGCGCCATTGTTACCTTCAACAGACATAAAATCGAACATGCCATACAAAAAGCTATCGAGGCCGTTGGGGGAGAAGACTTCTCCCGGGTTCATGCTCTCGCTGATGAAGTCATCGCACGAGCGATGGAACATGCTGGTAAGGATTTACCCAATGTCGAGATGATACAAGATGCTGTGGAGGAAATTCTTATCAAGCATGGACATGATGCGGTAGCAAAGGCCTTTATCCTCTACCGTGAGAAACGTGCAGAGACTCGTACTGACCGATTGGTTGTTGTCGAAGTTGGGAAAACAATGGAGGAATACCTCAATCGTTCTGACTGGAGAGTCAATGCGAATGCAAATTCTGGTTATTCACTCGGAGGCATGCTCCTCAATACTTCTGGAAAAATCACAGCCAACTACTGGCTCTCTCATATCTACCCTTCAGAGGTTGGAAATGCACACCGAAATGGTGACTACCATATTCATGATCTCGATATGTTCTCTGGATATTGTGCTGGTTGGAGTCTCCGACAACTTCTCGAAGAAGGTTTCAATGGTATGCCAAATCGTATCGAGTCAGCACCGCCACGAAATCTCCAGGCAGCAGTCAATCAGATGATCAACTTTCTCGGAACTCTCCAAAATGAATGGGCTGGCGCACAAGCATTCTCATCATTTGACACCTACCTCTCTCCATACGTTCACAAACACGAACTAGAACTCCGACGCGATATCGCAGAATATGGAATGGCGTTTGAAAACGAAGAAGCAAAAGAGAAATATATCGAAGAGAAGACGTATTCATACGTCTATCAACAGATGCAAAATTTTGTTTTCGGTCTCAATGTCCCATCTCGTTGGGGAACACAAACACCGTTTACAAATATCACCCTCGACTGGACCTGTCCGGAAGATCTCGCTGAAAAGGGTCTCCATCTCGGTGGATATGAAAAAGGTGAATATGTGAAAAAATTTGGTGAACTCAATAAAGAACGCGCTATTATCAATAAGGCACTTCTCGAAGTCTATGCAGCAGGTGATAGCAAAGGCCGTGTCTTCACATTTCCTATCCCAACGTACAATATCACAGAAGATTTCCCATGGGATTCTCCTGAGACACTCCGTATTTTCGATGTTACAGCAAAATATGGTCTTCCTTATTTCCAAAATTTTATCGGGTCTCAGTACAAACGAGTCAAAGATGAGAATTGAAATATGGTCACAGTAGAGAATAAAGAGGCTTACAAGCCTGGCGCTGTCCGCTCTATGTGTTGCCGTCTCCAGCTCGACCTCCGAGAGCTCCTGAAGCGAGGAAATGGTCTCTTTGGTTCAGCGGAAATGACGGGTTCTATCGGGGTCGTCACACTCAATCTCGCACGTATCGGATATATCAAAAAAAGCGACAAGGAAGCATTTAAGGAACAAATTCTTCATCTGATGAACCTCGCGAAATCTTCTCTTGAAATCAAACGAAAAGTCCTCGGTGAATGGCTCGAAAAAGGTCTCTATCCTTACACGTATCGTTATCTGAGATCATTTAGAAATCATTTCTCCACTATTGGTCTCAATGGTATGAATGAAGCTATTATGAATTTCACAGACGGCAAAGAAGATATCTCCACTGATTGGGGCAAGGCATTTGCTACTGAGATTCTCGAATTTATGCGAGATACTCTCAAGGCGTACCAGGAAGAAACTGGTAATATGTACAATCTCGAAGCAACACCTGCGGAAGGGACAACCTACCGCTTTGCAAAAGAAGACCAGAAACAACTTCCAAATATCATCCAATCAGGAACTCCAGATAATCCGTACTACACAAACTCTACTCAACTTCCTGTCAATTTCACTGATGATGCCTTTGAGGCACTCGAATACCAAAATGAGCTTCAATGCAAATATACAGGCGGAACAGTACTTCATCTCTATATGGGGGAAAGAATGAGTGATGCAGAGGCTTGTAAAAATCTCATCAAGAAAGCTCTCTCAAATTACCAACTTCCTTATATCACTGTCACTCCGACATTTTCTATCTGTCCAAAACACGGGTACGTCAACGGAGAACATGATTACTGTCCAAAATGTGATGCAGAAATCGGATACACAGGACAAAAATTTGATCTCGAATATCGACAAATTTATACTGCTGATGAAAATAAAATACATGAACTCGAAAAAACTCACGCCTGTGAATGCTGTGCTCCAGTAGAATAAACCAATCCTCTTTTTTCTCTCTTCTTTTTTCTCTCTTAATTTTATTCATATGTCTGCATTCTTTATTGATAACAATGGCAACACTGTTGAGCGCACAAAATGTGAAATCTATACTCGTGTTATGGGATATTACCGACCGGTAAGCCAATTTAACAATGGGAAAAAATCAGAGTTTTATACTCGCACCTACTTTGATGAGACAAAGAGTGACAACTCTTGCTTTATGGCTCAGTACGGAGCAGTATAGATGCTAAGTTTATTTGGTCTAATGAGTTTAGTTTGTTTTATTCGTTTAATAAAATTTACCACGAACAGAAAAGGGTTTTTAGGACAGCAACTGTTTGAGCGGGATGAATTGAGTCAAGTGATGAATTCAGATTATAGCGAGTTTTGCTGTCCTAAATGCTTTTGGTACTTTTGGCAACAAAAGTACAAAGTGTAGCCATAATATAATTAAAATCCTCTATGCTTCTTTCCGGAATAAAGAAATCTACGCTTCTCGATTATCCTGGCAAAGTAGCTACGATTGTTTTTACGATGGGATGCAATATGCGTTGCTGATATTGTCATAATAGCGAGTTTGTTGTTCCAGAAAAAATAAAGAAGATTTGCCATGACTGTATCAGTGAAGAAGTGTTTTTCCGGTTCTTGAAAACAAGAGTTGGATTTCTCGATGGCGTCGTCATATGCGGCGGTGAACCAACTATTCATAGTGATTTACCAGATTTTTGTCGAAAGATAAAAGCAGCAGGCTTTCTCGTAAAGCTCGATACCAATGGGAGTAATCCTGCTATGCTGGAACATCTGATGGATGAAAATCTCCTCGACTATGTGGCTATGGATATCAAATATCCTCTTGAGCAATATCGGATGGTAAGTGGCGTAGAAATTGATATCAATCTCTTTAAAAGAAGTATTGAGCTTATAAAAACTCGGCTCCCTGATTACGAGTTTCGTACCACGGTTATCAAAGGGGTTCACTCCGAAGAAGATATAAAAAAAATTGGTGAAACGATTCAGTGAGCAAAGAATTACTACCTTCAAAATTATCGCCCAGGCAATACGCTCGATCCAAATTTTCAATGAATGAGCTGGACAGAAAAAGAACTCACAGAACTCCAAAAAATCATGGAACCGTATGTAGAGAAATGTGGAGTGAGGGTGTAGATTTTTGACAAAGATAGAGAGATTATTATATTAATAGACGAATAAAAACTATATGGTGGACAATAGACTGAATGAAGATACTGAACAGCAACCCGCCTGCACATGGGAGGACGTTGTGGACACGCTTCGATTTGACATGCAGATCAACACCAAACAGCTTTCAAGAGAAATCGGACGCACCGTTGCGGTACTCAAGACCGGGCCCGATCCCAGAAATAGCGCGGAGCATCTCGTGAACCTCCTTCTGCTCCGCCTTGCGATGAAAGAAGCCTTTTCACCCGATACAGACCAGCGGCATGAAGAGTTGATTCTGCCATACTACATCCGTCCGCTCCGGGATATAGGGCTATGGGACGGCATGGGGCCGACGCCTCCCTGTCCGCCCACCGTGCCCGGCAAGCGACTCGAAGCAGTAAGCGGGCTGTTGGAGCAGTTTGCGGCCGCATATGATCAAAACCCTGAAGATGACGAAGCCACGCTGACTGAGGCTGTGGGTATCATACCAGTCAGAGAAAAAGCTCATGAGCGTGTTATAACCTTATTTGGTGCAGATAATGCCCCCGCCTTGTGCAGGGAAGGTAATGTGCTCAAAAATTTGTGGAATAGACCCTATCCCGATGGTTGTGATAAAGGATATCGTGCCATGATGGCAAGATCGGAGGAATAAGAATCTAATCCTCGTCACCATCATCTTCAAACGCTTCGAGAATAATCTCACGAATCCCCTCAAAGATTTCCCCTTTGGGGATTTTTTCTATTTCCTCGAGACTCTTCCAGGCAACCGCATAGATTTCATCATCTTGTTTTTTCAGAGTTCCAGAGACGACTTCTGCAAGGAAGAATTCTTCATACTTTCTTACAGGACCACGATGATTGGTATACTCTATCAGCTGAACTCTTTCTGGTTTTGGAAGTAGTATAATCCCCTTTTCTTTTGATGGTTCTTCTTCTGCAATAAGGCTGATTTTGAGTCAGAGTTCTTCATACGCTTCGCGAATACAGGCATCCTGAAATGTTTCTTCTTTTTCTACATGTCCTCCTGGCAGGGTCCATGGATTTGTAGCTCTATGCTTTACGAGCAATACTCGTCACTGGGAATCAAAAATAATTCAGCGAGCGGAGAATTCAAGAGGAAGTTTAGTCATAGAGGAAGTATAGTTTTTTCTTGGGAAATACTAGCCCTGTAGGATACCGTGATCCTGGAGTATAATGGCTGTTTTATTTCCAAACGCTTTCTCGGCTTTTTCGAGTGACCATGTCTGAAGTTCCTCAATACGAGAAATAT
Organism: uncultured Candidatus Peribacteria bacterium; assembly: GCA_964521495.1. Lineage (GTDB taxonomy): Bacteria > Patescibacteriota > Gracilibacteria > BD1-5 > JAGOOR01 > JAGOOR01. The sequence continues at coordinate 26,541 of CAZFTF010000002.1, read as the reverse complement.
AAGAGAGAATTTTTTTGCGTGCAACTGGGCCGATACCAGGAAGTTCATCAAAAATGGTTTTTGTATATCATTTTTCTCGTGAGGCACGATTATAATTAATCGCAAATCGGTGAGCTTCATCTCTGATTTTCTGGAGGAGCATTAGTTCAGAAGATCCTTTTTCAAGAAGTATTGGTTCAGATTGTCACGGAAGAAAAACTTCTTCTTCTCGCTTTGCAAGAGAAACAATTTTCGGGATATCCATTGTGTGCTTTTTGATGGCTTCAACTGCGTGTGATAATTGCCCTTTTCCTCCGTCGATAATTATCATATCCGGCCAAGGATTTTCACCACGAAGAGCTGCCAGTGTTCGTCGTGTAAGAATCTCCTCCATTGAAGCAAAGTCATCAATTACTCCAGTTTTCAAGGTTTTAATCCGATATTTTTTATACCGTTTTGGATCTGGTTTTCCATTGACGAGTACTGACTGGCTCGCGACCGTATGTTCACCATGAGAATGGGAAATATCGAAACACTCAAAGATAACTTCTTTTTTCTCTGCAATTTTCTCTCAGAAAAGTATATCCAAAAGTGAAACCATGTCTTTTTTCCCCAGCGTCGATTTTTTAAATCACTCCATGGTCTCCCGATAGGCGAAATTGAGGAGATTGGTATGGGCGAATTCAAGGAGTCGCACTTTCTCGCCTCGGACGGGATGTTTCACAAGTACCTTTTCTGAGACAATAAATTCAGCAAATTCGGTGCAAGATTCGAGAGCAATGTCGGTAAAAAGAATGGTTTGTTTCTTCTCGGAGAGGATATTATGTTCACCGATATACTGAAGTACCGCGTGAGCAAAAAGATCTTCCACATTCTCATTAAGTGGATTCTCGATTCGGTATTCATAGACTCCGACTGTCATACTGTTTTTCACTTCTACAAAAGAGATAAACACCTGCCCATATTTTTCTAATCCTGTCACCACCAAGGCATCACCCTCAATTACATCTCTCACAATCTGACGGTTCCCAGTTGCCTCAATTTGTTCAATCATTCCTTTATATTCCTGTGCCTGTTCAAATTCTCGTTTTTGGGCTGCCTGTTGCATCTTGTCCCGCAGGTCTGCCAGTATGGCTTCGTGTTTTCATCAGAGGAACTCGCGTGCTTGCTCCAATCTCTCCAGGTATATTCAGATTTTTTCTGGATCGCCTGTACAGTGTCCTGGACAGAGACCTAGATGTGTATCGATACAGGGTATCCCCTTTGATTTCTGAAGTTCTTGATAGGATTCATGATTTCAGAGTCTGAAAAGTTTGCGCACAAAACGAACATATTTTCTCACATCAAAATACTGACTGTACGGACCAAAATATTCTGCCCCCTTTGCAAAGGGGGACGGAACATCATGTTGGTGTCAGGGGGATTTTTTTGATATTCAAGCAGATGGTTTAAATCGGGTTTTTATCAGGCATGGAATAGGATCAGAAGTAATCGTGATATAGGAAAGATTTTTTCCATCTTTCATCAGGACATTATATTTTGGTTGATTGGTTTTAATCAGATTGGTCTCGAGCATCAATGCTTCGATGTCGCTCTTTGTCTCAATATAATCAATCTGCGCGATGAGCTTAATCATTTTTTTCTTCGCGAAATTCAGCGAGGCATTGGGTACAAAATATGATCGAACTCGTGCACGGAGATTATTTGATTTTCAGATATAAATAGTACTCCCTTTTGCGTTTTTCATCAAATAGACACCAGGGCAAGTCGGAAGATGAGAATAGAGGGATTTCACTTGAAAATATAAAAAAAATCTGCTATGATGAGGGTATCTATTTTTTAGTCTTTTGCAATGATTAATTTTGCCCCAGGATATTCCCCAGATGATGAAGAGTTCAAAGAACTCTATGACTCTCTAGAAAATCCTCCTCTTGCTGAAATAACACCTGAAGAAGTCACCCATACTCTCGAAGTACATGGTGATATTTGTATTCTCGTTCCAATTGGAACACAAATCACTAATGTCGAAGAACTGTTGAAATCTCTTTATTCTGTACCAGATAAGTACATAATAAAAGAAAATGACTTTATGTATCGAGCATCTATTAAAATAGGTCATATACCCACAGTAATATATTATTTTGAGTTGCCTCATCTTTCTTCGTCAGAACGTGAAAAATTTGTTTTAGATACTATGACGGAGCTTTTACAAAGTGATGATTTATCAGATGATGCTCTGGTAATTTGAATACCCTACAAAAAATAAAAAAGAATAGTTGTTACACTTCTAGTCTGAAAAATCTTGCTTTTGAGAGTATTTTTTTATACTCGTGGCATATTTATTTCTTAACATTTTTTTATGTTTACTGTTACCAATATTCACGCTCGTGAAGTACTCGATTCTCGTGGTAATCCTACTGTCGAAGCAGAAATCACCCTCGCTGATGGTTCTTTTGGCCATGCGATTGTCCCATCTGGTGCCTCTACTGGATCACACGAAGCGCTCGAACTCCGTGACGGCGATGCTTCTCGTTATCTCGGGAAAGGTGTCCTCAAAGCTGTTTCGAATATCAATGGCGAGATTAAGGTCGCATTTACTGGCAAAGAATTCGCTCATTTCTCAGACCTCGACAAAGCACTTATCGCTCTCGATGGAACACCAAATAAAGCACGCCTTGGAGCCAATGCTATCCTCGCTGTCTCTATGGCATTTGTCTGCGCTTGTGCAAAATCAGAGAAAAAAGAAGTCTATGAGTTCCTCTCAGAAGGTCCGATGAGTCTCCCAATTCCTCTTATGAATATTATCAATGGTGGTGCTCACGCAGATAATCCTCTCGATATTCAGGAATGTATGATTGTCCCCATTGGAGGAAAAACAATGGCAGAGCGAGTACGAATGGGTGCTGAGGTATTTCATCATTTGAAAAAGATTCTCGGAAAGCGAGGACTCGCTACGAGTGTTGGAGATGAAGGAGGTTTCGCGCCAGCGGTCAATAGTACTGATGATGCTCTCGGGACTATCGTAGAAGCTATTACTTCAGCTGGATATACAACTGAGCAAATCAAGATCGCTCTCGATGTCGCAAGTACAGAATTTTTCAAAGATGGTGCATATCACCTCTCAGGAGAAAATAAAGTCCTCAGTGCTGCAGAGATGGTCAGCTACTACGAAGCTCTGATGGCGAAATACCCAATTATCTCTATCGAGGATGGCATGTCAGAAGACGATACCCTTGGATGGAAACTCCTCACAGAAAAACTTGGAAGCAAAGTCCTCCTCGTCGGTGATGATCTCTTTGTAACAAACAAAGACCGACTTCAAGATGGAATCGATGGACATTATGGAAACAGTATCCTCATCAAGCTCAACCAAATAGGCACCGTCACAGAAACGCTTGAAACTATCCGTCTCGCTCACGCAAATGGTATGAAATCTATCATCTCTCACCGATCTGGTGAAACAGAAGATACCTTTATTGCCGATCTCGTCGTGGGTATGAATACAGGCTATATCAAAACTGGCTCTCTTTCACGAACTGATCGTATCGCAAAATACAATCGACTGATAAGAATCGAGGAGAAACTCGGTGCGTAGATTGACAATTTATTCAAAAGTAATATAGTATCTCATATTACTAACATAAAAACTATGTGAAATAGTCCATCCGATGCTTTTAGTGAGTATGTAGTACAGCAATCTCTCTGAGGTATGACAAATCAACAAAAAGTTGCCTTGGCTCAATGAATACGCTCTAAGAAGTGATTTATTAAAATGGAGAGAGAGAATGTATGACATGCTTTGAGAATATTTTTATGAATTCATCCTTGATTTGAGGGTCAAATTAAAATTACTGCCGCTCTTCTGAAAACTATGACTAGTAGACTTACAGATGCAGTCCTAAACGAATGAAGCATTCTCTGAACGGCTACAGCGATGGGTAGAAAGAATGCCCTATTTACATCATGAGATGTGATGAATTATGCATAGGTTTTCAAGTATTTTTAAAAAATCCCCAGCAATGGGGATTTTTTGTTGGAGTAAAGAGAATTATTACTTCGCTTCTGGTTATTTTACAGCTGGTTCGCTCGCTGTACTGATGAGGGCATCACTTAATTCTTTTGAAGTTGGAGGCCGCATAAAGTCAACCTCATCACCTGACATTCGGTATACTGTTGGTTGTCCTGGAAAATTCTCTACAATACTTAAAGGAGTTCACGGTATTGCATCTATTCATTGTGGTGTATTAAATTTTTGTATCAAAGCTTGTTGTATTCTTCCGTCGATCCTTACCCGTTCGGAATGATCATGTACTCTTTCTGCAATACTGGCGGTTACCGCTAATACTAAACCTGCAATCCCTAATCCAACTGCTCTCCTAGAAACTTCAAGTTTTTCTCGTTTATTATCACTTGGTATTAATGACATAAAAATATGTATAAGAAGTAAACATAGGAATTCTACTATATTTTTTTATTTGTCAAATTTTTATAATATTAAATATATGAATGTCCATCACTTGCTTTCTCTCCCCTTACCATATAATGCTGGGGCTTAATAATTTCACTATGTATACTCGTCGAGCTCTCGCACAAAAAAAGACAAAAATCTCACTCTGAGTCAAGATTATCACGACTCTCGTGGTCCTCGTCATCTACGGATTTCTCTGGATTACTTGGACCGGTAGTGTCGGTATCAAAGCCTATCAGAAAGTAAATATTCCTGCTGGAGCCAGTGCGAGCCAGCTCGATACTATCCTCGAATTCCCCATATCACATACCAGGTATCGTCTCTGGTATGGACTTTTTGGACCTAATCTGACGCTGAAGCAAGGAACGTTTAAAATCAATGAATCTGTGACAACCATTGGTGAACTCTTGGATGCACTCCAGGATCCTATCCCAACAGAAGATGATATCATGTTCCTCCCTGGTTGGCACAAAGGAGAAATAGCTGCGGAGATGAAAGAAAAATGAGTCATTGGCGATCTCCTCGCAGAAGAACAAACGCTGATTGCGACATTTACACCAAAATATCCATTTCTCGCTGGGAAGACCTCACTCGAGGGGTTCCTGATGCCTGACACCTATCGCATCACAGGAAGTGCTTCTGTAGAGGATGTCGTGGGGAAAATGCTCCAAAATTTTAATCGAAGAATTTATCAGCCATTCCTCCAATCTGGCAAACCACTCGAGGCTTTTTATGATGTCCTCACGCTCGCCTCTATCGTCCAAGAGGAGGAAAAAAATCCTACCAATGTTCCCATCGTCGCCGGTATTCTCAAGAAGCGTCTCCGAGAAAGTATCCGACTCGGAGCAGACGTCTCTGTCTGCTATGAAGAGCTCGTGGCTGGTCCAGAGTGCCAAAAGTTTGTCAATAAATTCTACAGCAATTCTCGTGAAGTACGTCAGGCAAAGAATTATCGCTATGATACGAGAAATATCTCAGGACTTCCTCCGACACCAATTGCCGGTGTCACTGGTGAGACTTTCCTAGCAACACTCAATGCAACTGCTGATGGCACGGCACTTTTTTACCTCCATGATATGCAATGAGGTATTCATACTGCTACCACTGACACTGAACATGAACAAAATAAAACCACTTATCTCCGATAAAAATTCCATCCGGGATGAAGTGAAACGAAGGATTTCACGGTTAAGTGAGGAGGATAAAAATGAGGCCTCTCAGAATATTTGTCTTCAGCTGATTTGATTACAGAAAATCCAGGCTGCTTCTCATATATATATTTACCAATCCCTGAGGGGCGAAGTATGTCTCAACACTTTGATAGAATGGGCTCTCTTAAATAAAAAACAAATTTTTGTCCCCTGTTCTGCAGAACAGAAATGAGGTTTCGGAGGACAAACTGTTTGAGCGGGATGAAAAAAGAAGCTATGATGAAACGAGATTATAGCGAGTTTTTGTCCTCTGAACGCTTTTGATACTTTTGGCGACAAAAGTATAAAGAATGACTCTGAAATGGTATCTTCCCAAAGTATTACAATTGTTCCCTGAAGAGCCTTCACCCTCTCTGGGAAAAGAGTTGGTCGCGGTGGTGGTTGGTATGATAGATTTTTGCGAGAACATCCAAGTTTTTATACCATTGGAGTCTGTTTTGATTGCCAAATATTTCCTGAATTACCTCAAGATGAGTGGGACATTCCTATGAATGAAGTGATTTATTCCTGACTACACAGAGGCCAATAATTGTTTCGATTTGCGGGAAGCGCGTTCTGACAAAGACATGAATGAGGATATTGAAGTGAGTCACCCAATTGTCATATTTTGCATGTTATATATGTTGAAACAAAGTTAGTAACAAGCGTTGCTGTTGTACCTGGTTCATCGATGGCTTTTTTTACAATAGGGCGGAAAAGATGAGGTAATCCCATATCATAGAGCGCAAATTTTTGTCCTGGCACATACCAATCTCACACTGTCATATTAAAATTATCATCTGGGTTAATCTTGTTATCCTTTTTCTCAGCAAGTGCTCAGTTTTGTGTCGGAAGCATATAATTTTGAGATTTTGAAAATATCTCTTGCGCCTCTTCGGTCAACAAAAATTCAGTCAATTTGAGGACTGGATCATTTTGTGGTTCTTTAATATTTCTATTTTGTCCATTTCTCGTCAAAGCAAGATAAGGATATTTCGCAAAATTCACTTGTTTTTTGGGATCTATTTCTTCTTGAGGGACTGTAGCAATACGGAGATTTTTGAGAAAATCAGGAGCAAGCTCATGATCTTCTGATGCTCTTTGCATAGCTATTTTGATATCCTCATAGGTGCTCGGATATCCGATAAGTGTTGCTATCTTCCCTCGTACAAAAAGATCAGTCGTGGTGAGTGTATCATCAAAATGAGCTTTAAACCGATCAAGATTATTAGGCTCTCGACGAAAACTGAGATAATACTCAAAAATAGCACGAGAATCAATAGAATTAACGGTTGTATACGAATTGAAATTGGGTCATTTTTTTTGAAATGTCATCAGTGCGATAATGTCGGGACTTGCTGTTGTCGCTTTTCCGTAGCCCATATTAGTAAATGCAGGGCGTTCCGCTGATGCATTTTGTTGTGTAGAGACTGTGAGCACATTTTTGTTTTCTGGATCTGGGACATCGACTTCTGTTTCTGGTATTTTGAGGATTTCTTCAAATGTCTCCCAAAGTGTTGGAACTTTTGTCACCAATGCACGATTATAATAAATACCCATGGGTTCAAAACCAAATGGTACTCCACGAAGTCATTGAACAATCTTGTTTTGTCCATCTTCCTTGATAGTTTCTGAAAATACAAGCTCCTCAAAGAACAACTTATGAAAACGTGTTTCAAAATCTGCAAAATCAACCACAGTATCATCCAAAAAGTTTACGTATTGCTCAAAGAAACGGTATCCTCAATGATTAGGAATCATCACAAGGTCAGGCACTTCTTTTGAGTGCAGAGCACGAAGGACGATATCGATATAGTCATCAAAAGATGCGAAATTTTGAACAACTATCTTCATGTCGCTTCTGCCAAGATATTTATTAAATTTTGGACTCAGATCAGAAAATATCTTTGGATCTATTCCGGCAGTCCAGACAACAACCTGTTTTTCTTCGGGGGCAAAATTTTTACCTGCAGCAGACGTATTCCCTTTTGACATAAAAACAAAAAATGCCACTATGACAAAAAAAATACTACAAACAACCCCAATAAATATCCATTTTCGGATATTTGTATCTGGCGTTTGAGGAAGAGGGGTGTCTGACATAGATTAATTAGCAAGAACAAGGCGAACTTTAATAGTCCAGGTACCTGGTTTTTTCCCGTCTCTTGGACTCAGATTTGCATCTAATTCCTGATTAGCTGCTTGATCTGTAACAACTGTCTCATATTGATCTCAACTCACAGACACACTCAATTCTCCTCCTTGCATTTGAACATTACTCACAGAATAGTTTTCGAGAATCGTATTAGGATTTCCTGGTGTGGTCCAAAATTCTATCATCTTTGGCTGAACAGAAACACTGGTAACATACCCAAAACTACTCTCAATTTGTAATTTTGTATTTCCATCAGTGATTACCCTCGCTTCTGATGCTACGATATTATCATAGAATTGTTCAAAAGAAAGAGAACCGTCCTTGAGTCATCGCTCAACACAAGTGAGTTTTGCGTGTCAGGAAACCAAACTTGCTCGTTTTTCTGGAGAAAGATTTTTTAAATCTTCACGATTACCATAATATTGCTGAGATGCCTGAATAACATCTTCCGTAGGCTGAACAGCCTGGAGAACTTGTTCAACTTCGGCTTTTTTCTTTTCAGCAAGAGGCTTACATGCTGGAGCACTGATACCAATGAGTCCTGCAAAAGCAGCTGGAATAAGATTTTTAAAATTCATATAAAAAAAGTTACAGGCACATAGTACCCTACTTCCTGCAAAAAATCAAATTTAAATAACAGTTTTCCCCAGAAAAGAAACTAAAACTTCTGGAATAGTCACAGAACCATCTTCATTTTGATAATTTTCAAGAATCGCCACCATCGCTCGACCGCAGGCAAACGCTGTTGCATCATTGGTATGAATCAACTCTAGTTCACCACTTTCTCGTCGTACTCGTGTCTGGAGTCTGCGAGCCTGATAATCAGACATATAGTCGGCTGTGTGTGTCTCGCGATATTTTCCCTGACCTGGAAGCCAAGCTTCTATATCAGAACCTTTTGCATTTGGTTTCCCAATATCAAATGTGCATTTCTGGAGTTTGCGATATGGGATACCGAGCTGTTGCATCATATGTTCCTGTATAGCGGACAAGAAAAGATGTTCCTCATGCGCTGTCTCAGCTGTGGTAAAACTCTCCATCTCAAGTTTATCAAACTGGTGCATACGAATAATTCCTTCCATATCTTTCCCATAGGTTCCAGCTTCTCATCGAAATGACGTCGCATAACCGATATAGCGAACGGGAAGTTGTTTTTCTTCGAAGATTTCTCCGATATACATAGAACCAAGAACGTGCTCTGCAGAACCTTGAAGCCAGAGATCTTGTCATTCAATCTTGTAGCGCTCTTCTCGAGGCTCGAGGCGATCCATTGCATCATAGGGTTCAGTGCGAATCATATACGGTGGAAGCACTGGGGTAAAAGGTTTGCTAGAAATTTTGAGACCAAGATCTGCAATAATTTTTTTAAGAATTGCCTCATTGGTCAGTACGCTCATCACCCACTGAATCAAGGCAAATTGGAGGAGTACCATATCGCCCATCAAATAAGCAAATCGTGAACCAGCAACATTGCCTGCTCGTTCCTTATCTATCCAGCCATGAAGCGCAGCAATTTCAGCGTGATTGCGTGGTGTAAAAGAAAACTCTGGAATTTTTCCCCATTCTTTCACCACAACATTTTCCTCTTCAGAATGACCAATAGGTGTATCTTCTGTTGGAATATTGGGAATCTTTTTGATCATGGCAAGATGCTCCGCTTCGAGAACTTCATACTCTTTTTCGAGTACCTGAAGTTCTTCTTTGAGTTTTTTTGCTTCTTCAATCACGGCTGGGTCAGGTTTCCCTTTCCCCATCGAAGCCGAGAGCTCATTGCGTCGTGCACGAAGTGATTCGACTTGCTGTTGAAGCGGTTTTTTCTTGTCATCGAGTGCAAGAAACGCATCAAAATCTACTTTGACAGATTTATTGAGTATCGCCGCACGGACGATATCGGGATTTTCACGGATAAATTGGAGAGAGAGCATGGTTTTACAAATGAAAAATTAAGAATGCATAATGCATAATGTATGAGAAGTATAAATATTTTTTTGAAAACTACATATTAATTTCGACAATCCGATAATTTTTCTTTTTTAATTCTTACTTTATCGTAATCCCTACTGGACAATGATCCGACCCAAAAATATCCGGATGGATTGTGGTCTCTTGGATACGATGAGTAATACTCTGTGATGCGAGAAAATAATCAATTCTCCAACCAGAATTATTGGCTCGTGCATTCCCAAAATTTGACCACCATGTATAGGCTCATTCAAGTCATGGATTATTCTGACGAAATACATCAACAAGTCCTGCATCCAAGAGCTTATCGAAGCCATGACGTTCTTCGTGCGTAAAACCATGAGAGCCTTCATTTTGTTTGGGATTTTTGAGGTCAATAGGTTGATGAGCAACATTGAGATCTCAGCAGAGAATCACGGGCTTATGCGTTTGGAGTTTTTTTACAAAAGCACACATTGCCCTATCCCACTCTTGGCGATACACAAGACGTGATAGGTCGTCCTTTGCATTGGGAACATAGGTCGTGATATAGTAGAAATCTTCGAACTCAAGAGCAAGTGTTCGCCCTTCATTATCAGCTTCAGTGCCAATACGATTCATGATAGCCATGGGTGGAATCCGTGTAAAAACAGCCGTTCCGGAATATCCAGGTCGTTCTGCGGAATTAAAAATACACTCATATCCAAGCGATTGAATGATATCGGTTTCTGCGATGATTTGTTCTGGTTTTGCTTTGATTTCTTGCAGACCAATAATATCAGCATCTAATCTTTGTAAGATACCAGCAAAATCTTTTTTCATCACAGCTCTGATGCCATTTACATTCCAAGAGAAGAGTTTCATATTATTACTTTGAAAAAATATCTTTCCATGTCACGAGAATACTTGCGACAATCAGCAACATAAAACCAAGTGAATGAATTACTTGCTCAATGCGTGGAGAAATCTTGAATTTTGGAGCAATAACGTGTATACCTTGATTCACTATCACGAGAAGGCAACGACCCCCATCAAGTGCTGGGAGAGGAAGCAGATTAAAGACTCAGAGACTGAGAGAAATCATCGCTACCATCACAAGGACAGCACGGGTATCAACACCATTTTGGACCATGCCTACAAAGACTTTCCCAATAGCGACTGGACCTCCGATACCATTTCTCACCTCTTTTTTCTCAGCCTGTGTTGCTGTATCAGAGAAGCTCGTCACAAGAATAGCGCCAAAAGTACGAAAAGAAAAACCAATCTGATAGTAAACTTCTCGCATTCCATATAAGAGAGATTTTGGAAGAGGATATTTATATTCAATGAGGCGAACATTTGGTGTCACGAAAACACCTATCTTACCATTAAGGGGCTGAACTGTACTCTCTACCTCATCTCCACCTCGAAGAATCTGAAGTATATATGACGGTTGTCCGGTTCATAAAATACGCAAGACATCATCTGGTTTTGTAATTATTTCTCCATTAATCGCCGTCAAAACATCACCATTTTTTATCCCTCATTTCTCTGCGATGCTCCCAGGAATGGGGTTCACTGAGACTCCTGAAAGTTTCTGGAGGATACCGGAAGATTCTGCTTGTTCGAGGGTATCAAAAATAGGGATAAGCTGTGTTCCATGACCAACTCGAGAGAGAAGTGAATGTGGTTCAAATTCTCGAATTTGTATATGAAGTGGTGATGTGCCGAGAAAAAACATCACTCCAAAAATCAATCCAGATAAAAGGAAATTCATGGTAACGCCCGCCAATAAGATCAAAACCTGTTTCCACCATTTTGCCATCGGAAGAGCATCTTTTGCTTTGCTCTCGAGACTCGTGCTATCCTCTCATTTCAGTCGTACAAATCCACCAATTGGAAGCCAGTTCAGAGTCCATTCAGTCCCCTTTTTATCACGAAATAATTTTTTCAAACGAGGAGGTATACCAATTCCAAATTCGAGAACTTTGACACCACTCCATCGAGAGACAAGAAAGTGTCACATTTCATGGATAAATACCACTATAAAAAATACGAGCAGGGCAAGGAGAATGCCAAGAAAGAGAGTCATAAAAAAATGTTCAAAGAGAGTATATGAAATTTCTTTGATTTTGAAAGTATTGAAATATTTTGCACATCATCCCTACTTATGACTTTTTTCTCTTCTCGATAATATATTCTAAAATTTGCACAGCATTGAGTGCGGCACCTTTGAGGAGCTGATCTCATACGACAAACAATGTGCCACCATTTTCCCCAAAAGCAAGACTCGAACGGATACGCCCAACCTGGACATCATCTCTTCATTCCACTCCGAGCGGCATCGGATATTCACACTCACCAGGATTATCTCGAAGTTCAACACCTGGAGACTGCGCAAGTATCTCTCGAATTTGATCTGGTACAAATTTCTGCTCGGTTTCGACCGTGAAACTCTTACTATGGGCTCGCAAGATAGGCACACGAACCGCGGTGCATTCTATCGGTAATTCTGGAGTTCCCATGATTTTTCGTAGTTCATCTGTCACCTTCATTTCTTCTTTTGTGTATCCGTTATCTCGAAAAGAATCAATATGAGGAATGAGATTAAAAGCGAGATTATGCCGAAATTCTTTTGGAATAAATGACTGCCCGTCGAGTCGAGCACGAGTAGCCTCTTTGAGCTCATTCATAGCTGGATTTCCTGCGCCACTTGCTGCCTGGTAGGTAGACATGATCACTCTCCGTAAGCCAAGTTCGCGATGAATTGGCCAGAGCACAACAGCGGCAATGGAGGTGGTACAGTTTGGATTGGCTATCAAATTATTTGTACCAATACTGTCAGCATTTACCTCCGGTACTACGAGTGGGATTGTAGGATCCATACGAAAGTAACTCGATTTATCAATACATATAATTCACTGCTCTGACGCCTTTGGGCACCATTCAGCTGAAATTTCGCTCGAGGCCGCGAAGAACATCGCATCCAGTCATTGAATTCCCGCCTGATTAAGAATTTGCAAAGTTTTTTCACCGAAGGGTGTTTGAAGTGTTTTTCCTGCAGATTTTTCTGAAGCAAACATTCTCAATTCAGAAACGGGAATCTGACGCTTCTGAAGCAATGGAATAAGCTCCTGCCCTACTGCACCTGTCGCTCATACAATACCTATATGCATAAAAGAAAATTAAAAAATAAAAAACCCTCCGATGAAAGAGGGTGGGTTTGAAAAATATAATCATCAAAAGCTACCCCCTCGGATCGAGAGTTTTTTTAGTAGTTTTCTTTATCTGAAGAGATGACATACGATAACTATATTTATCTTGCGGTTTTTGTCAATTTTTCTTATCCCTTGAAAAAGGAAATCTATTTCGTTGCGTCTAAGTTTGGAATTGACGCTCTAAAATTTGACAATGATAAAATAGAAGTAGAATAATATTCTATGGTCATCTCCGAAGGTATTTGAACTACTCCCGAACAGAAAAAACCACATATCCTAGTAGTGGATGATATTGCTGAGGTGGCACAGGAAGTCTTATCTATTCTCGAAGAAAACGGTTTTACAGCTACAGCCACTACTCCAGATAGATTTACACAAACACTTAAAATAATGCGAGAACAACCAGCCGCTCTTGTGTCAGATCTTCGTTTTGTTGGGAGGCCCGGAGGTTTTGATAACGGACTTGCGCTTGCTCAGCGTTTTCCTGGTGATGGGTGACTTGTATTCTTGACTGCATCTATTTGAGAAAAATCTCTCGGACAAGTTCATACACAGGGTGCACTACCTGATGGACGTACAGCATTTCGGGGAGCTCTCAAATGAGAAAAACATATACCTAACTTTCTTGCGCAAGTTCGAGGTGCTCTTCGTGATGCACGAGAAGTAACTTCTGAAGAACGTATTGCGCATCTCCAAAAAGTAACATTACCAGAATTCAATTCATGAGAATTTTCCAAGGAACTAGAAAATATTATTGCGATTGTAGCTGAAAAATTAAAAATATACACTAGCACTATTCGGGCTGTTCTAAAAACTCTCACCGATAAACACTCCCTCGCAGATTGGACCAGTTGGCAACAATACCAGCACATATTTGAAACACAGTTGGATTATTTTGCAAGTTGCGATTCTCATAAAATCTGTGGCAATAGCGACCGGGATGCTATGGATACCCTTCATGAACTCCGAAGCCGCATTACACTCCTGGATCCTAGTAGAATCACACCGCCTTGAGAATCCAACAAAGAAGCAATAACTCTTCTATGAGCCCTTTGACGTGAGCATCAAAAAATAACTCACACTTTGCATAAAGCTTATGAAAATGGTGATAGCATCTGCCATCCCCAGTTTGATTTTGATAAAGATGTGGCTCATATTATATGAAAATGATCGGTCTATATGGGTGATATTTATTATTCTTCGAGGAATCTTCAAGGAAAAACAAAATTCCGAGATACGAATCGACTTATAACATCTTTTTTTGAGGCAATTAATACTACTTTTGGCGGTGGTTACTGCTCAATAGATATAAGAAGGGTAGATGAAGATGGAATAGGTTGGGATGGATCCGATGATCAAAAGAAACTCCAAGATAAACTAAACTGGGGATGAGGATATAGCATCTCTATAAGAATACTATGAGAAATGTATATTGGGAAAACCAATGAGCAAATTATCGATGCTATGCGGGGTGTAATTCAAAAACTTCTCGATGCAAAAAAGATTTATTTCAATCCGCGTCAATTATCTTGTATATATGATGAAGATGATATAAATACTTTTGATCTACTTCTCAAAACAGAGGAGCTGGATCGGGATGTGCTCCAAAAAAAGATTGAGCAGTCTGCCATGATACAAACGAAAAAAATAGGAACCATGTATTCATGGTGTGGAAATGAAATTGAGGTATCACAAGTTGACACACCAGCTGGGGCGGCAACTATATTATGAGTAAATCATGGTATTGAAAAGATGCAAAAATTATCATGAGATTGGTCAGGAATAGTATATGAATGAGAGGTCATTATGGCTCGTACTAGTGGAGGCCACTGTGCAAACGATGAAGCAATTTTTTATTATCTCGCAAAGCGCAAATGACTCGCAATTGATGATGCTTTTCAAATAGCTCAAAATGCTGTTAGAATGAAATCTTCCGATGATACAATGCTTGTAGAACATGAAAAGAAATCTGAAGAAGATTTAGTAGTTATGCAAGAGGCGCTTGATTCAATGGGAAGACCAAATTTCTATCCAATGAAAAATACTTTGGTAACATTTATGACTCCTATTGTTAAAGAGCTAGGAATTAACAATATTATACTGAGTCTTGAAGATTTTTTTCGAAGAAGCACATTAGACTGGATGATTCGAGAAGAATATGCTCACCCAAAAATGTCTCAACTAAAAGAGGATAAGTGGTTTGAATAACTCTACCCTAACTTCCGAATATCCAACACCTTCGCTCCCGGGACATGTCTCAGGAGTTCGAGATCGTGTGTCGCAAAAAGCACTGTGGTACCTTGTGCATTAATAGTCTTGAGCAGGTCGATAATATTCATCACGTTTTTATGATCCAGATTTCCTGTTGGTTCATCGGCTAATATCATCTTTGGATTATGGATCAGCGCTCGGGCGATGGCAACCCTCTGAGCTTCTCATCCTGAAAGCTGCTTCGGGAAAGCATCTTTTTTGTCCTCAAGTCAGACATATTTGAGAAGTTCTGGGACACGTTTTTTGATAATACTTTTGCCATACGAGCACATCTCCATCGCGTAGGCGATATTTTCTGCTACCGTTTTGTATTCGATAAGTTTGTGATCCTGAAATATCATCCCACAGGTCCGACGATACTCTCTCTGTTTCACGATGCTCATCTCATAAATATCTCGTCCGCGATCGTCTATGACCGAGCCGTGAAGTGGTTTCAGATTTCCAAAAAGAGTCTGGAGAAATGTCGATTTTCCACTTCCTGAAGCGCCCACGAGAAATATCCACTCCCCCGGTACGATATCGAGTGTGAGATGTTTGATAACAGGTTTTCCATTGTATCCGGCTGTGAGATGGAGGAGTTTCATAGGGGGAAAAGTTTATTTTGTTTTGTTGGTTTTATTGGTTCTCCGAGCAAATAATTCTTGTCTCTATCTTCTGCTTCTGCTCTATTTCTTTGGAGTGACACATACAAAACTTTCCAAGACATTTCGATATTGATCGTGGAGGTCTGATCCAATATCATTGTCGAGACCTATCGTCATAAGGTATACTGTTTTGTCACAGACTTTTGCTGTTTGGAAAAAGAGATGCTCCTCAGTGACTTCATTATACTTTGCATGAAATATCCCCAGTTGACTCGTGGACCCATCAGCAAATTTGATAACCTCGTTGCTGACCACTTTCATCGAGAGATAATCTCGCGCTGCCAGTGTCATGCTTTGACGTGCATATTCTCCTGATGATACTTCCGTCATTAATGCGTCGGAAATAATCGTGATATTGTTCATAAAACCCCTCTTGTTGACTGTGGAGCGCATCGCCATCTCAAATTTTCCACGAATTGGGGCTGATATTTTGGTGAGATCTACTTCTTCCCAAGAAGCAGGTGCTTTGAGCGTAAAACCAATTCATGAATATTTTTTGAGACCGCTTGCTTCTGGATTTGTGTCAGTACCAGTACTTCCACAAGCACTGAGTAATAATAAGAAGACGCTACTGAGGAGAATAATGGTACGTACTTTCATAGCAGCATGTTTAAAAAAAAATAGAACCCTCTCGTGAATTTTACCGCCAAAATGGGAGATAGATACTGATCAGCACCGCTCAAAATAACACTCCTCCCAATACTCTCAGGATAATGACACCAATCCGATGGCGAAACCAGACAGCAGCACCAAACCATACTGTGAGAGAAAAAAGCCCAGTCAGAATGGCAAAAAGAGCATCACGAGTACGGGCAAGAAGTGGAAAATCAGAAAAACCAAACATAATCACGCGATTATTCACGACCCAAGCAATCACCACAAATATTGCCAGCATCAAAAGCATATATCGCATTGAGAGTTGAAGTTGAGTATTTTGGATATCTTCACTGCGAACCATTGAGTGGTAGGCACTATCTTGCTTGAGCAAGCGGTCAAATTTTTCATCCACGGCAAATGATTTCTCTGGTTCTTTTGGTGCTATATCCTCAGATACTTTGGTATTGATAGATTCAGCTACCTTCACTTCTTCTACTTTTTTCGTTGGCTCTTCTTTATGGAAAATGTGTGTAATTTTTTCCATAATAGAAACATGTGATTTTTCTGGAACTGGTGCAGGAGTTTCTACTGTTGGAGGAACATCCAAGATTCATACTGGAGCCACAACTGTCTCTGGGGCAACTACCTCTTGGACCGCTACTGGAGACGTAACTACTTCTTCTTTAGGAAGTTCCTCGGGTCATTTCTTATGCCAAAATCCAGAAAGAATACCCATGGCTCCTTTGTGTTCTTTTGCTTTTACTGTAGGACTTTCTCATACCTCAGGAAGCGGATTTGGGACTTCGGGAGAAAAAGAATCACTATTTTGTGCGTTCATACCTTGTATAGCGGTCAAAAATAAATACAATACTTTGGTGCTCCTATAATACCAATTTATGATTCCAACGCAAGACCAAGTACGCCACGTCGCAAAACTCGCTCGACTTCACCTCTCAGATGATGAAATAACTCTGTATCAATCACAACTTTCTGGTATCTTTGGATATATCGATAAACTGTCTGAAGTGGATGTCTCGAGCGTCTCCGAACCACAACATGCTTCCCAAAATCAGATGGAGCTCCGTGCAGACACTGTGATGATGACGGATGATCCCGAAAAGCTTATCGCTGTGACAGAACAAGAAGTCATCGGCAATCATATTGCCATCACCAATATTATGAAACGAAAATAGGTCACTGCTTTTATTTCTTTACTTTTCTGCTATGAAAAAATTCCAGCTCATCGCCATCGGTTCCATCGTTCTTGTTTCTGGAGTTTTTGCGACTCCAGTAGATGAAAGTAATGCCAATATTCTCGCAGAAGCAGGAATTATCGTCAATCAATCCAGCACGCCAGCTAATTATCGCTTTGGAGATAAAATTCTCCGACAAGAAATAGTCGCTATTGCTCTCAAGATGAAGGGTGTTGAAATTCCTGAGAACTACACATGTAAGAAATATTTCTCTGATGTCACAGCGAATGGTTGGGTGTGTCGAGCCGTAGAGCTCGCTGCAGATAATGGTATTATCAGTAAATCAAATACGAAATTCCGACCGACAGATTTTGTAACTCGTGCTGAGGCTCTTGCAATGCTCTCTGGAGTGACCTGTCTTCCGAGACTTACTGTGCGCGAATATGGCTTCCTCGAAAGTGCTCATCCCGATCTCGCTGAACAACATAGCAATAAAAATGATTGGCAAAAAGCCCTCTGGGAATCTCTCTCTTTTGGGAGCCAAGATGACTACGGACTTTCTGCTATGAATGGTGGTGATTGGACTGATGCTCAGAAAAAGGCTTCCAATAATCCAAATGATGCCGTACTCCGATCAGAAGTGTTTGCTTCTGGAGAGTTTTTCTTCTCATACCAGCAAAAATACGGGCGTTGTGAAAAAACCGTGAGACAACCGATACTCTTTTCTGAAGATGAAGTCGTCGGGACTCCGAATAAAACAACCGGAGAGTCAACAAACTCTGGTACCTACACTGTCCAATACCCTGATGCTCTCGTTTCTGGAGAAGTCCGCTACGCTGGCCTCAACAAGTGAGGCGTCCGCACATCACGTCCGTTTTATTGGAATTTTAAGAGCAGCACAAAAACTCCGCTTCTTACTCAGAAAAAACTTCAATTCTTCTCTATTGGTAGCACTCGATTTGCAGCTATCTATGGATATGAGAGTCCGAGTTTTTACCAAGTAAAAATCTTTGAATATGGTAATTTTGGCGTCAAGGATGTCCAATTCTATGATCCAGCGAAAAAGATAGATATTTCGGAGGATGCTCTCGCTGCTGGAAGTGCAAACCCAGGATTTGAAGAATATTCTGCAACAGATATCAAAATAGAATGAACCTCTCTCTTCCTCGAAACAGCAGATAATCGTCGACTCAAAAAATATCAATACAGTGATGGCGTCTTTGTGCGACTTGCTGATATTGTTCTGTAGAAATATTTATTATTTGTTCTTTATGCAGCCCCTAGAGTCCCTCCGTCCCGAAATCCATGCTGGTATCGCAGCACTTCAAAACCTCAAAGATCTTATCGAGTATCGTAATAGTCTCGTGGGAAAAAAGTGAACCCTCACTGAGTTGCTCAAAAATGTAGCAAATCTCTCTCCTGAAGAGAAAAAAACACTCGGAAAATCACTCAATGAACTCCGTGCTGATGTCGATGCACAGCTGGCTCTCAAGGAAAAAGAAATCCGAGAAGCAGAGCTCACCAATGCCGAAAGTCGGTTTATTGATATGACCGTTCCTGGAGTATCTTTTGGCACTCCGAAGCATCCTATCAAAATGGTTCAGTCAGATATCATCGATATCGTAACTCGTATGGGGTTCTCTGTTTGGCGTTCTCCGAGTGTCACGACGGAATATAATAATTTTGATGCACTCAATATTCCTAGCTGGCATCCAGCTCGTGATATGCAGGACACTTTTTGGCTTCAAGATGGTCGTGTGATGGCGACGCAGACATCATGTATGCAAAATCATCTCCTGAAAACACAAGAAAAACCTCTCCGTGCTATCGTCCTCGGTTCTGTCTATCGTAATGAAAAAATCGATGCAACGCATGATATCATGTTTGAACAGGTAGAATGACTCGTCGTCGATAAAAACATTACTATTTCGCATCTAAAGGGAACTATCGTCACCATCCTGAAAGAAATATTTGGCTATGAACCAAAAATCCGTATGCGACCAGGATATTTCCCGTTTGTCGAACCAGGTATGGAGGTAGATCTCTGGTGGGAAAAAGATGGGAAAGGAAGATGGCTAGAATTTATGGGTTGCGGACTCGTCCATCCAAATGTGCTCACGCAATGAGGTGTCGATCCTGATGAATATTCGGGTTTTGCCTTTGGATTTGGCCTTACTCGTCTCGCTATGATAAAATACGGTATCTCTGATATCCGCCTCTTTCATGAGAATAAAATAGAATTTTTGGAGCAGTTTACGGCTGGGTAGATTGACTCGCTTTTAGCTTTGCATATACCGATTCAAGAAATTCTAATACATTAATATCTAATTTCTTTACAAAATCAACCTTAGTTTGATAATCCATTGTTTCGTAAGTATTCCCTAAGGAAGCTCCTAAGGTAAGCAAAGGACTATCCACAACAAAACTAGTATCCCATTTTTTTAGCTCCCTATTTATATAAAAAGTAGAATTTGAAACATCTATAATTCTACTTTTACGAAGTTTAGAAATCTTCCCACAATATAAGGAAACACTATTATCACTCTGATATACGTCTCGACGTTTATCTTTATCCTTAATGCCGTCTTCAATAATCCACATATTTGTATTATACATCTCTAGGTCATCTAGAGAATCACATAGATCTGCATTTCAAAGAAATGGCGGAATTTTTTTTAGCTCCCCTACCTTTTGAATAATACCTGGTAGTTGAACTGGAGGATGAAATTTCCATATTGCCTGTTCATCATCCTCTCCAGTGGACACCGAGGGCATAACTTCATAATATTTCCCGTCGGCAGATTTTCTTGGAGATCAAAAACACAATGGCCATCCATCCATAGGGAGAGCCGGTATCTGAGGTTTTTGAACCGTATTAGGTAACGCCCCTGCCTTTGTTGCTATATCTTCATCTAGTGGTAATGGTCAATTCATACAGAAATTATATCATACTCTTTATAATAAATCAAATATGAATATCTTTTGTCTTCAAAAAGAACTGCATATAATTGAATCACTTAATTTATTTTATGTTTCCTTTTAATACTTTTTTTGCGTCTTTCTCACCTTTTTTCCTCCGAAAAAATCGAGACCATCTCTCTCTCGGAAGAGGCATGGGGTATTACTTCTCAGTGTGGGGTATTGCGATGCTTCTCGTTATCCTCATAAGTATTGTCGCTGGGTGGATATTTGTGACGCCAGAACGGGTGACACAGTGGTCAACAAATATTCCAGAATTTTCCGTCACCATACAAGATGGCATCCTCACAGAAACAGGGCTTCCTGAAGACCCTTTCATTCCAATAGATGATAAAGACTTTATTATTTTTGTCTCAAAAACACTCACAGAAATCCCAGAAGATAAGAAGTGACGACAGGGAATTTTTATCCTCAAAGATCGTGCCATCGTATCTCAAGCGGAACAGGTGGGGCAAAAGACACAAGTAATAACGTATACCGAAGCGCCAGAACTTAAAAATGCTCATTTTGATAGAACTCTCCTCGTACAAAAAATTATCTCTGAGCTCTCTAGTATCAAACAAATAGCAAATATGATAATTGCTTTCATGGTCTTCTTTATGGGAATAATGGTGGCAATATGGTATTGTGCTTGGAGCTTTTTCTGGGGGCTCATCGTATGGCTCCTCTCTCGCACATCAAAAAATCCTTTTACCTACGAACAAGCAGTGGGATTTGTGTTGTCAGTATTTTTCCCCGTATTTCTCATCTCTATACTTTTTATGATTGTAGGAATATCATTCCCCTTCTCAATGACTCTCCTCTTCCTCTTAATGCTCGGATATAATCATCTCTCATTTCATAAAGAGCAACCAGAAAATTAAACTTATCCCTTATGTTTCATTGTGCGCAGTGTGGTCATACACAACTCAAATGGTCAGGACAATGTCCGAGCTGTAATGCTTGGAATACTCTTGTGGAGCAAGAAACAACAACTATAGCACGAGGTACTCAAAAAAAAATCATCGGAAAAAGGAAGGAAGTTGTCTCATTGAATCCACGATCCACTTCTCACACACGACTCGCTGTGAAAAGTCCTGAACTTTCAGGTGTTCTCGGGTGAGGGCTTGTTCGTGGGAGTCTCACATTGCTCTCGGGTGAGCCGGGTATTGGTAAATCAACACTGACCCTCGAATTAGCTCATTGGTGTGCCAGTAAGGAAACACCTGTTCTCTATATCTCTGGTGAGGAAGGAGAAGAACAAATAGCAGGCAGAGCACATCGATTGGGTGTAAATAATCCCCATATTCATTTCTTGCACGAAGAAGTGCTCGAAGATATCATGAGTACACTTGAAGCTACTCCGTATCCAATTGTGATTATTGATTCTGTCAGTGTCCTCTATGCCGAATCTCTCGGAGGAGCTACTGGCGGTGTCTCACAAATACGAATGATAGCAGAAACCTGTATGCACTACAGCAAAAAAACAAATACTGCAATGATACTCATTGGCCATGTCACAAAAGATGGCGATCTCGCAGGCCCTAAAACGCTCGAACATCTCGTTGATACGGTTCTGTTTCTTGAGTGAGATAAATATCAGTCATATCGAATACTCCGTGCGATGAAAAATCGTTTTGGACCAACTGATGCTATTGGACTCTTTGAAATGAATGAGCAAGGACTCCAAGACCTCAAAAATCCAGCAGAATCCCTCCTTAAAACTCCGGCACAGATTGGCTCGGCGCTGACTATCGCTATGGAATGAAACCGCCCAGTAGTTATGGAAATCGAGGCACTGACGCATAGTACAAAATTTCCCTACCCAAAACGATCAGCACGAGGTGTCGCAACACAAAAAATAGACCTTCTCCTTGCAACGATTGCAAAATTTGGTCGTATCAATCTCGATGGTGATGATGTCTATCTCAATGTCTCTCATGGTCTCTCGGTTGGTGAACCAGCTGTCGACCTCGCCATTGCTGCCGCTCTCCTCTCCAGTGATAGCAAAAAATCTTTAGGCCATGCACTTTTCCTCGGAGAAATTTCCCTCACAGGAGCCATAAAACCCGTCTCAAATATTGAAAAAAGAATCGAGGAAGCAAAGAAGCTTGGCTTCATGACTCTCCATATACCTCAAGCAAAAATTTCCCAAAAAACAACTGAATGAATCACGGTAATTCAGCACGATTCCATTCTTTCGCTCGTTCAGTGGGTAAGAAATATTTAATCCTCTTTAATCTCCTTGGATTTTTGTCTTCTGAGCAGGGTCCTGTCTTCGCGAAGCATAATGTAGTAATAAGAGTCCAGCTCAAAGTGCAGTAACCGTACTGGGTCAATCATTACTAAAGGTGTGTTCAGAAGTTGCTACGCGAACTCTTGTCTGTGTGGTTGCAACCTCTGGTGATGTAGTAGGATGTGCTGATGCAAGCGCGGAAGTGGCCGTAAGCGCCAACGCTAAAGGAAGTGTTTTCATATACTGTTCATCATAAAAGAAAAACTTGAGAATACAAGAAAAGAATTATACTTCTTCGCGTGCCCAGGTGGTGGAATTGGTATACACGCAGGTCTCAGAAGCCTGTTCCGCAAGGTATAGGGGTTCGAGTCCCCTCTTGGGCACCAGAATTGAAAACAGGGACGAGAATCCGAAGTTGAAAAGCAAATTTTTTTGCTTTGAGACGAGGAGCGCCGGTCGCGGCAGAGAGCGACCGAGTCCCCTCTTGGGCACCAAGAAAAAATTAATTAAATATCCTCTCCGCTTTCCTCAGAAATCTTTTCATGGAGTGTCACCTCTATTTTTCCGATTTTGACTTCTGTCATATCGAGAATATGGAATTCGAGTACTTGGGGTATTTTGAGATTGGGTTTTATGATTTCAAATTCGATAATCTCTCCTACTTCTGGGAATCGTTCGAGAGTGTCTGTGAGGATAAAACTCACGGTCTCGGTCGAGAATTCAGCGACATCAAGACCAATATGCTCAAGTTCGAGATCAAATTTCTCAAGAATATCATCTATCATCACACTGGAATCAATAATAAATGACCCTGCATCTTGTGCTTGTATGGAATCAATCTCTCTGTCAGTTTCATCGCGGATTTCCCCAAAGACCTCTTCAAATATATCTTCTAAGGTAATAAGTCCTGCGACACCACCATATTCATCGACGACGACAGCAATATGCTTTTGATTCTTTTGAAAAAGCTCAAACAAAGTATCAAGAGGCTGGTTAAGGGGGATTTTAAGCACCTGATGAATATGAATCTCTGAGAGGGGTTTTTGTGGATTTTTTTCAGGAAAAGATCCTACTATATCTCGCAAAGTCACAAATCATCGTATCTTATCAACCGTCTCAGAATATACAGGAATACGACTATGATTGTTTGCGAGAAAAAATCTCAGAGTACTTTCAAGGGTTGTAGTATCAGGAAGTGCGATAATATTGACACGAGGTGTCATGATGTCTTCTGCGGTAATATCTCAGAGCTCGAGAATTCACTTGATCCTCTCATGCTCACCATCATCGAGAGCTCCATTATCTTTACCCAGATCGATAAAGCTTTCCATTTCCTCATCAGTCATACGAGGAACGCTTTGGCCTCCTGTAAAAAATTTGGTGATAAATTCAAATATATACACCACGGGGGTGAGTAAAAAAGCAAATATCCTCAGAGGATAGGCACAAAAAAGAGCGATGACGCTCGCATGTTTTGCTCACAGACTTTTTGGAATAATATCAGTAAAAGTCAGGATGAAAAAAGTGATAATACCCGTTGAAATACCTATCGCAAGTGTTTCTTCCATGCCAGAAGTCCTAGCAATATCGATGGCTATCTTGGTAGCCAGAGAGGCTGTCATGGTATTGAGCAGATTACTCCCAATCAATATTGTGATCAAGATTTTGTCTGTATTTTGTTTGAGCTTTTGGAGAGTACGAGCTCAAATTCTCTTTTTCTTTACCAAAGCATCAATAGCATGACTTGGGAGTGACATAATCGCTATCTCAGAACCAGAGAAAAATGCTGAGAAAAACAATAAGACACCAAACAAGAGTATTGTGACAAAATCCATAAAAATCTATAAAATATACTCCATTATAACAATAAATACGAAAAAATAAAGAAAACACCTCCGTCATCTGGAGGTGTTTTCTTAAAAAATAATTTTATTTATCTGAGGTAACCACGTCTCATAAGAATAAATGCTGCACCTGAAGCAATAAGGAGCATCATAAAGGCAATTGCAACTGGACCTGTTTGAACAGCGACACTGTCTGAATAGTCACCTTCACCAACAATATCTCCATTCTTACACGTTGCTCGAATCTGGAAGTCCTCAAATACTTCTTCCTCTAAAGACATATCAATATTGATCGTATAGGTCGTCTCCGTGATTTCATCAATCATCGCATATTCCCCATCTGCATCTTTTTTGAAAATCTGATAACTAGCAGCATCTGCGAGCTTATCCCAAGAAATAATTGATTTTGATCCTGATGTTTTGACTGTAACGCCAGAAACTTTATCGATATAACAGGTTTCAGCAGAAGTCATAAGTTCGAATGTTTGTTCACCAGAATTCATAGCGAGCTCTTTTTTATCTTTATCAAGACCGATGATAGTCGAATAATAGACTCCTCCTGCCATCCCTGGAATGTACCAAGTATACTGATCACCTGATTTTATCTGTGTTTTTTCAAAAGTGATGACCTCTTTATCATATTGACCAGACTGGGTACCATATTTGATTTTGAAATATTTAATTTCATCAAGATCAGTCTTAAGAGAAAAAGTAAATCGGGTTTTAAAAAGATTAGGTGCTGTATCTCTTTCTCCTAATACTTTTACATTTTCAAAAGACGACGAAACAATATTAATATTGAGCAGATCAGGGAAAGAGGCCTTGGTTCCTTGAAAAGACTCAACATTCACAGTTGGTTTTACTTCACCTTCAAAATTACTAATCTGTGTAGTACCTGAATATACACCAAGCCGAGTAGTATCTTCAACAAGCACAACTGGCTTATCTCCAAATTGAACAGTAACTGTTTTAAGTCCTGGATCACCAACTGCTTCGAGATGAACAGTTGAACCAGCGAAAACTTGTGTTCACTCCTTGAGAGCAAGAGAGTTAATTTTGGGAGCATCAAGAGAATATTTGATTGTCACCGTGCCACTTCCTATGACTTTTCCTGCCCCATCCAGGACTTCAACCTTGATAGTGTTTGATCATTCTACGAGACCAGTGACTGTGCCAGAGAACGCCCCTCCTGTATTTGAGGTAGTCGTGCTTTTCTTTTCTGTTCCGATAAGGAAGTTAACAGTACTCGTTGCTTTTGTGATTCCTGATACAATCACTGTGGGATTATTGACGGTTGTGTCTGCAACAGGCTCATTGATAGTAACGGTTGCAGTGTCTGTTGGTCCTCCGCTCCCTGCAGTAATGCTGATAGGTTTTGTAACTTCAACAAATGTTTCATTATCAGTTACTGTAATCTCATAGTTACCTTCTTTAGGGAAAGTGAAAGCCTTAGGGAAAGTGTGTTGTCCCTGTTCAGAAAGTGTAAATTTATATTCTGTATCACTTGACTCAATATTTGCTGGGATAGTAGCACCAGAACCATCTGGCGTTACTGAGAAAAAGATTCATCCTGCATAAGTTGTATTGATAGTTCCATCGGGATTCTTCACTTTTACTGTCACATCAAAAGCCTCATTGGCTCGTGCTGTAGCCGGGACAACGAGCTCAAACAATGGAGATGACGCATCGCCAGTTGGTGCTCATTGAGCGAAGATAGTTGGAGAAACAATAAATACTGCTGCGTAGAGGAGAGCAAGAGTAGAGGAAAGAAAACGTCGCATAAAAATAGATTACAAGGAGAGAATACTAGATTTCACCATAAAATACAATCCTTCTCCCTATAAATGTCCTTGACGAAAAGGAGAGTA
>CAZFTF010000001.1:72462-176294 GCA_964521495.1 uncultured Candidatus Peribacteria bacterium | reverse complement strand
CGACAATCGTAGCAAAAAGCCGTATTGTGACAGTTCTTCAAATACAATCCATACACACATTCATAGGATTTCTCTGAATTGATAATATCAATACATCGCTCACATTCAAAGGAGAAATCACAGTAGAGAAGATCCTTGCAATCGAGAATCCGATACGAATATCGACTATCCTCACAGCGCACGCCACTATGGCTGAGATAACAATTTCGGCTATGCCACCAGTCATCGGTGTACTCGCAATTTTCATTGTTTATACCCGTATTGTGAGGTATAGGGCATTGTTTAAAGAGTTTCTCAGCTTGTGGAAAAAATGGCTGATTGAAATCAAAAGTAGCCTTAGGTGGATTGGCATTTTTGAACCATTCATCTTTGTGCCAGACGGGATAGGCACAGTCTGGTCGGAAGGTCGACATGATATCGATACCTGTGGCATCGCATTTTCTTTTGTGCAGTGACCAGTGTGGCCAAAATGCTCCTAAGTGACGAATACGCAAGTGGGGGAGGAGTGTAGGTTCTGGCGCGTCAAAAAGTCCTCTCATTTCCAATTCATGTGGAGAGGGTATAAGAGACATAAAGAAAAAATACAAAATACAAAGAGCAAAATACAAAGTGAAGGAATTTTTTTTCGGGGAACCAATTAAACGAATAAAACTAACGAAACCTATTAAACTAGTAGCCCCCTATATCACCGGCTGGAAGAAATCTGTATCACTTTTGATAGCTTCCACACTTTTGATAACATCGGCATCACTTCCAAATATTTTTGCTTCGACTTCTTTGCGGGGACGACCATAGACTCTTCTCGAAGATTCCCAAATCTCTGCTGTATAATCATGCGCTAGTTTTGGTACATTCATCGTACGAGCGGAAAATGCTTCTGTATTTTCACCATCGATATTGATCTTGAGATACATCTCTCGCACACCCAGATTCATGATGTCTGGGACGGAGAAAATTGGTTCGTATTCTTTTTCGAGCACACCAGCATCTTCTGCGCCGACACGGAAAGAGATAATATTTGCCACATTACCAAAGATAGTTCTTCGTAGGCTCGAAGAGAGCTGATCCATATACTGGTGAGTCACGGTGATATTGAGTTTGTACTTTCGGACTTCAGAGAGGATATTTTCAAATGAATCAGTAGCGAAGTTCTGGAACTCATCGATATAGACAGAAAAAGGTGTTCGCTTATCTTCATGGACTCCTGCTCGCATCATCGCGACTTGGTAGATTCGTGTGATCATCATCGCACCGATGAGGTTTGCATTGGATTCTCCGAGTTGTCCTTTACTCAGTTTCACAAGGAGGATTTTCTTGTTGTCCATGATGTCTGCGAGGTTCATCTTGTTATTGGTCTGACAGACGATATTTCGTATCATCGGAGAGGAGACAAATTGTGCAACCTTGTTCAAAATCGGCATAATCGCTTCACTATCAAATTTTTCACTCCAAGCAGCAAATTCATTGGTCCAGAAGTTTTTTACCGTTTGGTCTTCGAGTTTTTTGATAATCGATTGTCGATAGTCTCGGTCAGTGAGGAGCTTGATAATAGAAAGCACGGTTGCGCCTCCGACTTCGAGGAGTGCGAGGACGCAGAATCGCATCACGTGTTCGAGACGAGCATTCCATGCCTGTCAGAAGAGCTTCTTAAATATTTCCAAGAAACTATTCGTAAACTCTTGTCGGTATTCTTCTGGGACTTCCTCGAGAGGATTAAACCCAACTGGGAAATTCAAATCCGTCGGATCAAATATCACGACATCTTTTTTGCGGTGCTCTGGAATATATTGCAAAATATTATCGACGAGGTCTCCGTGTGGGTCGAGTAGGGCAAAACCACGACCATTCACAATATCAGAATACCCAAGCAGCTCAATCAGTTTGGATTTACCAGAACCAGATTTACCGACGATATAGAGGTGTCGTGCTTTGTCAGAAGTTTTCAAACCAAATGGAATCTTTTGGCTTCGATAATTAGTAATACCAAATTTTACGAGATCTTGCTCGCGGGTGTTTTCATTGGTTGGGAGACCGAGAGGGGGTCGAGCCTTGCGAGAGAGGATACGCAAGATGTGAGGAACTTTATCTTTTGGTTGAGGGAAACTCCAGAGGGTGGCAATCTCGTCAGAATTGAGGTAATACTTGCGTTTTGTGAGTGTTGGAGCGAGGATATTTCCTACATCACCCTCGTGCATTGGTTTTATATTGAAAACGATTTGATTCTCGTGATTTTCGAGGTCATACAAGTTCTTCAAAAGTGCCATCATCTTCGCACGAGCTACTGCCTGTGTCCCAGACTGAATATAGCAAGAAATTTTCGCATAGTAGAGATTTGCGTGACTCTTGTGTTCGAATTTGTGGTGCGCATCGTGGGTACGGATATTGACCTTGGTATCCAGGAAACGACGCTTCACATTCATCGAATTCTTGAACATATGCCATTTGTGGTGGAAATTTCGGGTGAAATTCCAGATGACATTGTGTGTATGTGCTGGCATCATCGCTATCTGAAAGGTGCATTTATCGGTCAAATCCAGGTCGGCTGTTTGAGAGAGAATTTTTTTGAGTACGCCATCACCGCCGTCGAGATAGGTCTGCATCGGGAAGAAATCTCCCTCTCGGAGGCCAATAGATGCTTTGACTGATTTTTCTATATCATAGTGCATCGGGCTTTTCACTTCCTCGATTTCGATATTTTGAAAGGTGGTATAGAGCTGATTTTCTATCACGGGCTTTTCATCGTGCGTGACCTGGAGACTAAAGAAGAGCTTGTGACCAATCACATGAAAATCGAGACTAAACACCGAATGTCCGAGGACAGGATGCAATGCCTCGAGCATCTGTGCTACATCCGCTGGTCAACCTGAAAAATCCGATGGAATGCGGATAACAAGTGTAATATTTGGGCTATGATGGTGTCAGTGTCCGTGCGACATACTCACATTATAGGTATATTAAAGGGGAAAGCAAGAAATCTGACATCCAATAAAATCTATTTCTCTATCACCACCATCACTTCATTTCGGCGCATCCAAGGAGCGCTAAAAGGTGGATTGTATCCAGCGTATGACGGCATCTCTAGCACTGTGATACCATCTCAATTGAGGTTTGCGAGAAGCTGTGATTGCAAAATATTGATACGATTATCGCTTGTATACCAACCAAATACTTTGACAGCGACGCGCTGGGCCGGTACCTCTCGGAGAGTCACAAGAGGATTATTTGGTTTTGGGATAGAATCCATCGTGTACTTACTGGGCATACTAAAAGTCACTTTTCTTTTGCCATCGTCGGTGCCTTGTTCCATCACAGGAGCTGTCATCGCGATCGGTGCCGAAGCACTCTCTGAAACTGGTGCGGTCATCGCAATCCCTGTTTTCTTCGTATTATTGCCAAAGATATAATCCGCTAATATCCGAAATCCTGCATTGAGACCTTGCTGACGAGAACCAGTCACCTCAACCTCCGCGACCATATACGGAGCATAGTCACGAATCTCATAGCCCTCCCGTTTCTCGACGAGCGTATACGCTGGTTTCTCGATATTTCTCACGACGAGCCAACCACCCAGAGTCCAGATAAGTGCCGCCACGATAATCACGGAGACAATAATAACGGGAGTCATATATTTGTGTTTAGCCATAGAACAAACAGTATAGGTGGTTATGTGGGAAGTACACTTCTTTTTTTGTATTTTTACTAAGAATCAATTCTTGAGATTAAGGTTCAGAAAAAAGATGGAATTATTCAGGGGGTGAAATTTTACGGAAATGATCCTTGTATCTTCCAAGGATAACTTGTAATTAAAAAGCCCCTCGTTCACGAGGGGCTTTATGTGAGCAAACAATATTAATTTACCATCCCATGTTTTCGGAGTAGTGCTATTTGATCTTCTCCACTTTCACGAAGAGCACGCTTGATATTCCGGATTTTTAAGACTTCTTTGAGAGTCACTGTTCTTTTTTTGCTAGGATTTGTAATAGGATTTTTTTTCATAAATAGGGGATAAAGGAAATAAACTTGTAACATTGATATTTACATTTTGACAATCTATTTCACACAGTATAGTTAATAATGGCATGTTTGTCAAGAAAATTATGTATTGACATGTGATTTTCAAAAGCAAAAATCTCATAGGGAGATTCTCAATTTTTATATGTCCTATTAACAATAAATATCTTCATTTTTTCTGGATATTTTTCTGCAAACAAACATACATTCTCGGGTGCTACATAGTAATCGTGAATAAATCTATTTACTGGAATTAGTCTTCATTCTTCTTTTCATCGACATAGCGTATAAAGCCAGGCAAGCTCAGGAAGTAGATGTATATAAAAAACATCTACCTCATAATTTTTTCTAATAAGCCTTTCAATATTTCTATCTATAGTTCCTGTACTTGTAAATGTTCCATCGAGAATGAACGGATATTCATAGTGAACACATTCATCGAATAACATTTCAAGTATTTTGATGGCTCATTTTGTATATTTTTCTGCATTTCTACCATTGTACCCAGGCATCCATCATCGAATTTCATCAAGGTCTAAGACATAGTATCATGATTCTTGGTTATCACTTAGTAGTCTTTTTATAAATTCTGTTTTTCCAGCACCAGGAGATCATGCCATAAAAAGTGCTACTTTTTGTCCACTCGGAACATTTCGAGATCAAAAAAACTCTTTACACAATCTTTTTCGATTATCTTTTGCCCATTTAAACAAGAATTGATTTGAAAGCATATTCTTTAAAATCTATTTTACCCCCAAACACTTGGTCTCTTACTTTCGATAAGTTCTTTATTTGCTTGTTCAAATACTTGAGCGACTGTGAAGACTTTTTCTTCTCCGAGCTTTGGTCACATTATTTGGAGACCGACAGGGAGAGCGAGAGAGGCGTCATCAGCAGGTGCAGCGTAACCAGCGGGGACAGAGATGCCTGGGATTCCTGCGAGGGCTCCTGGGACGGTGAAAATATCTGCCATATAATTTGCGAGAGGATCATTGTCCATCTTACCTATTTTCCATGCGACCATAGGGGAGACAGGCGTTGCGATGACATCGACTTGTGTGAATACTTCTGCGAATTCTCGGCGGACAAGCTCGCGGACGAGAGAGGCACGATGATAGTAGGCATCATAAAAACCAGAGGAGAGTGCAAAGGAACCAATCATGATTCGTCGCTTCGCTTCTGCACCAAATCATTCTGAACGCGTATGACTAATCCAGTCAGCATAGTCTCGGAATTCTTCGCCCGTGATATGTCCAAATCGGACACCATCAAATCGTGCAAGGTTTGTCGATACTTCACTTGGGACGATGACATAGTAGGCAGCGAGTGCGTAGTCTGTTGTTGGGAGAGAGACTTCGACGAGTGTTGCTCCGAGGTCGGTGAGGGTTTTCTTGGCTTGTTCGATGACTTCACGAGTGCCTGGTTCGATACCGTCGCCGAAGTATTGTTTTGGGAGACCGATGCGCATTCCTTTCAAATCTGTACGAGACCAGATATCAGAGGAGATTTCAATTCTTCCATCGAGACTCGTCGCATCGAGAGGATCGTGACCTTGCATCGCATCCCAGATAGTGTAACTGTCACGAACGGTGCGAGCGAGGACACCCATCGTATCGAGGCTGGATGCCATAGGGATAACTCCATATCGAGAGACGGTTCCGTACGTTCCTTTAAATCCGACGATTCCAGAGAGTGAGGCAGGTTGACGGATACTTCCTCCTGTGTCGGTAGCGATAGAAGCAGGAGCCATACCAGACGCCACAGATGCTGCAGAACCCGAGCTACTTCCGCCAGGGACACGAGTGATATCCCATGGATTTTTCGTCGTTCTGATACCAGAGTTTTCTCCAGTTGCTCCCATCGCAAATTCATCACAGTTTACTTTTCCGAGACTCACGACGCCTGCTTCTTTGAGTTTCTTCGTCGCTGTTGATTCATAGGGTGCGACATAATTCGCGAGCATTTTACTCGATGCGCTGGTTGGTACACCAGTTTCACTGTAGACATCTTTGACAGCGATAGGGATTCCAGAAAGCGGTCATTCGTGTGCGACAGGTTGCTCTTTGGTTCTGAAATTATAGGCTTGGAGGGCAGGGTCGAGCTCATTTGAAACACGATCAAAGTGGTTCCAAATATCGGATTGTGTGAGGTTTCAAGCATCGAGAGCAGCGAGCATTTCGAGGATGGAGGAAGACGAGAGGTTCATAAATTACGAAAATAAATACTGCAGAGAGTATAGCTAAAAACAATAAAGTACAAGATTTCTTCGTTCAAAAAACCCTCCTGGGAGGGGAGGGTGATTTCTGTAGATTTTACTTTTATTCTGTAACTATCCTAAAACTTTCATAAAATTTTTGTAATCTTTTTGCCATGTAGGGATGAAAATCTTTATTATATAAAACATCATTTGCATTAAATCTTTTTGATGCATCTAATACCTGCATCTCATTTATGTCCTGTCCCTGAGATATTGTGATCAAAATTCATTGTTGCGGAAAATGTAGTCATTTTTGATAGACTGAACATATTCCCATTCTTTCTCAGAAAAATGGATTAAAAGTGACGGCTCATGATGAGAATATTTTTTTATCTCAAATGTCAGGATTCTTACAGTCCTCACTTTCAGTGTACCCAAGAGTTTTCAGGACATCACTATCAGAATATATATTTTTATAATATTTTACGGTGATAAAATTATCAAAAACACCATCACCTGATCAAATCATAATACTATTATTTTCTTCTTTTATGAGAGTTTTTTGAATCTTATTTGCATAGATGTCATAATATTCAGATGGGTATTTGAATGAAATAACTTCATCGGAATATACTTTATCAAATGTGGAAATTTTAGTTTTTTTAGCGAATTCAAAAACAGTTTTTCTGAATGCTTCTTCATTGATTCAAAAATTGACCGAAGTATTGATAACTCAATTCACAATCGCTCCTTCTAATAAATCAATTTGCCATTGAGGTGTTGAAGTTTTATAGCCTGTTGATTTTACATTTTGCGTATATTGGATACCTCCTGCCTTCACTACCATCGCCAATGCCTCAGCTCGTGTAATGCTTTTTCCTGGATTCGCATACGTATTATTTCTTGAAATAATCCCATTATCAGCAGCCAGTTCTACTGCTCGGCATACCCAATCATTCTTGGTTGCATCAGCGAAGTATTTCTTACAAGTATAATTTTCTGGAAGAGTAATTCATTTTATTTTGAGTGCCATGCCTATCACTTCTTGTCTGAGTATTTTATCGTCGAGGCGATACCTGGAAGCCACAGTTTGCTTAGTGACAACACCTTGGTCCGAGAGGTAGTTGGCATTGGAAGCATCTTCAGCGGTGTAACCAAAGGTTGTTCAAATACAGAATACAAAATACAAAGTACAAAATAAAGGAAGTTTTTTCATAGAGAAATTTAGAAATAACTCTCAAAGTATAGGAGGGGGGAATGGAAGTCAAGGATTTTTGTGCTATCGTCATTCCCGCGTAGGCAGGAATCCAGGTCATTAAACTATTCAAATAAAAATGATTTATTATTTATACCTGGATTCCGTGTCGCGTTTTTCCCTGCAAAGCAATGAAAAAACTTGCACGGAATGACGGGAATGGTTTATTTATGATGCAAGTTTCTGATACACCAGATAGTTCGGTCACCAATTCCTGTGAGGTGAGGAGGGATTTCGCTGATACTAAATTCGACATTTTTTCGGTCATACCCCATACTGATGAGGGATTGTATGATGGATTGATCTTCTGGTGAATAGAGTGATTCTGGAGCTTTTTTTCGTTGCGGAGCTGAGATATTTTGGAGCGTCTCGGTATCGAGGGAGCCGCGGAGTTCTACGATGATTTTGCTCGCGAGTTTTGGTCCGACACCGACGGCTTGCGTGAGGCGTTTGGATTCCCCGCTGGCTATCGCTTGCATGATTTCATTTTGTCCCAGGTCGAGGAGAGCGAGAGCTCATTTTGGTCAGAGACCATTCACACTGAGGAGCTGAGTAAAGAGAGCCTTTTCTTCATTGTCGAGAAATCCTATCAGTCGAGAACCTGCTTCGGTTTGGTGGTGGTAAATCCAGAGACGAATTTCGTCGCCGATGTTTTTGAGCCCCATGATCTTGCCAGAAACACTGACAGAATAACCGATATTATTGACGAGGAGAATTATCTCACTTTTTTCTATATGCACGATGGTGCCGACGAGGAGAGCTATCATAGCATCAATAGTATGCAATTTATGAGATTTTCAAGTTTCTTTTTTCTTGTAAAATAAAGGACATTGATTATAATCGCTCGGTAAGAATCCTAACCATTCTTACTATGGTCAACTTTGCTCCAGGACATTCCCCAGAAATACCAGATTTTACACTACCAGATTTTTCACGTGGGGCGACACCGCATGAGACAGCCCAGTATTTCCGATCAATAGGACAACCAGAAAAAGCAGAAGCCGCCATTCGTGGTGCTGCAGGGACATCAGATAAAGTTTTTTATATCCTTACTCAGCCATGAGTTGGGGGTTTCAAAGAAGTTGGGAAAACAGGTGTTCAATACGTCAATCTCGATGTCTTGGATACGAGTTTTCAAACAGAAGTACATACACATGAACGTATTCATAATGCTCATGAAGGACGATGGGGGAAAATAGATATTCCATGATTTGAATATATGACACCAGCTCGTCGAGCAATTCTCTTTGGTCAGATGGGTGGGGATTCTGGTCTCGATGAGACTGGTATGGTTGAAGGTCTGACACAATATGCTACACAGCAAAAACTCTGACGAGAGACTCAGAGTAGTTATGATGGATTTGAAGTGCCAGAATCACAAAAAATATTTCGCACACTTGAAGAAAAATCGGGGAAGAAAATTGTTGGATCATTTCTCCGTATGGCACTTGATGGAGAGATAGACGGTAAGCAAGAATTTGCTGATGGAGTACGAATAGGAGGAAATATTATCTTGCTTGAAGAAGCGCTTCGTGATAGCCCAGACTCAGAGACAATCGCAGAAAATATGAATACAATTATCGAAGCACAAAAGAAGGATTTCGTCGTACGAGATATTGCACATGCCGAAAGACTCGTACAATCATATCAGGATGCACAGGCGACAAAACTTGTTCTCGCTCACTAATTTATTATGGATTCAAATATCATGCTTATCAGTATTTTTACGGGGGCTTTTGGTGCTGGATACCTCATCTATGGTATCAAGCAACAGGCTTTTGTAGCGTTGGTGTGCGGTATTATATTGAGTAGCTATCCGTACTTTGTCCCAAATATGTGGCTTTCTATTCCGATGGGTGTATTTTTTATTGTATTGCCTTGGTTCTGGAGAGTGTAGAAATTATTCTTTGCAATTCCTCCTGACTCAATATCATAGTTCTATGATAGCAAAAATCTATTCCGTCGTTGTCTCAGGTCTTGATGGACAACTCGTCGAAGTCGAAGTGGACATCCACAATGGTATGCCTGCATTTATCATCGTAGGATTGCCTGATGCTGCTATTCAGGAAAGTCGTGAACGTGTCCGTTCTGCTATCAAAAATTCTGATCTCCCATTTCCAAGAACCAAAATTACTGTCAATCTCGCTCCTGCCGATATCCGAAAAACGGGCCCAAGTTTTGACCTGCCAATTGCTCTCGGTATTGTCGCAGAAGAGATGAGTATTTCTCAAGAACTTCTCAATGAAACATTGGTCGTGTGAGAGCTGGCCCTCGATGGAGCAGTACGTCCTGTGCCTGCGATACTTCCAACCGTGATTTTTGCACGAGAAAAATGATATAAACGCGTGATAGTCCCAGAAGAAAATGCCATCGAAGCAGCACTGATACCAGATATCGCGATTATTCCAGCAAAAAATATTTCAGAACTTGTCAAAGTCCTCTCTGGTGAAGCTCCGATGATTCCTCAACTGGAATCGTCTATTGCTGATATTGTGAATCACTCGACAGAACATGTGATTGATTTCTCACAGATTGTCGGTCAGTGAATGGCAAAACGCGCTCTCCTCATTGCAGCGGCTGGAGGACATAATATCATCATGGAATGACCACCATGATCCGGTAAGACAATGCTTTCAAAAGCTCTCGGAGGTATTCTTCCACCGATGAATTATGAAGAGATTGTCGAAGTGAGTAAAATATATTCTGTCGCAGGTAAGCTCTCACGAGAAAAACCCCTCGTAACGGCACGACCATTTCGATGTATCCATCACACGGCTTCCGCTATCTCGATTATCGGATGAGGTCGTGATTCTAAACCGGGAGAAATATCCCTCGCACATAAATGAGTTCTCTTCCTCGATGAACTCCTCGAATTTCCACAGACGGTTCTTGAGACACTTCGTCAGCCACTGGAGGATTGAGTAATCTCTATCAATCGTGTGCAGAGTAGCTGCGTCTATCCTGCGAGATTTATGCTCGTGGGTGCGATGAATCCATGTCCATGTGGCTATATGGGTGACATTTCCAAAAAATGTACCTGTCAGCCGTTTGCTATTGAGCGATATCGCTCTCGACTCTCTGGTCCACTGCTGGATCGTATGGATATTTTTATTCATGTACCACGAGTCAATGTCGATGAAATCGCACAAAAGGCAGTGCCAGGTGTCAGCTCTGCAGAACTCCGAGAGCAGGTGATAAGAGCTCGAAATATGCAATTACAACGACTTGTCTCAACCTGAAAAACAAGTAATGCTGAAATGGGAAATAAAGAAATTGAACAGTTTTGTATTCTAGAACCGAGTGTTTCTGAAATTCTCCAAAAAGCAGTGCAGAGACTTGATCTCTCGACCCGAGCGTATTATCGCACACTTAAACTTGCTCGAACTATTGCGGACTTAGAAGGTGTCGAAACCATCACAGCTCCTCATATCACCGAGGCCCTGAGTTATCGGGAGAGGAGTAAATAAGTATATTTTTGTATTGTTTCAGTCAGATCTCCATTACCAGAGAGATTCCATAATTAATACTTGACATATAATTAAATATTATATTATACATAATTATATTTAATAAATAAGATAAATTATGTCAGTATATAGATGAAAAGAATTATTTCTTCGACATGTTGAGAGTGACTCTTTGACGCCAACTGATGCAAATGGTTTTCATGCACACGAATCTCTGCCTGATTTTATGATAGAGTGGTGACGGGATGCCCTTCCTGTGTATGGAGCTGATCGTATTATTACAGCAACAGTTAATGCTGCCCATCGATGCGTGATAGGCGATAATGCTCTTTGTGGTCAATTTTGTTTTGCTCATGCAGAAAAAGGTGGAGCTCAAGATTTTCGACAAGATATACCACTTTCTTATGTTTCAGAGCATAGGAGATTGGGGGAATTGGGACAAGAGGCATCTATATTTCTCTCGACCGATATAGAACCTCTGCCATGATATAGAGATACCCAGGCTCAAGAAGTAACAAATATCACGCGTCGTTTACTTATAAAAATGGTAGATCATCCACCAGCAGGACTCATTCTTCACACACATACTGATATTTCAATGCAGGATGATATTTTAAGAATTTTAAGGGATGTGAATCAATCGACTAACTTGATTGTGTGAGTAGGTTTTGAAACCGACACAGAAAAATTACCAAATGGCTTACCAGCCCCTTGCACAACTATAGAAAATAGACTAAAAACGATAGAAGTTCTAGCAGAAAACGGAATTAAAACTCAAGCCGCTGTTGCTCCGTTAGTTGGATTTAATGATTTTGAGGCTTTTGCAAGGCGATTTCCAGCAATTTGAGCTTACAGGATTATGGTGGGTGACTTGAGA
Organism: uncultured Candidatus Peribacteria bacterium; assembly: GCA_964521495.1. GTDB lineage: Bacteria > Patescibacteriota > Gracilibacteria > BD1-5 > JAGOOR01 > JAGOOR01. The sequence continues at coordinate 164,487 of CAZFTF010000001.1, read as the reverse complement.
CTGGATTTTGCAATTGGATGAACAAAAAAAGCTGCTACACTAAAATCTCGACTTGGGCTACCAGCTCCAAGCCAAGAAGATGCGAAGGTTTACTTTGAATCCTTAGGCTATTCGCCAGAACTTGTAGCATATAGAGACCAGTTCTATGTCGTACTTCCAGAGAAAAACTAGGTTATTTCTTCTCAAAAAGTATCTCTGGTTTTGTAATTGTATTGAGGTCAATATTCATCGGTGTATCGAGGGTAGTTTTTGAGTCAATCCCCATAGCTTTCATTACTTTTCCTGTAGCTTCTGGAATAAAAGGGGAGAGGAGAAGGGTTGAATAATACACATAAACAAGCCCCATAATAAGAATATTTCCTTTCTCGGCTCCAGACTTTTTCCAGGGTTCAAATTTATTGAGTCTTCAATTCATCTCGTTTAGAAGATATTCAATTTGTGAAAAAGCTCTAAGTGTATCATATTTCTTCATTGCTCATAAATATGGAACAATTAGTGAAATTACTTCTTGATTCGATGTTGTTATTACCACTTCGTCCCATCCTTTTTCTCAATCTGGTAATAATTCTATTTCTTTGTCTCGAAAAGCTACCCATAGAGAAATCATGCGATTCACAAAGTTTCCGTAGTTATTTGCGAGCATATCATTGTGTATCGCTTTCATGCGGTCATTGCTGAAATTGAGATCTTGCCCGACACCGACTTCACCGGTGATATAGAGACGAAATGTATCAGAGCAATAGTTTTGTACCATCTCGTGAGGATCGATAACATTGCCGACAGATTTACTCATCTTCGCACCGTCTTTATCATTCACAAATCCATGGACAAGGATTTCTGTTGGAAGCTTTATACCTGCGGAGAGGAGCATGCCAATCCATGTGAGACAATGAAACCTGGCAATATCCTTGCCAATAACATGAAGATCACATGACCAATTTTTAAATAAGAGTGCATAGTCAAAGTGCATAGTGCATACATCGGAATTATTTTTTCAATCCTTTGTTTTTTCTTTTTCTATGCACTGTTTCTGGAGCTCGTCGTAGACGGGCGACCCAGAGATATAGTTGGTGAGAGCATCGCACCAGACATACATCACATGGTCGTCATCATTTGGCACAGGGATTCACCATGAGAGTTGTTTCTTTGTACGAGAGAAACTCATATCTTCAAGTCCTTCTCCAATCATTGAGAGCATCTCATTTTTTCGAAATTCTGGAATGATTTTAACCCTCTTTTTATCAGAATCATTTTGTACAGCTTCATCATATCCCGCTATAATTGCTGCTTTTATTTGGTCACTATATCTGCTGAGTCTGAAAAAATAGTTTTCATCTTCTGCCCAACGAGTTGGTGCACCTCATTCGATAACATTTTTATTTTCATCCAGCTCTGCTTCTGTCACAAATCGTTCTTCTCGGTCGCAATAATATCCAGCGTACTGCTTCTTGTAAATATCTCATTTTTCAACGAGTTTCATCCAGAGTGCTTGTACGACTGGCCAATGTTTTTCTTTGTCTGTGGTGCGGAGGTATCCATCAGGAATTACATTGAGATACGCATTCATTTCCTGAAATCGAGCGACATTTTCATCAAGCATTTTCATTACGCCAACACCCTGAGTTTCGGCAGTTTTGAGGATTTTGCTGCCATGTTCATCAGCCCCCGTGAGAAAAAATATATCATCTCAGATCAGTCGGCGTCCTCGGACAATAACATCGGTGAGGACCATCTCAAAGGCATGCCCCACATGAGGAGCACCGTTCATATAGGGGATAGCGGTGGTGATAAGATGTTTTGTCATACCACAAACTATAGAGGAAATACCAGGAAATCAAAAATTATTTTACACGTACATGCTTTTCTCTCTATGTAGGTTGTGTTTCTGGTGGTGTTACTCCTTGTTCTGCTTCTATTTTTGTAATTGCTGCATCAATCTCTTCAAATGCTCATAAGAATTTTCTCCAGGTCTCAAATAGAGGAAGACAGGTGGGGGATTTATCAAAATCGGTTATTAATTGTCTACCTCAATCATTTAGACCAAAAGTATACTCTGAACGTGGTCAACGTGCCATAGATATTTCTGTTATCTCCTCATCGGAATCTAGTATATATTTTACCCATGTGCTTTTGTTTAGACTTTTGTCGGGTGAGATTATTTTGATTTGTACAATTAATCATCCCCCTCATCAAATTCGAAGTAATTTAATACCATTACCTCAATGAGTCAATATTTGTTTATTAAAATCTCACTTGAGATCTGTATCGGCTGGTAATAATTCTAAGAGTCTTGAAACTCTCTTTTCAAACACTTTTTTTATCTCTCTCCTCAATTGCAATGGAACTGTTGGGAAACTTGAAATACTACCTGCTGACATAGTGAAAGTAGTACTGACTACATCTCTCGTTCTTTCTTGCAATAATAAGGTGTTATCATTTTTTCAAAATCATTCACCACTATTAAAGGTAACATTTGATGCGGAAAATGGTGAAGATCCTGCAAGAATAGACATATTGAAAATAGAAAGTAGTCAAATAAACAGTATTATTTTATAATATAATATTAAAAGTCAAATTTTTTCTTAAAATCTTAGGAAAAATCCCTATACTGTCAGCATTATGGATGTTTCACAGAAAAAAATCGCACTGGTGACTGACTGGATTACTCATTGGGGTGGTGCGGAGAGGGTATTTGAACGGTTGATGCAGCTCTTTCCTGAGGCGGATATTTATACGTCTGTCTATTTCCCAGAGCGTCCAGAGGTTTTCGCAGGCAAAAACATCAAAACCAGTTTTATTCAAAAAATCCCTTTTCTCAATCGCAGACATAAGCTCTGTATGCTCTTGCGTCCGCTGGCATTTTCTCGGTTTGATTTCTCGGAATATGATCTCGTGATTTCATGTACCTCAGCGGAAGCAAAGGGGATTATAGTAGGGAAAAGAGAAAAGATAAAAGATAAGAAAGAAGGATGAAAGAATAATACATCCACCACTCTTAACTCTTCTCTCTTAACTCTTCACTCACGTGCTGTGCACGTGTGCTATTGCCATACACCAACTCGATACCTGTGGAGTCATGTTGAGGAATATAAAAATTTTCTCGAATTTGGCTGGTTTAATTGGTTGGCTCGAATGATAATACCGCCAGCGTTTGCTCTGATGCAAAGGTGGGATAGGAAAGCTGCTCAGAGACCAGATATCTTTATCGCTAATTCGATAAATACACAGGAGAGAATCAAAAAATATTATGACAGAGACAGTACTGTTGTTTATCCGTTTTTTCAAAAGAATAAAGCAGAAAGCAGAAAGCAGAAAGCAGGAATTTATTTTATTTGTTTATGACGCATTGTTCCGTACAAGCGATTTGATTTGGCTATTTTGGCTTGTAACCAGCTCAATCTACCTCTCAAAATATTTACGAGTACTCTCAATGATGAGGTGACGCGATTGCAGGCAATTTCAGGACCAACAATTGAGTGGATTTTCCGTGCTTCAGATACCGAAGTAGCCGCATGACTTGCAGGAGCGGCGGGCTTTCTCATGCCACAAGAAGAGGATTTCTGAATCGTAGCTCTCGAAGCTATGTCACATGGGATACCAGTGATTGCTTATGGAAAATGAGGTGCTCTCGAGACAGTATCGCACGGAGAAAGTGGAATTTTGTTTCCTGAACAGACGGTTGATTCTCTTGTTTTAGCTATGCAAATAGCTCTTGCAAGAGAGTGGAATCCAGAAGTTATCCAAGAGCATGCCAATAAGTGGAATGTAGAGCGATTTGATAGGGGAATAATGGATGTGGTTCAAAAAACATAGGGACATATTGACATATGATTAAAAATACTAAAATAAATATTTGTAATCCATTTTTATGTCAAATTTTACATTTCGACAAGGACAGTGAATAGTTGATATACCTAATATACCTAATACTATTGGATGTCAAACATCCTTTATAGTTAGATGAGTCCAAGAAGTTGTTGGTGCAATCCCTTCTAATAATAATCTAGTATGAAACATGTCTCGTTTACCTTGTGTTTCTTATCATGTTGCATTCCCGTTTGTTACGTTCCCGTTTTAGTCCTCGCTAACCATGACAGCAACATTCCTGGAGTCTTTCTTATGAATTTAAGTTGTATCGAGATACACTGATAATTTCAGATTTACTCTCATTTTATTATAAAAAACTCTGATATAATAAAACAGGTTTTGTAAACGACAGTTTTCTTTTATACTCTTTTCGAATTTTTTGTATGAAACTTCTTATTTTCTGAGACATTTACGGAAAGATCGGTCGCAAGATGCTTGCGGCACATTTACCAGTCCTCCGAGAGAAATACACACCTGATGCTGTGATCGTGAATGATGAAAATATGTCACACGGGAAAGGTCCTCGTATGAACCAGATTCTCTGGCTCGAAGAGCAAGGAGTAGATGTTTTTACTGGAGGCAATCATAGTCTCGAGTCTCGAGATGATATCTGTGACTATATGAACGCGTCAAATTCTCGACAGTTACGACCGCAGAATCTCGTAGGGGAAAATTTGCCTGGTGTCGGTCATCGAGTCTATGATATTGCTTGAAAAAAATTGCTCGTTATCAATGTGATAGGAACTATTTTTATGTCGGCAGGGAAAGAGACGATGAGTAATCCTTTTCAATGTGTTGATGAGATTCTCGCGTTTCATATAGCAGAAAAAATAGATGCGATTGTGGTGGATTTTCATAAAGAAACAACATCTGAGGGATATGCTATGGCGAATTATCTCGATGGTCGTGCTTCTGTGCTTTTTGGAACTCATACCCATGTCCAATCCAATGATGCAGAGATTTGGCCAGGAGGGCTTGGTTTTATCAATGATATTGGTTTTTCTGGTACTCGTCGCAGTATTATCGGAGTAGACTGGGCTATGGTCAAACATCGATTTGTCGAGTGACGGATTGAGTGATTGATGTCCCCAGATGAACATGGGCCATGAGTTCTTTCCGGTCTCTTCGTCGAAATAGAAAATAAAAAGTGTATCAAGCTCGAAACAATACGAATTTGCGAATAGACTTATTGTCGGGATGGTCTCAGATTATATCCCATAAGCAATAAACCACCCTCTTCAGATTTTCCAATTACGGTCATACTGGTATTCTTTGGAGAAAACTCCGAGCTATTCATGAATCATTCTAGTTTCTCGTTTTTCTTTTCGGGGTCGATGACACCTAGCATGAGTGCTTTTATGGTTCATGCATGCGTGACCATGAGACTTACTCAATTTTTATCTGTTATATCTAATAAGTTTTGAGTTTCTCATCTCACTCTCTGTATTACATTCTCTCTTGTTTCTGCTTTTCGATTCTCAGAAATCACTTTTAGAAACATCTTCATTACTCAGTTTGGTACATCTCAAAAATATCATTTTCATGCTGAGGAGCACCATTTTTGAAACCGTTCTCTCTGTTCTGGTTTTTGTAAATATCATCTTGCCCACCAATGATAAAACCCTATATGGCTCCCAAAATCTCGTTCTGTTACATTCTGATTTAGGGAAATATTTACTCAGGATGCTTTCATTCTCCCATCTCTTTCCAGAACATTTTGATTAATCGGGACTATTCATTTCAGGATTTCTGATGCAGTTTGACGAGTTCTTTTTTTAGGAGATATGGTTACATGTTGTATCTCACGATTGGAACGGCCCATACTTTTCATGAGGGCTGTATTGACAGACTCACAGTCTTCTACTCATTTTTCTGTAATATCTATCTCTTCATCGTCACCGGATTGTATTTTTTCGATAATATATTCTGTTATGAGAGGGAAGAGTAGCACCTCAGGAATTGGATCTCAATACTCTAACTTTAGTGCCTGGAATTGTGCATTAAAATCATTATCAACTGTATTCTGTCATGATTCAGCGTGTCTGAATGTAAGTTGTATAGGTGTATCCTCGTAAGAACTATTTTGTTCTGTATCTATCCAGTTTGGCGTGGGGAGAGTACTCTCTTGGAGATGCTGGTATGCTGGATTTTTTTCTCCATCTGGAGCCATATTGAGAGATTTAAATGACATAAAATAATGGTAAAAAATAAGAAATATATAAAAATATTTTTCAGACATTCTGGTAATATTCTTATCATAATTATCCATAAAAAAACCCGTGGAAATCCACGGGTTTGAGTATTGAAATGATATTTCTGGCACGGTCATCAACCGCTATGAAAAATAGTAATGCGGGTTAAGTATGTTTGAAAAATATTCATTGTGCAATGATTATGATTTCCAAATTTCTCGTTTTCACTATAATGTCATCTATTAGGAAGTCAAATTTTAATTAGTCAAATAACAAAAATCATGAATTCATTTACTACTATCACTCTCGATTGACCAGCTGGAAGCGGAAAAGGTACAACAGCAAAACTCTTGGCAGAAAAACTGGGTTTCCAATATCTGGATTCTGGAGCGATGTATCGTGCGGTTGCAGTGTACCTCACAACTAAATGAGCTCATCTAGAAGCGGTAACTGAAGAAGATGTTTCGTGAATCGTGATAGACTTTGACGAGCAAAACCATGTCTGTATAAATGGAGAAGAATATGAATCAAAGATTCGTACTGCTGAGGTGGGTGTCTGAGCCTCAAAAATTGCTTCACAGCCCGTTGTGCGCGCGTGTGTTATTTCAGCCGGTCAGAAAATTCTTGAGAAAAATAATTTCGTCCTCGAATGACGAGATACGGGAACTATCTGGGCTCCATGAGCACAGCTCAAAGTATATCTTATCGCTGATCCAGAGGTTCGTGCGCATCGGAGATTTCTCGATTTACAGGCAAAATGAGAGGATATTTCTGAGGCGGAGGTGCTGGAACAAATTATAGCACGCGATTTTCGCGATACATCTCGTTCTGATGGTCCACTCGTAAAACCGGAAGATGCTTATGAGATCGATACGACTCATTTGACTATACCAGAGCAAGTTGACCAGCTGTATCAGGTGTGTCTGCGAGAGCGGATCAATTCTCATCGTCCGATTGCTGGTTAACTCATGATAGTCCTTTCTTAATAATCATTGCCAGTAGCTGATACATAGTTGTTGGGGAGAGTCATTCAAGTATTTTTGGTCATTCTTCTCGTATGCTTCATGCTTGTGTATCATAGTTGAGACCCCCGTGTGTTGGTTTTTCAAGAGTGATTTTGGTTGGTTCTGGTTCTTTTGAGCCGTCTTTTCTTTTTGGTGCCTTAAATCAGAAGTTGAGAAAGCGAAATAGGTGCCCTATCTTATAAAAGATATCTCCATCAGATTCCACGAAAACTGCATCTCAAGCATTATCTGGGATAGTGTCGTGGCGTCACCATGGTGATCCCAGAGAGATAAACTGTGTCACGGTCAGTCCTGGTTCCTCTTGAAGTGCTCGTGCGAGATAGGGACCAGAGAGACTCTTGCAAATGGCTATAATAGGTCTTCATGGATATTGTGCAGCAACCTTAGAGAGTTGTTCTCTGAGCACTTTTTTTGCTTCTTTCTCTGCAAGCGGGAAAGCGCTTCCAGACCAATGCAATGTCACAATTTCTGAATCGGGCCCAAATTGTTTCTGAAGAAATTCTCATAATTCGCCTATCCAATGACTATTTGGGTTGGGATCGAGTTTCCAGGTATTGTTCCAAAGACTTTCTCATTTTTTAGCCATCCATTCGAGTCTCGTCCCTATAAATGACTTTTTGTCATCTGGTCATTTTGGACTGACATCGGCACCACCTGCTATTACAAATATAGGATCTTGGGAATTTCTTGGCATAGAATATAGTAATATTATACATTATTATAATTACTATGTCAAATTTTAGGAGAGTTTTCTAAATCTTGCCTCTTTGTTACCCTATTTTTGGTATTTTTTGAGTTATTCTATGAATAATGCCAGCTATTTTTGTTATTATTTGCTGTCATTTCTTTGAGCCTAGGGTTCGATTTTGTATATTAATTGGTACTAAAGGTGCAATACGTCCAATAGATTTTTCAACGATATCTCTTGGCGGGAATGTTGGTACATCCTGGTTTCTTTCACTTCCTGAACATGCACGTAGACATCTTAGCGCTCTACAATGTGCGTTATGAAGATATTGATGTAGGTCATTCTGGTGATTATGACATTCGTCATCAGTTATTACAGGTCAATTATTGTGGAGTGGGCATTTTTTTGTAGCAGAGTCCATTTCTATATATTAATAATTATAGTATTGATGTCAAATTTGCAAAATACAAAAACTTCATAGTATCAGAGATGCCAGAAGGAGACATATGCCCCCGCTCATTTTAGTTATCACTTGGATTTCCACTCTATGATAACTAAAATGAGCGGGGGAGGAAAGTCCGGACATCGCAGTCCCGCTTGCGGGACAATCTGAGAGCTAACGGCTCTAGCTGTATAGGCGACTATATGGTATGGAAAGTGCCACAGAGACTCAACAGTGCTATGATAATACGAGAAAAGAATTCGTTCATAGTGCCAAGGTGAAAAGTCTCAGCAGTTCTTTTCCTCGCTGAGAGGCACTCGAGCAATCGAAATGTCTTGGCAAACCCCAGGTGATGCAAGTGAGTTGGCCCCCGCTCCTTTTTATTCTTTTACCCATGTACTACGTTTACATGCTGCATAATTCGGTAACTGGCAAGCACTATATCGGATATAGTTCTGACCTTAAAAGAAGGATTCAAGAACATATTGAAGGTCAAAGTCTTGCTACAAAAAACCACCATGGATCATGGCAACTCGTATATTATGAGGCGTATCTCTCGGAGAAAAGTGCAAGACTTCGAGAATTACAGCTTAAGGCTCACTGAAAATGAGCCTCGATCATAAAAGAACGAGTAAAGAATGATATACAGACTGGAGAATAAAAAGGAGCGGGGAGGCTCACGCTTGAGTCAGAGAGCAATTTCTGACCTAGAGAGATATATGTCGAGACACAGAATCCGGCTTATTACTTCTGGCTTTAAATACTTTCTTTTTCGTTGTATTTTGTGACAATTTTGCCTGCTGATTCGATGAATTCGAGGAGGAGGATATAGAGAGGTACTCAGAGGAAAAACCCAGCAAGTCCCATAAAATGCTCTGAAACAAAGAGGATAACAAATATGATAGGTGCTGGTATATTGAGTGATTGTCCGACAATTCGAGGATTGAGGAAGTATCCTTCCACGATGTGAATAATGAGCAGCATAGTAAGAATCACAATCACAATACTCCAACCAGGATATTCGACAATTCCTGCAAAGAGGATAGGGATTCCACTAATAAATACACCCAGAATTGGTACAAAACTTGTTAAAAATGTGATAAATCAGAGAGCAAGAATATAGGGGAATGTCGTGCTTCCCTCGAGAGTGATTTGGCCATAAAAGAAGCCTATCAATACTAACCCTATAACTGTTAGAAGAGTATTTACAATAGCAATCTTGAATTGAGCATAAAATACGAGTCAGAAACTATGTGTGATTTTGTGAAATATTCGATCAAAATCATGATAGAAAAATGCAAAAGGTCATTGCTTAAGCTGGGAAAAATATTTTTTTACTGACACATTTTCGAGTAACCAAATGAGACTCACGATATAGCCCAGTATTACTTGGAAAAATATGCCACCGATATGGATCACTTGTCCAACAATTTCTTTTGTATCCGTTGAAGGGGAAATAACATTGATAAAATCACTGATCTGTGTGGAGAGATTTTGCCATTGCCCAAGAGTGTTCTGGAGACTTGATACACCTATATCGATGCCAAATTTCTGGGAAAATTCTTGTAAAAGTTTCACCATATCCGTAATCAGTGCTGGGCCAATGTCAGAAACTGCATAAATACATACTAGTGCAAAAATCGCATAGAAGAGAAAGAGTAGTCACTTTTCTGAACTCATCTGAGCAATAAATCCTCTCAGATTTTTTGGTATTTTTTTATTGTTTTTTTCGAGAAAAGTATGGATGTATTTTGAAGAGCTTCCAAACAGTGATGCACAGAGAAATGCTGTGAGAAAGAAGACAAGAAAATCCTTACCAATATAGATAATAAATACTATCCCTAAAAAAGAGACAGTATGCTCAGCAAAAGCACGAGTTAAAATAAATTGAGAGAGGAATTTGTGCATATTTTTATGCTATGTGTTTTCAGCGAAAAGCAAGTCTTTCATTATCCAAATATCTCAGCTGCTGCGTCAAGAGGGGATTCTTCTTCTGTATTTTTTTCTGTTGGTTCATCGAGGAGGGTAATCTGAATCATGTGAGCACCAAATGTATTTCAGACACTCTCGATGATAATCCAGTTTTCATTTTCACGACATTTTTTCTCTGCAAATCCTGTTGTTCGGATGATCAGAATGTTATTTTCAAGCAATATATCTGCTGTTCGGAGCAGAGGAAGGAGATTTTGTTTTACACCTCATTCGAGCAATCTTTGAAGAAATACCTCAGCCGTAAATCATGTTGGAGTATCAGCGATACTGGACTCTTCTACTGCTTCGATGATTTCTTCTGGAGGAAGAATCTCTGATTTTGATAATTCTACCACTGCAATTTCCGGTATTTCCTCAATGATTTTAGGTGGAATCCCTGATTCAGTAGTTTCAGGTACGAGTTCACCAGGCGGTGAAAAACGAATTGCATCACTATTTTTTGTGATACATTCACAGAGAGACATTGTGAGAATATCCATAGGAACAGAGACTTTTTGACTCTCTACATAGATTCGCGTAAAGCGATCAAAGACACTTTTATAGAGCGAAAATTGTTTTTTTGCGAGAGCTGTTTCGATATTGCTCACGATATATTCGGTCATTTGACCAGCGAAAGTCCTCACATTGAGTCCTGTTTTTCTGACCGTTTCGAGGACTTCTTGGATGAGAGTACCGTCTCATGTGATGCAGGCTTCGAGGGTTTTTGCCAGAAAATCCTGATTGACAAGATGGAGTGCGCCTTCGACATAGGACTGTGTGAGAGTATTGTCGAGGATGCATTTTTCGAGAATAGTGAGTGAGTCTCGGAGACTTCATCGTGATCGATGAATGATGAGATCCAGCGCTCATTTTTCTGCAGCAATGCCCTCGTTGACACATATTTTTTCAAGCAATCAACGCATATCAGAGTCACTGATTCTCTCGAGATCAAAACGTATCACCCGAGAAAGAACAGTATCGGGAACTTTGTTAATTTCTGTTGTTGCGAGGAGGAATATGACGTGTTTAGGTGGTTCTTCGAGGGTTTTCAAAAGTGCATTAAATGCTCATTTTGAGAGCATATGGACTTCGTCGATAATGTAGATTTTATATTTTCCCTGTGTTGGTGTAAATTTTGCATGTTCTATGACTTCGCGGATATTGTCGACGCCAGTGTAGCTCGCAGCATCTATCTCTATCACATCAATCATCTTTTTCTCTGCGAAAGCGATACAGTTGGTACATTTCCCACATGGATTTCCATCAGGGAGAATATTGGTACAGTTCACTGTCTGAGCAAAGATACGAGCGAGTGTGGTTTTCCCAGTTCCGTGGAATCCGAAAAAGATATATCCGTGGTGGATTTTTCCACTTTTACATGAATTCATCAGTACTTTTTTGACAAAGCTCTGCCCAACGACATCGTCAAATGTGTGAGGTCTGTATTTCTGGTAGAGGGATTGGTGGGATGCTTCTGACATATGGGCAGTATAGGAAAAGGGAATGAAAAAACAAGATAAGATAGATATTTGTAGTGTATCTACCTACTGTTAGCCATAAGACCAAATATGCTAAAGAAAATCATACCTCCTGATATTGATAATAAAATCCAACCAGCAAAAATATATACAATTCGAGTAATTTTGTGCTTGAAAATCAAAAAATTAACAATCCAACCATTTCTCTTGCAGATTTCTATAATAGGGTCAATCATGGAAGCATTGTTGTAGACAAGTTTTTTGATATTCATATGAACTTCACTATTTTTGATTTCAAAGGAAGGATGATAATTTACTCATGTTTCATATACAAAGCCGCCTTTAAAATCTAGAGAATAAGATAATCCAGTCAGCCCAACAGATTTTGATATATGTATAATCTGTGAGTGAATATTACAAATATGTTTTCGTTCATTAAAGAATAAACAAGTTTTATAGTTGATGCTTTGAGAACCATAATTCAGTATTTGTTTAAAGTCAATCGTTCTATTCCACGAAATTTGTAAACCATCTCGTGTTTCTTCGGCTTGAAAAACTGGTTTGTTGTCCTGTAATGCTTCTCAAAAATAAGTTTGAATCTTATTTTTTATTTCTTCTGAAGTAGTCAGGAGAAGATCTTTGGATACTGGTCTTATTTTTATATTTAAAAAATAAATAAAAAATACATAATACCAAACGAAAATATAGAGGCCTCCACAAAGCGTGGCGACATAAATGAAATTATTTTCATTGCCAATGAGAACATATAGGAGAAATAAAATTCCTATTGATCCAAAAATCATTCCCATTCCAAGAAGTACCTTTCTAAAAACTAGATTTTTGTACATAGTATTATTGTAATAAATTTTTTTTTATATTCCCAATACGCTCGAATTCCTATCATCGCCGCATTGTCTCCACAGTATTTGAGGGATTTTGGAAGTAGTACGGGAATTTGGACTTCTTTTCAAAACTGTTCCACTTTCGTGCGTAGTGCTGAATTAGCACTGACACCACCGACGAGACAAATAGTTTGTGCTTGGTATATCTTTGATGCTTGTATGACCCTTTGAGTTAATATCTCTGTGACAATACTTTGATAGCCATAGGCAATTTCTATTCTGTCGTTTTCTGAGAGATCTCATAGTTTTTCTTTTCTCAGAGTTATTTCGCGAATCGCTGCTGACTTGAGCCCTGAAAAAGAAAAATCAAGAGAGTCAGCGGGGAGTACGAGAGGGAATTTGGGAATATTGATATGAATTTCTGGATTGTATTTTTGTGCCAGTTCATCGACTTCTCGTCCAGCAGGAAATGAGAGCCCCATAGAGCGTCCGACTTTGTCCATACTCTCACCAGCGCTATCATCTCGAGTTCATCCGAGTTTTTCTATCTCGTAGAGTGATTTCCACAGGAAGAGATCATTGTGTCCTCCAGAAGCTGAGAGGACAAGTGCGGGGAATTGAATATCTTCTAATTTTCTTTCGAGAAGCACAGAGAAGATGTGCCCCTCAATATGATTGACCCAAATAAGGGGTTTTTTATGTGATGTTGCGAGTGTCTTTGCGACTGTTTTCCCGATAAGAAGGGAAGGTATGAGTCCTGGTTCACTAGTAGCTACGAAAACATCGATATCTTTTATGGTGATATTTCCCGCTGCAAGCACTTGAGTGAGAAGGTCGAAGATATGATTTGCATGGAGTCTTGCGGCTGTTTCTGGTACTACTCCTGCTGTTTGAATATGCTCCAGCTGCGTATGAGTTTTCATACAAACAAGCTCGTCATCCCTTAAGAGAGCGACTGATGTGTCATCACAGGAGGATTCAAATGCGAGGAGGTACATGTAGAAATATCGTGAAACAATAAAAAACACCCAGAGAGGGTGATTTGATATACAATGGTGGGTGACACAGGATTCGAACCTGTGACCCCCTGCTTGTAAGGCAGGTGCTCTAACCAACTGAGCTAGTCACCCAAAGTGGAAGTACTATATGAAATAATTTTATTTTGCAAAATTTTTTATTTATCTTGATAAAACTGTTCTTTTCGTACTATGGAAACCATGAAAGTCCTAAAAAATCCTCTTCATATAGCAATTCTCTCTATTATACTCTCTTGAGCACTCTTTTTGGGTGAGCAATTTTTCCATATCTCTTATGGTTGGCAGACGATTTTGAAGTGGATTCTTTTGTTTTTGGTGCCGTTTATCTATTATTGGAAAAAAGAAGGACTCATACTTTCGACTGGACGATTTTCGCGTAGAGTATTTCTTTACGGCGTACCATTGGGTATCATTGCCGCACTTGCTATTGTGATTGCTTATCTGAAACTTCATGATCAGATAGACTGGTCACTGCTCAAATCATATCTCGATAAGAAGAATATCACAGCAACGACATTTTTCCTTGTTTTCTCCTATATTACTTTTGGAAATTCTTTTCTTGAAGAGATCTTTTTCCGTGGCTGGGTTTTTCGCACGCTCTCTGCTTGGAAAATTTCTTTTGCCTATATTTTTAGCGCACTCCTCTTTGCACTGTATCATCTCTCGATATTTTCAACGTGGTTTAGTGGTTGGATTTTACTCTTTGTCTTGTTTGGGCTTTTTGTCAGTGGGTGTCTTTTTTCTTTTCTCTATCACAAAACACAATCTATCTGGTCAGCATGGATAGTTCATATTTTCGCTGACACAGCTATTGTTGTCATAGGGTACCTCTTGTTTTTTTCTTAGTATGCATTCTATTTACGATACAGCCGCACTGCAAAAATTTCTCGAAGAACAGGGTGAAAAACCTTTTCGTCTGACACAGATTCATCATGCTCTCTATAAAGACTTGATAGAGGATATCTCAGCCTGCACGACTATCTCTCAGAAACTTCGCGAAGCCATGCAGGAGCAATTTACTCAACATATTCTCACTGTGAGTCATATTGCCAATTCTGAAAACGGTCAGACAACGAAATTTCTCCTCGATACTCACGATAATAATCATATTGAATGCGTGATAATGCGACATCTCTCTGGTCGTAATACGCTCTGTATTTCTTGTCAGGCAGGTTGTCCTATGGCGTGTACTTTTTGTGCGACAGGCAAGCTTGGTTTGCTCCGTAATCTCACAGTAGGGGAGATCGTCGAACAAGTGATGCTCGCGATTCATTATCTCAAAAAAGAAAAACTCCAACTCAGAAATATCGTCTTTATGGGAATGGGAGAACCATTTCTCAATTATCCAGAAGTAAAAAAAGCTCTCGATATATTCTGTGGTCCTAAGTGTCTTAATTTCTCAGAACGTCGTGTAACGATTTCAACCTGCGGGATTGTCCCATGAATCAAAAAATTGATGGTAGATCATCCACAAATCAGCCTTGCAGTATCTCTTCATGCTCCAAATGATGAAGCGCGCCGTGCCATTATGCCAGTGGATAGTACCTATCCTCTCGACCAATTGATGGCAACGCTCGATGAATATGTCGCGAAGACAAATAAAAGAATTTTCTATGAATATATCATGATAAAGTGAGTGACTGATAAGCCTCAGTATGCTCATGAACTTGCGGAACTTATGACATGAAGACTCGGACATGTAAACTTTATCCCTTACAACGCTGGAGAAGGGATAATGGGCAATGATATGCAACCAACTTCGAGTCTGATGATCAAGAAATTTCAGCGTGTCCTCGAGGACTATGGAATTCCCTCTACTGTACGATTTACAATGGGTGATGATATTGATGCAGCCTGTGGACAGCTAGCACTCAAAGTCGATGGGAAAAAGACTTCGGATGTTCAAGGGAAGAGGATATCAGGGTAACTATTTTTTCTTTGCTACTTTTTTCTTTGTTTTTTCTACAACAACCGGAGTAGTTTCTCCCATTTTTTTCATAATAATCTCATTGCAAATAGCTTCATCGAGACTATTTGGATCATCTTTGTATTTCTTTGGAAGAGGGAAGTTATCCTTTCCTTGTTTGATATAGGGGCCAAATTTTCCTCGTAAAACTTGTATGTCACCAAATTCCATAATCACATTACTGGTACCTGATTGTTTTGCTGCGATAAGTGCCATAGCTTCCTCAAGTGTCACAGTATATGCTGTGTAGGGGGCATCTTTTGGGATAGAAACAAATGTTTTTTCTTTCACGACGTAGGGGCCAAACTTCCCAATACTTGCTTTCACTTCTTGCCCTTCGTGAACCCCGAGAACCCGAGGAAGAGATGAGATTTCGAGCGCTTGCTCCATTGTGAGTGTTTCCATATCCATCCCAGCAGGAATACTTGCAAAAGTCGGTTTTTTATCTTCTGTTTTTTCTCCTATTTGTACAAATGGACCAAATCGCCCCATTCGTACTGAAATTGGATCACCAGTTTTTGGATGATTTCCCAGACTTCGTTCGCCTGTAACTCTCTCTGATCCTCCTGCGTTTTCGACTTGAGGGTGAAAGTCTTTATAAAAACTCTTAAGCATTTTCTGCCACTGTTCTTCTCATCGAGATACTTTATCAAACTCTTCTTCGACATTGGCCGTGAATTTGTAGTCCATCATCTGAGCAAAGTTCTTCTCGAGATATTCGCAGACGAGACGTGCCAGGGAAGTAGGGAAGAGGTATTTTTGTTTTTTCTCGACATAGCCACGATCCATAACTGTTGCTATAGTTGGAGCATAGGTAGATGGTCGTCCGATACCTTCTGATTCGAGTTTTTTGACGAGAGTTGCTTCGGTATATCGTCCTGGAGCTCGAGAGAATACTTGGTTTCCTGTGAAAGATTCTGACTCGAGTTTGGTTCCTTTTTTGATAGCAGGCAATGTGACTTCACCTTCTTCTTCGTCCTCATCATCTTTTCCTTCAGTATAGAGTTTCATGAATCCATCAAAGAGAATCACTTGTCCCTTTGTCTGCCATTTCTGATCGTGATCTTCTGGTACAAAGTTATAGGTTGTCGTTTCTATTTTAGCTGCTTGCATTTGGCTTGCAACTGTTCGTTCCCAGATGAGCTTGTAGAGTTTGAGGTCACTGCCTTCAAGCTTGACAGTGTTTGGCGTATTTTCCATGTGTGTTGGACGAATTGCTTCATGTGCTTCTTGAGCATTAGCTGTTTTGGTATCAAATTTTCTTCCATTTGCGAGACTGTATTCCGTTCCATAATTTGAGTCTATGTAGTTTTTACAAGCACCCATAGCTTCAGCGGATAGATTTACGGAATCAGTACGCATATAGGATATATGTCCATTTTGGTAGAGAGCCTGCGCTATGCCCATTGTTTGTTTGACGCCAAAACCGAGCTTTCGACTTGCTTCCTGTTGGAGTGTTGAAGTTGTAAATGGCGCTCCGGGCATTCGAAAAGTCTCATTGGTATCGACTTCTTCGAGAGTAAAAGGATATTTTTGTTTCAGAGTTGCGACGAGTGTTTTTTCTTTTTCTCAGAGTTTTACTTCTGTTCCTTCTCAGAAATTCTTGAGAAATGCTTCTATCTCTTTTTGTGTTTTAAAACCAGGTGCTTTCCCTTTTATTTTAGTGAGTTCTGCGACGAGTTTTTTATCAAATTGGACTTTCACTTTCCATGATTCTGTCGGAATAAATGCTTCGATTTCTTTTTCACGATCGACGACGAGTCGCATAGCGACAGACTGTACTCGACCAGCTGAAAGTGTCGTTCCACTTGGTACTTTTTTCCAGAGAATAGGGGAGACCTCAAACCCTACAATTCTATCAAGAACACGACGAGCTTGTTGTGCATCGACGAGATTTTGATCAATAGTACGAGGATTTTGTATCGCATGAGTGATAGCGTTTTTTGTGATTTCGTGAAAGACGATTCTTTTTGTTGTCTTCGTATCGAGCCCGATAGCCTCACAGAGGTGCCATCCGATGGCTTCTCATTCACGATCTTCATCGGTAGCTATCCAGACATTTTCTGCTCATTTTGCGAGCCTCTTGAGTTCTGTAACGATTTTTTTCTTATCCTCATCGATTATATAGGTTGGAATAAATCCATTTTCTATATCAATTCCCATCTTTTTTTTCTCCAAATCTCGGATATGTCCGACAGATGCTTTGACGGTAAAATCCGCTCCGAGATACTTTTCTATGGTCTTTGCTTTGGCAGGAGACTCGACTATTACGAGGTTTTTTGTCATGCTTTCAGTGTAGAAAAAAAATCAGTTCAGCAAAAAAAATCAGTTGACAGTATTTTATATTTGTTCTATAATAATTCTATGAACAGAACTAGTGAACAATGAGAATTAGATTTTAATCTACCAAGAATAGTGCCTGTTGAGAATATAGACACTCGTGGCTGGAGACGAATTTCTGTTGCATCGGAGAGGTGTACTGGCAATTGTTGATTGTGTACTTGTATATCTGACCTTCAAGTACTCGCTCGAGATGCTGCTATCTTTGCTATTGGTTTTGGCGCTTCATGAAATCCCATTCTGAATGAATCTCAAAGAATTGCATTGCGGTCTTGAAAACAAATATCAGTATCTGATGACGGTACTGACACCACGGAAGTTATTACTAATATCCCCCCAGCTCCATTAGCTCCATGCAGCGAGGATGATCTTTAGAGTGTTTTTACGACATTTTTCAAGAGAATCTCACGGTCAGCAGGGAACTTCATATTTTCGAGGAGCGCGACGGTGCTAGCAAAAATCTGATATTGCCCACCTTCGTAGATATAACTGTTTCCAGTAAACGCCATAGGATCAAACTGAGAAAACATATTCTTAAACGGAGTATTTTTTGGAACAATTGGTACAATACCAGCGAGAATACATGCTGTAATACGAGACGGATTGGTCTCGGCATCTGAGACGAGGAAGTCACATCCAGAGAGAAGTGTATCAGAAAAATCTTTTACATTGCGAATAAAATCACTTTGCACAGCTGTTTTACCAACCACGAAAATACTGACACCAAGATCAGTAAGTCATTGGATGATGAAATCACGCACTTTTGCGTCAGAGAGATCAATGCATCAGATGTATTTGGTACTCTTTGGGAGTTTGTACTCGGTGATGAGGGTTCGCTTGGCACTATTCTTTTGTGCAATAATAGTTTCTTCGCGCTGAGATTGGTAGGAGTTCTTCATATACCAGTACTCTACCAGAAAATTTTTATGAGTGCAAATGTTTGAGAGGGGCATTACCCTTGACACTCTGAGTATTTCACGGTCTTTATTGGTTTTTAATTTTCATTGTATCCTTTTTCTCGTATTTCACTTGCGAGCTCTGACCCTCCAGAGCGCTCTACCAAGCCATCTCGCATAACAATTACTTGATCTACTGGGATACTTTCAAGAATCTCAAAATAATGAGTGATGATAATAATACTTTTCTCGGGGCTGGCACATTCAGCGAGCATCTTCGCGACGAGTCGGAAGGCATCGAGGTCGAGACCGCTGTCTATCTCATCGAGGATAATATAGGTTGGTTGTATCAGTTTAAGTTGCAATACTTCGAGTTTTCTCTTTTCTCCTCCGCTAAATCCTACATTGAGATCTCGTTCAAGAAATGCTTCAGGAATATCACAGCTTATTATGAGTGGTTTGATAAACCGACTAAAGAGCATGGGTGAAAGAGGTGCTGTACCTGGAGCAATACGAGGAAGATGAAGATTGTAAATCGTACGCAAATATTCACTTACCTTGATACCTTTTATCTCTGTGACATTTTGAAACGAGAGGAAAATACCAGCAAGTGATCGTTCCTCTGGTGACATCTCGAGTAAATTCTCGCCATCAAGAGTGATAGTTCCTTCAGTTACTTCATACGCAGGATTACCCATGATAATACTGGCAAGAGACGACTTTCCAGAGCCATTTTTCCCGAGAATACAGGTGTTCTTACCTTTTTCTATAGTTAGACTGATTCCTTTGAGGATTTCTGTGTCAGCGACATTTGCTTTGAGGTTTTTGATTTCAATCATAGAAGTATAGTAGAAAAAATGAGAAAAATACAAGTCGGGTTCCCGTTATTTTCGGGCTTGACCCGAGAATCCAGGTTAACAAACAATTCCAATTTCTGGCTACGTATTTGTACTTTTTCTGAAAAAAGTACCAAAATCATTCAGGGGACATAAACTCGCTATGAGCTGATTTCATCGATTTACTAGATTCATCCCGCTCAAACAGTTTGTCCCCTAAAAAACCCGTTTCTGTTTTTCACGTGAAATTGTTGAGAGTATTCTTAGAATATTGCCTTGAGTGCTATCTTTGTCCATTCTTCCCAAGTTGTCTCTGGATTTGCCATCATTTCTTTTAATTCTTCTGGTGTGTAGAATCCTTCATTGACTACCTCTTCACTTCCTTCTGCCGTCTTGGAATCGGTCGTGATGATATAGAGCACACCAATGTGTACCTTACTGACCTCGTCTTTTTCGCTATTGATATAGCCAATTGGTTCTATAGAGAGGATACTGCCGTGAAGTGTGATTTCTTCATCGAGTTCACGACGGAGAGAGTCTGCGAGAATATCGCCAGTCTCTTCATCTTCTGCTTCGATATGACCACCGATACCACAGGCCCACTTACCAGCCAGTCGTGTCTCGTGAAATCCTTCTCGTTTACTTCCGCGTTGGTAGGCAAATACTTTTCCTTCAGTATTGCGAATCACAGCGTAAGAGATGGGTTGCTTCAAAGTGAAATCTATCTCAGCATCCCCTCGTCGTGTATAGCTAAAGTTTTCAAGGATAACCTTGCGAAGGTCGAGCTCAGCATGAGGAATAAATCCCTCGTGGTGAATACCAGTAGGGAAGAGTGCCATATTTGGTACGGTCACGATCATGATATCAGATTTAGACATATTTATTAATTTTATTTTATTGAGAATATGGGCAGAAGGTATAGCGTAAGAAATACCATCACGATGTAAGGTAATAATGCAAATATAAATCCACGATGTGAAATAGTGGATGTGTCTCTGTCATAATACCGCCAAGAATAGAATGATAATAGTGTTGTTAAGAGCGGTACTATAAATGTTGTAAGAAAAACCTGTGCTTCATAATAATTCATATTACCTATTCATACAGCAATGAGAGGTAATAATGAAAAACTAACCAATGTATCACCAAATATGAAAAATGACACTAACCCAATCATGTTCCCCAGTAAAAGAAATGAGGATGTGCATTGCTTTCTCTTTTCACGAGATTCAGGTATATATAGACCCCAGAACGCAGCTATCATGGTCGAAATAGTACTAATATTTAAAAATTCTACTGCAGTCCTATAAGAAAAATATTTTCAAATTAATATATCTCCTCGGAATGCTACTTCTACTGCTGGCAGAAGAATTATGCTAAATAAAAATGCAATGTAAATTATTATAACTATCTCGATTAATGATAAAGATAAATTTTTAATTTTTGTGTAAAAATATCATATCTTCCTGTGAGTTATAAAAATAAAAACAAGCAATATAATTTCTATTAATAAAATCATTGCTTTGATAATTAGTTCCGCTGCGGCTGAATATTCAGGAAATAATAAGAAAGGCAATCATCAAAGAAATCATCAAATAATATTCAGGACGAATATAATAAGGGCCGATAAAAGACTAATAAGGAGGATGTGAATGTATTTTTTCATAGTAAAAATTTATTTGATTATACTTTTCCTTTCTTAATTACAAACTTTCACCTCTAGCTCGTCTTCTTTTATTGGAAACCCTTGATTTTCGAGCATTTTTCTGAGATATTTTCCTTGGAGTTTCCCTGGAATGAAGTGTATATGATAGTGCTCGACGCTCCTATTTGCAAAAGTTTCTCTTGCACAGGAGAAATAATTTTTATCTCAATAAAAATTGTCTGCAAAATTATGTACCTGCTTGAGTTCACTTATTTCATCATCAGTAAGTTCGGAAAAATATCGTTTATGGTCATAAGGAATTGCCATAATATGATCTTGGTCGCCAGAATAGGGAAACATATTATGTAGAAAGTACCAATATTTTCATTTCCAAAGAATATTCTGTTCCTTTCATGGTACATCACAAAATGGACAATCATCTTTTCAAAAAACTTTCTTATTATCTCCAGTTTCTTTATCTGGAAGAGTCATTTTGTCATATTCATCGCGTGTTCCTATTTTTGTCATAGAAAAAATTAGCACTATTAAAAACCTTCAGTTTTAACTGGAAATCCTTGATCTTCTAACATCTTTCGGATGTACTTCCCCTGAAGCTCTGAACCAATAAAATGCGTATGAAAATGCTCAACACTTTTTGAAATGTCACAATCGGTATCTCGAGTAAATGAAAAATATGGTTTCTCACCGAAAAACTTTTTGACTTCTTTGTGAACTTCTTGAAATTCTATAACTTCTGCTTCTGTGAGTTCGATGAAAAATTTTTTATGTGTGTAGGGGATAGCCACAATATGCTGGTCATCTCCAGTGTATGAAAATTTGGAAATGAGGAGAGCCCAGCATTTTCCCCTCCAGACAACATATTCTTCTTGTTCTTCCAGGTCGCAAAACGGGCAACCATCTCTTCAGATTCGTTTTTTGTTGCCGAGCATTTTCCGATATTCATCACGTGTTCCTATTTTTACCATAGAAAAATTACTTACTTAATAAGTCTCTTGAGGTCAATCTCTCGCACATCTTCGAGGGCTTGGACAAATCCTTCATCGTGACTGACCATAATCATAGCACCCTTATAGGTATTGAGAGATTCTGCGATAACTGGAATATGTCGGAAGTTGATATGATTCGTTGGTTCATCGAGGATGAGGAGATCCGGTTTCTGGATCATAAATCGTGCATAGCAGAGCAATCCTTTTTGTCCTTCTGAGAGCGAATAAACTTTATTCTTCAATAAATCACTTGAAAGGAGAAATTGTGATGCGACTCGAAATGTTTCTTGGTCGGTGATGACATCCGTGACAGACTGGAGTGACTCCCAGACTGTTTGTTCCATATCAAGTGCTTCGAAATCCTGGCTGTAGTATCCGATATTGACGCCCTCAGTAATCACTGCATATGGGTCGGTTTTATTGACGAGTTTTTTCAAAAGTGTGGATTTGCCAATACCATTTGGCCCAGTGAGAATATAGCGTTCTCATTTTGTGATAACGAGCTCCATATCATGAGCAACTATCTCATGTTCGCGGTTCATGAGGGTGATTTTTGAGATAGTGATAATTGGTCCGATAAAATTCCCATAATCAATATGAAATTTTTGGATAGTTTTATCATCTTTTCGGACAACAACAGTTTGATCTTCTGCTTCTTCGACATCATCACGCATTTTGCTCGCGAGTTTACGCATCTTACCTCCTTTGTTGGCAAAGAAGTTGATCTTGTCTTTTTTATCTTGGATTTCTTTTTCCATTCGAGCATTTTGCATTTGTTCTCGCTCGATCTGTTTCTTGATATCTTCGACCACGGTGTAGTAGTCGCCCCAGTATTGCTCGACCTGATGTTTCTGGACATTGAGGTAGAGGACCCCGTCGGTAAATACATTCAAGAAGTCCGCATCATGGCTAATCACAATCACAGTTTTTTCATAACTGAGGAGGAAACTGAGGAGGTGTCCGATACCGTCGGCATCGAGATTATTCGTTGGCTCATCGAGGAGGAGAATGTCTGGTTTTTGGATGAGTGCATAAGCGAGGAGGACGCGAGCCTGTTGTCCACCCGAGAGATCCTTCAGTTGTTTTTTGATACTCACTGTGAGATTGACTGCATCCATCGCTTCTTCGATTTTTTGTTCGAGTTTTTTCTCTTTTGTCTCAAAAGCTGTTGCAAAATATTCTTCAATTGTGAGATGGATTTTGTCTCTCGGAAGGACCTGTCGAGCAATCGCTATTTTATTTCCTGCGACGATATTTACTTTACCAGATTCCGGCTTCAATTCTCGCATCAGGAGTTTAAAAATTGTGGATTTACCAGCACCATTTTGCCCCATGATAGTTATCTTGGTGTTTTCGCGCACAGTAAAATCAGCACATTCGAGGATGATTTTTTTCTTATCATTAAACGAGAAGCAGACATTGTCGAAACTGACGATGACATTACCTTTTTCAGCGGCCATAATAAAACGAATAAATTATATGCTGGGAGTATATATAAAAACCCATAAAATCAACTTTCAGGAATGCAGAAAAACTTCGTATTTCTATTTTTCTGTTTTTTCTTGCAACTTTGAGTCATTGAATATACTGACTTCTACCAAAATGCCCTGATAGTTTAATGGAAGAACAGCTCACTCCTAACGAGCAAATACAGGTCCGATTCCTGTTCGGGGCACCATAAGAATAATTTTTCCGTCATTCTCGGGCTTGACCCGAGAATCCAGGTCATCAAACAATTTCAATTCCTGACTACATTTCGTACTTTTGGCAGCAAAAGTACTGCAAAACCACCGAAAACAAATAAACTCGCTCTCCACTTCGTCATCTTAGAATCCAATCAGCAGGACGCTCAAACAGTATTTGCTCTCGGACTCTCGTTTCTGCAATGCGAGAAATTATTAGGTGTCTAATCCTTGCTTTTACAACAAAAATAGGGTAATATCAGAGTATGAATTTTCATTCTCTCTCAACTGAAGAAATAATTGCGACGTTTTCCACCTCCAAAGAAGGTCTTACGACTTCTCAGGCAGAGGCCATTCTTCAAAAGGTCGGGAAGAATGTACTTCCTCAGTGAAAAAAGAGGACGATTTTTGCCATGATTTGGGATCAGCTCAAATCCACATTAGTTTGGGTTTTGATTGCTGCAGCAGTGCTTTCGGCAATTCCTGAACATTCCTATATTGATGCTGGTGTGATATTGATCATTGTCGTTCTTAATACCGCTATTGGCGTTATCCAAGAATTCAAAACTGAAAAAACTCTTGAAAATCTTCGTTCACTTCTTACTCCTCAGGCTCGTGTGATGCGAGATGGTGAACTACAAGTTATCTCTGCGTCAGACGTTGTTCCGGGTGATATTCTTCTTCTTGATGAATGAGAAAGGATTGTGGCTGATGCCCGGGTGATAGAATCAGCATGACTTCGTGTGAATCAAGCAGTTCTCACAGGGGAAAGTGTCGCACAGGAGAAAAATATTATGGGTATCCCTGAAAATACACCCCTTTCTGATCGGTGTAATATTGTTTATCAGGGTACAGCGGTTGCTGCTGGTTCTGGTCGTGCGATTGTGGTCGCAACAGGTGCGAATACAGAGCTTGGACATATTTCTGGTATGGTCGAACAGATCACAGAAGAAACGAATCCTTTTTCTCAAAAGTTGGAAGAATTTTCTCGTAAAATTGCTATTTTTATTGTTTGTCTGTGTGTGGTTTTGGTTGCGGTTCTGCTTGTTACTTGAGGTAAATTTTCCCACTCTCTCCTCGTAGCGGTGAGCCTTGCAGTTTCTGCAATTCCAGAATGATTGCCTGCTGTAGTAGCTCTCGGACTGGCCCTCGCTACCAAACGACTCGTGAAAAAAAATGTGCTTGTACGAAAACTTCCTGCCTCAGAAACACTCTGACGAGTGACGGTTATCTGTACGGATAAAACTGGTACACTGACAAAATCTGAAATGCAGGTGGTGGATATTTACACGAATGGAAAGTTACGAGTGACGAGTGACGAGTGATGAGATGCGGAATGAGAAAAAATATTACTTCAGATTTCTGTGGGTTGTAATAAGGCATGATATGGTAAGGATTCATCAGGAAAAGTACAACTCTTTGGTGATCCCACTGAGATAGGACTTCTGCAGTTTGCGGAATCATCGGGTTGTAAGAAATCAGATATTGAATCATTGTACCCCGTTGTCGTGGAATTCCCATTTGATAGTGATCGAAAACGGATGTCTATCGTGAGAAATCATGGAGATTTTATTCGTTCGTATGTCAAAGGAGCTCCTGAGAGAATTATGGAACTTATCAATTCGGAGCTTCTGGGTGGAGAGATTATCGCTCTTACAGAAGAAAGAAAAAAAGAACTTTATTCTGCCTTCACACAGTATGCATCAGATGGGAAACGGGTATTGGCGATGGCATACAGAGATTTTCAAAAGAATAAAGAAGAAATAATAAAGAATAAAGTAGGAAGTATTTCTCTGGAAGCAGCAGAATCAGATCTCGTGTTTGTCGGATTTACTGCGATGATGGATCCTCCTCGTCCAGAGGTCGCACCTGCAATCCAAGAATGTCAGGAGGCAGGTATCCGTGTTATCATGATTACGGGTGATTCTGAGCTTACAGCAGGTGCTGTTGGCAAGATGATTGGTCTCTCTGGAGAGACACTCGATGCGACACAACTTTCTACTATGAGTGATGATGAACTTTCAGAAAAACTCACCCATGTCAGTATTTTTTCTCGTATTGCTCCGCAGGATAAGCTTCGCATTATACGTCTTCTCAAGGCTCAAGGACATATCGTGGCCATGACAGGGGATGGGGTCAATGATGCACTTGCACTCAAACAAGCCGATATTGGTATTGCAATGGGTATTCGTGGTACAGATGTGGCTCGAGATGCCTCTGATATGATTCTCCTGGATGATAATTTTGCTTCGATTGTAGCGGGTGTGGAAGAGGGAAGACGTATTTATGATAATACGAAAAAATTTATCAAGTACCTTTTGGCGTGTAATTTTTATGAAGTATTTCTTGTTGCCCTTGCAGTGATAATATTTCAAGACGCCCTCATCGTACCGTTTATTGCTATTCAAATTCTTTGGATAAATCTGGTGACTGACAGTTTCCCAGCACTTGCTCTCTCAACACAGGAAACAGAACAGGATGTCATGAAACGCAAACCAGTGAACGAGAGTTTGCTTGCCGGCATACAGGGGTTCATCGCTATTTCTTGAATTATCTGAGTTTTTGTGGTCTGAGCAGTTTTCCTTCTTTTTTACAAACAGGATCTTCATCTCGCACAGACACTTGCCGTAGCAACATCGGTTATGTATCAGATGCTCCGTTCATTAGGATGTGGTCGTCTAGGGGCTTTTAATCTCAGAGTCAATAAATGGCTTCTTTGAGCAGTAGTATTTTCTCTTATTTTGCATTTTGGTCTCCTCTCTTCTCCATTCGCTATACACTTTGGATTTGTACCATTTTCATCGCTCACCCTCTATCATTTCTTATTTATCGTAGGACTCCCTATACTCGGTTATATCCTCTGAGAAATCAGTAAATGACACAGTAAAACTTAGAGCAAACTAATGAGCGTATAGGTATCTTCAGATTGTCTATCGAGATAGATATCCTCGATTTTTCCTGAGAAAAAACTCACTTGAAGTATTCCTCTTCCTGTGTATATATTGATGGTATCTCATTGTCGAAAATAGGTGCCGATTTCGTCCGTCATTTTTTTTGTCTCGTAGCCATTATTGGTGAGCCATTCAATGAGTTGTTTTTCAGTGTATTCTGTGTCTCTTTTGAGCACGAGAATATTGGAATTTTTTGTATCAGTATTCTCTGGGGGATTGAGCGCTTTCTCGGTCGTATAGATCCCAATTGTTTCTGGATAATAAATGGTTTTTAGTATATCATTATGGGAGGAAATAACTTGGTATTCTTTTTGTCCTTCTTTTTTCAGAGAAGTGAGAGCCTCGAGTGTATTTTTTAATTTCGTAGCATCAGCGTCGGATTCGACGACGATATTTTTTATGCCCTGAAAATCCTCCTGTTGTAATAGAAAGGCTTGAATCAATGCATGAGATGGGGCAGTATACTTTGGCATTATCGATTGATAGTACGATGAAGTTCGCGGAGTGCACCTCGTTCGAGGTCGCGTTTTTTGATAGTTTCTCGCTTATCATATTGTTTCTTTCCTTTTGCGAGAGCGACAGATACTTTTATCAGATTTCATTTGGTATAAATTCTTGCTGGTATCAGCGTCATACCTTGCTCGCCTGTTTTTTGTTCGAGTCGGAGAATAGTACTTTTTCGGAGGAAAAGTTTGCGTTCGCGTTTGACGCCTACATCGCTTTCTGGACTAAATTTGTAAGGACTCACATGCATTCCGACGATTTTAATCTCTCCAGAGCGAATCAGGATATGCGCTCCTTTGAGCTGGCAAGAACCCTGACGGATACTTTTCACTTCCCAGCCGAAGAGCTCGATACTTGCCTCATGCTCCTCAATAAGCTCATAATCGTGGAACGCCTTGCGATTGGTAATAGAAATGTGAGTTTTAGAGTCCATGGGTGTGTACTTTTTCTTGTGCTCATTCTATGATTTTTTGCAGAGTATCCAAAGAAAAATCTGGCCACAGTGTTTCGGTGAAATGTATTTCTGTTTCTCGACCCATAAATGCACCACTCGTTCGATGTCATTTTTTTGCACCTGTACGGACGAGGATATCGGGATCACGCATACCTCGAGCATACCCACCTTCAGTACGAATCAATTGTTCTATTTCTTTTGGATCGTTTATCTCAGGATATTTTTGAAGTACTTTTTGTGTAGCACGAATAAGGTCATAATCACGATCATATCCCAAACCAAAACCGAGACGTCTACGAGTGATAAAGGCTTTCGTTGTTTCCTCTAAATCATGAATTGTTTTTTGTATATTATCTGGCAACAAATGGGTTTCTCAGAGAGCGAGAAAGGCAATTTGATTCTCCACCAGATTTCTTTTCATGGATTCGAAATAATGCTTGAGTAGATAAAAAATTCCATCAAGCTCTGCTTGATCTCTTTCTAGATTTGATCGCGAAAGACACCAAAAAACGCACTCATCTACTTCAATATTTGTATTGAGCCATTTGGTGATTTCTTCAATCTTTTTTGCTCATGCAGTATGTCATTGAATGGTGTTTTGATTTTTTGCTTTTGCCCAACGACGGTTACCATCTGGGACGAATGAGAGTGAGAGAGCCATTAAAAACGATTATCAATAAACCGCTGGAGTATAATGCTTGCAGCGATATCGTCAAGATGGTCTTCTGACCCGAGCTTTCCGAGTGATTCTTGTGCTTCAAAAGTGGTAAGATCTTCGTCTTGTATGAGAACTTCTATACCTGGCACTGTTTTTTTGATACGAGCAATTGCTTTTTCAAATGTTTTCTTTTGTTTTCCATAGGCATCATAGCCGATAGCCTCCCCGATAATAATAGTTTTTACCTTTTTCTTTGCAACGAGCTCTGGAAGTATCTCGAAAAATTCCTCATGTTCAAAAACACCGTAAGGGAGTGCGATGCCTATTTCTGAGATAGCCACTCAGATATTCGTGGTTCAATAGTCGATTCAGAGATACATAAAAAATTAGTGAAGTTCTAATATCATCTGAGCATATGCATCAGGTGCGAGGTCGAGATGGACAGTATATTTTCCAGCCTTCTTAATAGTTTTTTCATCGAGACGAATCATTTCTGGGAGGAGGGAAACATGAAACTTGTCACGAATTTTTGCGACCACCCAATCCTGATTAATTGCTTCTGCAAATTTTCACTGTTCGTGAGCCATATGAATATCAAGCGACTTTTCGTGGAGTCGCTTAGTAATATCAAATCTGTTCACATAGATTTTTGCTTTTTTCTCATCCTTTGATGGTTGAGGTTTGTATTCTTTTGCAATTCCCTCAGGAAAGAGCTTATTTTGAGCATAGGTCAGAGAGACTTCTTTTATCTCACCCTGCTTGCCAATATTGGCAGTAGTGCGGATGATTTCGACGGTGATTTTTCCTGGAGGAGACATAAGAGATTAATTAAGAACTGCTTTAATTCTTCGGACGCCAGCAGAAGATGCCTCTTCTTTTT
This sequence comes from uncultured Candidatus Peribacteria bacterium, assembly GCA_964521495.1. Taxonomy (GTDB): domain Bacteria; phylum Patescibacteriota; class Gracilibacteria; order BD1-5; family JAGOOR01; genus JAGOOR01. Next base: position 135,126 of record CAZFTF010000001.1, on the reverse strand, counting down.
GGATTTTAAATGTTCCCATTGCTGAAGACTCCTCAATATGAGGACCTCAGCAGAGCTCTTCACTGTAGACTGTTCCGTCATCTCCGACCATCGTGTAGACTTTCACGGTGTCAGGATATTTCTCCCAAAATGCTCAGAGTACTCAGCGAGCCTTGGCACTTTCTTTTGGTTCTTCATTCATGGTCACAGTAATGTGCGATTTGAGCGCATTATTCACGAATTCTTCAACCGCCGCGATTTGTTCTGTTGTCATCTTTTCTGGATGTGTGAAATCAAAACGGAGTCGCTCTGGTGTGATATTTGAACCCGCTTGCATGATATGAGGACCAAGCACTTTTCGAAGACCAGCGAGCATCAGGTGACACGCGGTATGGAGTTGAACTGTTATCTCACTATGATCGGCGAGTCCTCACTTAAACATTCCAGCAGAGGCAGTTCGTGAGAGGTCTTGGTGAGCTGTCATGGCAGTATCAAAATCAATCTGAAAATTTGTTGGAAGACTTCCTCCGTTGCCGATCATTTCATCACGAATCATCTCAAATGGAAGACCATAGGTTTCAAAAAGTCAGAATGCTTCTTTACCGCCAATTGATTGAAGTTTTGAGAGTTCTCGAAGTCCATTTTTAATTGTCTTCTGAAACTTCGCTTCCTCCATGCTAATCTCATCGATGATTACTTCTTCATTATTTTTTACTGACGCATACACATTTTCATAGAGTCGGATAAAGTCGCGAGCCACTTGTGCGAGACAAGCATCTTCGTGCCCCATCTTGTGTGCCTCACGGATAGCCCGTCGGAGAAGTCGTCGGAGGACATATCCTCGGTCAGTATTACTTGGCTTCACTCCATCAGCAATCATATGGACGGCAGTTCGGAGGTGGTCAGCAATGATTCGGGCTCCTCGTTCATTGTAGTTTTCATCTCACACAATTCTCTTGATATGTTCGAGAGTATTTTCGAAGAGGTCAGTCTCGTAGACAGTTTTTTTACCATTGATAACAGCGAGAGTTCGCTCAAGACCCATACCCGTATCGACATTCTGAGCGGGGAGTGGTTCGAGTGAGAAAAAATGTTTTTGGATTTTCTTACATGAAGTCACATCTTCAAAAAGTTCTCATCGAATACCGACTTGCTTCGCACTTTCGAGATTTGCAATGTCATGGTCGAGGTAGACGCAGTCATTGGCTGTGAGACCTTTTTCTGCGAGAAGTTTGGTGAAAAATACTGGATCAGTTTTGAGAGGATTTTTCTCATAGGTTAACACTTCAAATCCTGTTTGTGTTTCAATGTTGGCGAGTTTCTCACGGGGAGCATTGGTCACGATAATAACTCGTTTTCCAAGTGCTTTAATGGCATTCATGACTTCTTCATTGACGACAAAGTTTTCATCAAAGAGGCAGTACATTCCGTCGATAAGAATAGTCTTATTTGCTTCTTTTCGATTGAACTGCATAAACACATTGTTCCAGATCTCCATCCATTCATCAGGGTGTGTGCCTTTGTTGCCTTGTGGTTCACCAGTACCTACCCAATAAAATATCTCTGTATCAGGTCCGCATGGACCAGTTGGTCCTGCTGCCCACCAGTTATCTTCTGCTGCGAGATAAGCTATTCGCTCTCGTGGCATACCAAGACTTGCCCAGATATCTGCACTTTCTTCATCTCGTGGAGCATTTTCATCTCACTCAAATACTGTGACAGAAATCATCTTTGGATCTAGCCCGAGCCAGTCGAGAGAGGTGAGAAATTCCCATGAGAAGGCAATTGATTCTTTTTTGAAATAATCACCAAGTGACCAGTTTCCAAGCATCTCAAAAAAGGTACAATGTGAATCATCACCGACATCATCGATATCACCTGTTCGGACACATTTTTGAGCATCTGTGAGGCGAGTACCCATCGGATGTTTCTCACCGAGGAGGTAGGGAACCAGCGGTTGCATACCGGCAGTATTAAACAGAACTGACGCATCGTTTTCTGGTACGAGTGGCGCAGATGGGATGATAGCGTGATTTTTTGATTTGAAAAAATCGAGGTATTTCTGACGAAGGTCGGAAGAAGTATAATGCATAAAACGTTGAATGGACGATATAAGTTGGTCTGAGTATAACGGTTTTTTCATTTTTTCTAGTCAAATATGACACTATTTTATTTGCATTCTTTCTCGAACTTCCGATAATCCTCACAAATCTCTTTTTCTTATGCTCACAGTCAATACAGATGGTGGCTCTCGATGAAATCCAGGCCCAAGTGGATGTGCTTTTGTCGTGGCAGAAAATGGCAAAGTCCTCGAAACGGGCAAGTACTTCCTCGGGAAGATGACGAATAATCAAGCAGAATATATCTGAGCGATGCTCGGACTCCTGGCTGTGCAAAAGAGGGGAGCCAAAGAAGTACACCTTATTATGGATAGTGAACTTGTGATTCGACAGTTGCAAGGGATTTACAAGGTCAAAGATGCAGAACTCAAGATCCTCCATAAAAAAATCAAAGATATTCTCTCAACCTTCTCAAAAGTCCAATTCTCGTCTGTGCTTCGAGAAAAAAATAAACTCGCTGATGAGCTTGCCAATCAAGCGATGGATGATGAATTTCCGATATATGCCTACAAATCTGAGACTTCGCAATCTTCACTCTTTGCATAATCCATTTTTTCGTATACTCTGCGTGTTATGAAAAAACGCTACATTTTCATCTTTATGCTTTTTTCCCTCGCGTTTCTCGTGATACAGCTCGTGATGGTAGGATATCGCAATTCCTCTCGTGAGGACCTGCTCAATCAACGCCAAAGAGAGATACTCAAAGACGAACAAGAAATAGCCTATATGACTCTGCGTGCTCGCTGGGGAGATACTCCCGCGGCTCGTATCTATCTCCGCAAGCTCTATGAAGATGTGGCGCTCCCAGGTGAGCGAATGATCGTCCTCGTGCCTGCCGAAACCCCTAAATACTCTGTCGAAGAAGAAATCAGCTCAGCAAAAGAACAAGATGAAGAAAGCACCGAGCTCACCATCCCTGAGAAATGGCATAAGTTGTTTCGTGGGGCGAGAGGATAAGAATAAATAAAAAATAAATATGATGCCCACTACCACCTGGAATCTTCCACACTATTTCTACGACAGTTTGACTGATCCGCGTATCGATGCCGATATCGCCACCTGGCTTCCGATTACTCGCGAGTATGCGGAGAAATATCGCTGAAAAATCAAACAATTTAGTATGCCCGAGGAGGTACTTGAGTACTATGAATATGGCGAGACGCTGGATATGGTCGGCAAGAAAACCATGCATTATCTCTCGTATCTCTCTGCCCTCGATACACAGGATACTGAAGTACAAAAGAAACTCGGGGAATTGGAATATCTGGGTATTCAACTCTCAGAAATTACGCTCTTTGTGAACCAAGAATGGAAAGAATTGGGCGCTGAAAAGATTCGTGCGTTTGCTGAGTCGCCACTCCTCGCAGAGTATCGCAATGATTTGATAGAAAGTGCTAATAATATCCAGTATCTCCTCTCGGAGGAAGTCGAGCTCGCTTTGACCAAGAAATCTCGTGCTATGGGTATTCTGGGGCTTCACGAGGAATTACGCAGTTCATTTACCTTTCCTTGGGCTGAAGAAGACGGTACCCAAAAACAACTCACCGAAGAAGAAATCCGAGCTTTTGCCAAAAATCCTAATCGAGACCTGCGAAAGAAAGCGAGTGAATCGATGCAATCGGTGTATCTCGTACATCAAAATCAGATAACTTTTGGCAATCTCTACACGAGTATTGTGAAAAATTGGAGCTCTTCGATGGAGCTCCGTGGGTACAAGGGTGTGATGAGTAAGCGAAATATTAGTGAACAGCTTCCAGACAGTGTCGTCGATACGTTGATGACTCGTGTCCAAGAATTTTTCCCACTGTATCAGAGATTTCTCCGTGCAAAACAGAAGCATCTCGGAGTGACAGAGCTCTATGGATATGATACAGGCGCACCGATTCATCCGATTCAAAAAAAGATTTCTTATGATGAGGCACAAAAACAAGTGCTTGATATGTTTGGGGCGTTTGATGGTCGATTTCACGACTATGCTCACTCGATGATGGAGGAGGGGAGAGTCGATGTATTTCCAAAAGCAGGGAAAAGAGGAGGAGCTTTCGCAAGTTATGATAAAGGTGTTGAGAGTTTTGTATTATTAAATTATACTGATACGATTGATGATGTATTTACCCTGGCTCACGAGCTCGGGCACGCTATTCATGGACATCTCGCACAAGGACAAAAGTCTCCTGTGTATGATTCACCACTGGTGCTCGCAGAGACAGCGAGTATTTTCTCTGAGAATCTCCTCATGGAGCGCATTGCTGAGACGCTGACGCCAGAAGAAAGGGGAGAACTCCTCAATCAAAAACTGATGGATGTGTTTGGTTCGATTCATCGACAGATTATGTATGTGAGTTTTGAGCGACGAGTACACGAATATATTCATGCTGGAGGGGAGCTGACCTACAAAGAGCTGAATCTCTGGTGGGATGAAGAAAGCAAGAAACTCTCTGGCAATGCGATCACTCCGATACTTCCTCCTGAGAAAAACTATAGCTGGTCAGCGATTCCGCATATTTTTTCGACACCATTTTATTGCTATGCCTACTCATTTGGCATGCTTGTCTCACTCTCTCTGCTTGAAAAATACCATAAAGAAGGCAATGCGATGATCGAGGACTATGTTCGAGTACTCTCTGCAGGCGGCAGTGTGCCCCCAGTAGAGCTCTTGCAGTCTATCGGCATTAATCCAGAATCACCTGAATTCTATGATTCAGCCTTTGCTCTGATTACGCGATGGGTTGAGGAGTTTGAGAAAATAGCAAAATAGGACATTTTTGAACAATTTATTTGCATTTTAGGAAAAAGTCGGTTATAGTGTGTTTGTAATCCTTCTTTTATGACACATTTTTCACTCAAAAACGCTGCTGTTGCAGCCTCTTTCCTCGCTCTCTCTGTCAGTATGTCTGCTCTTGCAGCACCTGTTAAGACAGAATGTACCAAAGATCCTCTCTTTGCTGCTAATGCGTGTAATGTTTGTTATACCGATGCACAAACACCTACCAAGACAGCCGCCGGATGGACTGCTGAGCTGGCTGAGGTGGTTATCCCATGGGAACATAGCGGAATTGAACTCCAAGAAGTTATCGCAGAAAGTGCACAAAAACTCCCAGAAATGATTGCTTCTACCAATGTCAAAATCACTCCTACTACTCCTTCTGAACAAATATGGGAATTTGATACAGATGTCGTATGGTATGCGGTTGGTTCTGATAAAGAATTTTTCATCGAAAAAGGTGATAAGATAGGTCTCTATACTCTCAAGGCTGGTGTCAAACTTGGTTTCTCTGGAAAATGAGCGCAAGATACTGTCCTTATAAAAACACCACTCGTGTATGAAGAATATGACAAAGATCTCAATCAGAGTGATAGTGGGAAAAGTAGAAATATCTGTGTTTTAAATACGTTTAATACAGGAGTTGTGACTGCACCAACCACGCCACCAGTAACTCCACCAGTAGTAACTCCACCACCTACTACCTCTACTCCAAAAGAGGATGCTGTACCACCTCTTGATGCTGCTGGTCCTGCTGAGGATGCAGAAGCGCCAGAGATTACTCCTGAACAAACAGAAACACAGGCTGGTCCTGAAATGTGGATTTTCCTCCTTCTTGCTTTCGTTGCATCAAGTGCGTGGACAGCTTGGAGGAAACAAAAAATCTAGACTTTCCTACTTTCTTAGTATAATACTTCTATGACTACTGGAGGACCTACATGACCTGCAGAGAATAGGGAAGAGGTTGATGTATCTCACAATGCATCTCAGGACACTTCTCTTGAGCAAACGCGTTATATCGGTAAGCAATGCCGCAAATTTATGCAGCAACCCGATATGCAAGATAAAATCCAGGAATACCTCCAGAAACGAATATCAGAAGAAGAACTCAAAAAACATTTTCAGCGTGCCCTCTTTGATTTACCAGAGGGTATGAAGCGTACCATGGGTCTCGAAGCTGATACGCTTGAGGCTATGCAAAATTTTCTTTCAAAGACGGGCTGTTTCAATGACATCTTTCTCTATGAAATAAATCATAATAAGGCTCTCAAGGATGGTGCGAGAGAACAAATACTGGAGGCGTGTGTAGAATCAGCAGATACTGACTTTGAACTGACTGATGAAAACAAAAAAGCTCTCAAAGAGTATCTCTCTAAAGAAAGTGATACAGCTTTGGTGAATTTTCTCGAAACACATCGTGCCCGAAAGATCGTGACAAAACGAGCCATCAAAGCAGCACAATATCCACCAGAAAAATCTCTTGAGCTGGCTGATTTTCATAGCATACATAACAAGATTGCAAACCTCGATCCAACTCGAGGTGATACAAAACGTATACAGAGCGCTTGGAATACACTTCTGTGAGGGTTTAATATCAATCCTGATGAGGATGTGTACACAGCTTTTGCTCGTATACGTGAAAATGGAACTGAGGGAGACCTTTCAGCAGATTATCAAGCGTTGTTTTGACCAGAGAATACCTGCATGTCTGAGAAGGATAAAAATACCATTCTCTCATACCTAGTTGGATGTCTCACTCCTACGGTTTCATTTGATGAAATTGTGTCACTCGATGCTCAGGTGGCCAAAACAATTATCGGTGCCGTACCTGACGTCTCTGATGTTACATCGGTCACGGATCCAGATCGAAAACAGGCCATTATCCAATATCGAAAAGATTCAGCTCAATCGCTCCATACTCAATCATATACTACTTCGAGGCTTGCCACCAAAAAATTGGATCGTGATTTACAGATTAAAATTCTTGGTACCATGGGGTCAAAGAGACGTGTCAAGAGTCTCCAAGAGTTCGGTTCTGGAAAGCCAGGCAGTCTCGCGACCAGCGGTGTTGTTGATTTTGAAAAATCATTTCTTCATACGTACCAGTTCAATCCTGATGATATCATGACAGATGGGGCACTCGCAGAAAAACTTCAGACCAGCCTCGGAAATAGGATCAAAAATATTGATAAATTTGCACGAGGTAACGTCATGATGTGGCGTAAAAAAGGAGTAAACGGTCAGCGCGATATGGTGGGGTACTATACCATTGTGAGTACTCAATGAGAGAGCGATCATGATCCTGGTGAAATACAGGTGCGTTTTCTGTGAAACAATACATCTATTGATCCCAATAATCCGTACGAAACATGACGGCTGACTCCAAATGGTATCCTAAAGACCTACAATGGTCCACAATTTTTTGATTATTTGATGGGAAGTGGTGAGGATGTGACTATTGATTTTGTCGAAGGGTTCAATGGGGATAGTTCCGAACATCCAAACCTGAAAACACAATTAGAAAAAGATCAAGTTCGTTTTTATTCTGAAAAAGAAGTCCATTCAGAGTTGAGGTCAAAATATAGTGGGACAGAAATTTATACAGAAAATGCACTCAACGAAGAACTCGACAATCTTCTCCATCAAGATGCGAATAAAACACGTGAATCCGATAAACCAGAACAGCGACATGTATATCCTGGTATGGTATTTGCTTGTCAAAGTCCTGAAGAGGGTAAATGTGATACATTTCAAGTAGAGGATATTATTCCTGGTGAGGATGGTCAACCAGGTATGATACGTATTTGGGATGGATGGGGAAATGGAGAAGAGGCACGTCGAGATATGACTTTTCTTGAATTTATTAATGTTATAAAAAACTGGAAACAGAATGACACATACTCTGCTATTTTCCGTATTCCATGAGGAAAACCGGGGAAAAAAAGCATGAGTGTTGACCAGTTTAATATGCTGATGAGTAGCAAGGCACATAATTCAGAAGGAGGATACAAGAAAAATAAGAATGTCTGTATTCAGGATGGGAAACTTGTGCAAATGGATGCCACGGGTACCCCTATAGAAAAAACTATTATCAAGGTGGGCGGAGAAAAAGATCTCCATATTTTTGGCATCGAATGAGATATGGTTGAAGTGAGTCAGGGGACTTTTAAGCAAGCCAAATACGATGAGAAGAAGGGCAGAGCTCAGGATGCTACTTTTGACTGAACGACACCAAGACAAATATCACTTACATTACTTTGGTCATATCTCCATAATAATTCTGGCTATACACTCGAAAAACCTCTGAGCGAAGTGAAGCCTCCAGAAAAAAAAGACGGTAGTAAATCGATGAGTTGGTTCAATATTTTTGCCCACTGTCATAGTCTCTGAGTATTATTACATTGAGATCTCTGGAAAGCTCCTTTTAAGGCATGGGAAGAACAACATAACAGAGACCATGCATTTCATGGGAAAATAGCAGCAGCACTTGCCATTGAAAAAATGCAAAGCGGTAAATCGTGACCACTTGGTTCGGTTCTCCAGTGGGCTGAATGGCCTTCTTTGATGGTGGCGGATTCAAATAATAGTTTTCAATCATATGTTGATGATCTGGTGAATAAAATTGATGGTATGGGAAGTGCACATCGTACTAAGCTTATAAAGAAATGGGCACGATCTGAACATTTTCCTTCGGCAAAATTTATGGCGGCCATGTTTGCTTCGATGCATAACTTTGGCCAACTTTATCCTTATGATGATGGAGAAAAAGATCCACGAAATAAAAATAATCAAGAATGGTTTTGGTATAATAGTATAGCACACTCTCTTGATCCGCATCATGCTAAATACCCCCATATGCCTCCACATAAGGGGGAAAAATGGCCAGATTCTATGCTCAGTAAAGAAGGTGAGCCACTCTCAGAAATACAAGCATGTTATTTCATGTTTAATCAATTGAAACACCCAATACTTACCAATCTGGGGCGTCGATTTCAAAAGTATATGAATAAGGGGCATGATAATCTCAAGGATTGAGGTAAGATGAACATGGAACAACGCGTGGATATGAATGATAGGCTCGATTGGATGATGACTAGTATTATTAGCAATAAACCTACAGAAATTTTTGGTGAAGCGACGAACATATGGCTCAATGAAGGATATCCGACGGAGATTTCCACGATGCCTTATGCGGCTATGATGTTTGGGCAACGAGAACAACAGTTGTTACCAATGACACAAACACATGCAAAAGAATTATTTCAATCAGGAAATCATGTACCAATGTTTGTATTTTGTCAAAACAAAGCACTCGGTGACACCTTTCGTGAAACGAGTATCGCTTTTGCATATACAATTAGCGATGCTGCAGGAAAAGAATTAGAAAGTCTCATAGAGCTCTCTTCTCATCGACTTACTGGAGGCAAAGATGGGGGCACGATTAAAAAATTTAGGTCAAGATTTGAGAAATTTTGGAAAGAGCATGGAAAAGAGATGATGCATAAGCTCACAGGTATGCGTGATCCGATGCTCAATCTGATGATGAATTCTCCAGAAACATTTGATGAAATGCTCGAGGCAATGCCGGAATGACAGAAAAAGAAAGACTATGAACAACTCAAGAGGCGCAGACATTCGATACGGGGCTACTATGATCGACTCGTCAATACATATGATTCGCCAAGTCATACTGAAATGCCTCGAGGAAAAGCATTTTATACGGGTGATCATTTCCGTTTTCGGGATCATTTTGATGTAGGGTATCCTATGGCGTGGGTAAACTGGGATGCATATTTTGATTCTAATCTTGATAAAAATTATGCAGCTGGTGGTGGTGCAACAGATGGAGATGGTATTTTTAATGAAATTCGATGATTTCTTTATAAGATTCCGAAGATGGCAGACAAAATGGCAGAAAATATGGGTTTCTCTGATGGTCCAAAGAAACAAGAGTTTGTACATAAGATTTGTAAACAGCTTTATCATAAAAATATTGGGCCGATGCAGCGACTGGCAAAGGAAAAGATCAAAGCCACTAACCCTGATGCAGAGTACTGTAGTATGACTGCGATGATGTTTGGAATAATTCCTGTCCAAGAATTTATCGTTGGATGATCATGACCGGATGCACAAGTACGATACAAAGACTATTCTAATAAAATGAAAGTTATGTATCAAAGGGCAGAAGCACTAGAAGATTCTGGAAAGGCAGATGAGGCTATAAAATATCGTATGAGAGCTGCACAAAATTGGAGTAAGATAGTGAAACAACAAATCAATGTAGCTTCCTGTACCATTGAGGATATTGAAAATGGGAAATTTTGAGGAACAACTTCCACTGTTCGTGCAGTAACGAGTGAAACTCTCGAGGAATTCGAAGCTAAGATGCGACCCAATGGAAGTCCGATGGCAAATAATGTCGTTCCTTTCCCACAACAGCAATCAGGAGACAGTTTTAAGAGAGCTGCCTAAAATTACCTTTTCGGAAACACATATTTCTCTGCTGCGACGAGCTGGGTATCGAGTTTTTGTTTCTTCCAGGCATCCTGATCAAATGAGAGGATGAAATCTGGTTTGACTCCCACTTTATTGATGGAGAGTTTTTCTTTTGGTGTTACCCATTCTGCCACAGTGTATTTGAGGAGGGAATTATCGTCAAATGATATCAACTCTTGGACTACACCTTTCCCATAGGTTGTTTCTCAGATAATAATAAAGTTTGTCATATATTCGCGAAGAACTGCAGCAATCACTTCTGCAGCGGAGGCTGTATTCTTGTTGACGAGCACAATAATCTCATATTGAGACCAATCAGTGAGTTGCGGAAGAGTTGCAGAATACGTATTTTGCTTCTTTTGATATTTGAGGGTCACCAAAGGATTACCTTGATCGATGAAGAAATTGAGAATATTTCTTGTTTCCAACATCGATCCGCCAGGGTTATTTCGGAGATCAAGTATGAGTCTTTTTTTGCCACTTGCTAGAAAACTTTCAAGGAGTTTCTTGATTGTTTTGTCAGTACCAAATGCTACTTCTCTGTAGGTGAGAACTTGAGCTGTTGGTAAATCTTTGAGCTCGGCAATCGGTACGGAAATGACAGCACGAATAATCGTTACAACCTTGGTCTTACCATTTGAAATAACCGTTACAACGACCGTGGTTTTTTCTTTTCCCCGGAGTCGGAGTATTTCGTCTTCTATTCCATTGCTTGTATCGACATCTGTGCCATCTATCTTGATTATTTTATCCTGTGATTGAAGCCCAGCTTTTTCTGCGGGACTTTTTGTTATGACTTCTCGGATGAGGAGTCCATCCTTGCTGTCAGCATCGAGAAGTACCCCAATGCCTGCTATTTTTCCTTCGAGATTTTGCTGAAAGAGATGCGATGATTCTGGACCAAAAAACTGAGTATATTCATCTCCCGTCCCAGCAGCAATACCCTCTGCAGCTCCATAAATGAGTTCATCATCGGAGAGCTTGTCAGCTTCGAGATGATTGTCTTTGAGTATACTATATACTTCATCAAGTAGGGCATATTTTTTGGTTGATCCGAGTCGAGATACGGCTGGGATTTCTGTAACAGATGAGGTTTTTTGGCCTGGAGAAGCATTGAGTCTTTGCAGGAGTGTGTAGGCAAATGAGAGTCGTATGCTCTTCATGAAACTCTGATAATCAGTGAGAGTAAGGTACGAATCATCGGTCTGTATTTTTACTCCAAAATGTTGTTCTAAAAAAGTCGCAAAGAGACGATCAGTCATCAGGTTGTCAGGATGTATTTGAGAGCTTGTGTTTGCCGTCATACCGTAATAAATGCCACGCTGAAGCGCAGACCGCAATCCTGGCTTGTTACCGACATCGGTATATTTGAGGACGATATCGTTGTGACTCGTGTATACTATCGGGAAGAGTTCACTAAAATAAATAGTGAGAGTGTCACCAACGGTGAGATCTTGAGCGAGAGCAAATCCACTACTAAAGATGATACAGAGAGAGATAAGGAGTTTTTTCATAGAAATATAGTGTATGTCTGCTTTGGAATATGCAAGCTGGGTCAGGTTTCTTTTTTCTTTTTTACATTACAATAGGTTTTATGTCTTCTATTCGTGCCATACTTTTTGATTTTGATGGAGTAATTGCCAATACTGCCCCCATTGTGAAACAGGCTTTGTGGCGTTTTTTTCGTGAAAAAGAGATTGCGATTTTGGAGAAAGATTTCGAAGAAGACGGTTATGCCGTAAAATCTCTCGAACAAGTATGCGATTGTCTTGCTCAAAAATATGGCGTCATGCTTGATGCCCATACTCTCAGGAGTCAAATATGGGATACTCAGGTGGGCCTCATGAATGAAGGACTTATTTCTGATCCATCTTTACTTGTTTTATTGGAATTCTGCGAAAAGAAGAATATTCTTGTGGGTATTGGGTCAAATTCTATTTGAACTCGAATAGAATGGGTGACAGATAAAATGAATATACGAGAATATTTCCAAACTATTGTTGGTACACTTGATGTCACGAATCATAAACCTGACCCAGAAGTATGGATCCAGTGTGCTTTTAATCTCGATATTCCATACGAGGCATGTTTGGTTATTGAGGATGGCTTGCCTGGACTGATAGGAGCACAAAAATGCGGTATGCAACGCGTGTACTATCACAGATATTCTTCTCCAAACAAAGACTGTCTTGCGCTTTCTGATTATCATACAGACAATTTTGACGATATTATCAAGCTTCTTATAGCAGACTAATCTTGCAACCATTTTTTTTTATCCATAATGATTTCTATGTTTGATTTTCTCGCTAATTCTGTTGATGGTATCATCCTCTTGAGCTATATTATTGCTCTTGTTGTTTTCTTTCTCTATGGTCCTCAAAAGGTTTATGAATGACTTTTTGGAGCCCTCATAGGACTCGGTCTCTCTCTTTTTCTCTACCAAATATTAGTTATCACTCCTGGTATTACAAGTAACACACTCTTTGGAAACTGGATTCTCGCAAGACGGGATATGCTTCTTTGGTGGGCGAATTGTCTCACTGTCTTTCTCTTTTTCTTTGCACCAATCAGTGTTGGAATTCATGCTGGGGGCATGATACGAGGATCGCTCTGGTTCTTACTCAAGATACTTATTCTCTCTGCTTTCTTTGTGCTCTTTGGTGTTGTGCTGCTTTCGGCAGCTTCTGGGAGATTTTCGTTTATGAGTCAGGCACCACTTTTTTCTCAGACTTTTTTGCAGACGCCATTTTTCACCAATGCGAGACTCTATACGTGGATTATTGATCGGGCATATCTCATTATGCTCGTTGGTTCTTTGTTGGCTTTTTACAAAATACTTTTTTCTCATTGGATTACAAAACTTTCATTTTTCCTGGGCGCTCTCTATGTAAAATGAGATGAGATTTTTGGTAAAAAAACCTTTGATCAATGAGCAATTCCTTTTGCTGGAGATGATGCAGCTGGACATGATGATCATGGAGGAGGAGATGCTCATCCTTGACACTAGTAATACTACCTTCTGTAGGTAAGGTTGAGTCTTATTGCATATTCCTAATTTTTACTGTATATATTTATATAGATACATAATACTCAAAGTCAATTTTGAGAAAATCCAGGCTATAAAACAAAAATTGTCTTCACATGAAAATCAAGGCTTTTTTTCTTTGACTTTGAAACTCAAAATCCAATAATGCCTTCATATGTTTTCTCTTTCTGACATGACACATCTTCAGTCGTTCTCCGAGCTTCTCGTCCAGAAAATGAGAAAACAAGATTTTTTGACCTATTTTCAGAAACTGAGTTTAGTAAGTTTTGAAGATAAAAAGATAACACTTGGGGTTGTTTCAGAATTTATTCGTGATAATATTGCTCATCGTTTTTCAGAAGTTCTCCTCTCTTGTGCTCAAGAGATTTGGGGCGAAGTAGAGAGCTTGGTTATTGTCGTAGATGCACAAATAGAAAATCCTACATACTCTCAGGTTATTGATTGCCGAAAAACATTTAAAACATCTCAAACTTCTCAAGAAAAAGTAAAGGTTGCAACTGCAAAGGCAAATCCTGGTCGTGAAGATTTCTCATCACGATTTGCTCTTGATCATTTTATTGTTGGACCAAGCAATCAGCTCGCTTATTCTGCTTGTGAGGCAGTTGTTCGCAAACCAGGAGCACTCTATAATCCTTGTTTTATCTACTCAGATGTCGGACTTGGCAAGACTCATCTTCTCCAGGGTGTTGCGCAAGAAATCAAGAAAAAATCTCCAGAAAAGAAAGTTGTCTATATTACTTCTGATCAGTTTGTTTCTGAATACGTCAATGCTGTCAAGGATCGTCGAATCGAACAAATGCGCGCGAAATTTCGCTCTATTGATGTCCTCCTCGTCGATGATGTCCAATTCCTCGCTGGTAAAAAACAAACTCAAGAAGAACTCTACACGCTTTTCAATATTCTCTACGATGCTGGTCGTCAAATCGTCCTCAGCTCTGACCGCCCTCCACGAGAGCTTTCAGAAATTGAGCCACGACTGGTCAGCCGATTTGAATGGGGAATCATGGTTGATATTGATGTGCCAGATTTTGAAACTCGTCTTGCTATCCTCCAACAAAAAGCTCGTGAAAAAGAATTTATCGTTCCTCAAGAGGTCGCTGAATACATCGCCTACAATATGGGTAAGAATATTCGTGAAATCGAGGGAATCCTCAACCAGATGATTGCAGAATACGAGCTCTCTGGTTCACTTCCAACTATTGATACTATCACGAACCGATTTGATCGTCTCGGCGTCAAACACAAGATGATGGGGGAGAGTGGTACAAAAAATATTCTCAAAAATGTCTCCTATCAAGAAGTCATTCAAGGTGTTGCAGATTTCTTTGGGATAGAACAATCAGCACTTCTCGGTGATAACCGTTCACGAGATGTGATGATCCCACGACAGATCGCGATGTACCTCCTCAAAAACAAACTTCGCTATACGTACGAGAGAATCGGAAACATCTTTAATGGTCGAGAGCATTCTGCTGTGATGTATTCTTGCAAAAAGCTCGACCTGATGCTCAAAAAAGACCAAAGACTCGCGAGTGATATTTATTCGCTTCGAGAAAAGATAGGGGTGTAGTATTATTTGACAAAGATAAAAGATACCTATAATTTATAGGTATTTTTAATAGTTTCTTATGTCGATCAATAAATGGAATCCGTATGGGCCATCTTCAGAGGGAATCGTTGGACATGGTCCAGAGACTCCTGAAATGCCGACTTGTTCTTATTATGTACAGGATAGAGGTGCTGTGGCCGTTCACAGAGCTTTAGAAGAAAGAGTTGCTGATGTGGATGGTATAAATGATGATGAAGATCTCGGTAAAGTAGATTAATTTTATAAAAAAATCCGTACCATTTGGTACGGATTTTTTTGATGTCTGAAAAAGTCTATACGAAGAATCCAAAATAAGCAAAAATAAGTCCAAGAACAATAATTGCCGTACTTACCCAGTTATGATATTTAGCTTGAAGTAATGTCTTAAATTGTGTGATAGATTTTGGAAATACGATAAGCCATATACCTTTGATAATCGCAATCCAACCTATGATAGTAACTAGGGTAGTCCAATCAGATTCCCATGTATTTTGCACGCGTAAGATGAGTGCACCTATAATGATGGCAAAATATCCACCCAGCAAGACAAATCCTGGATTTTCTAGAAGTTTTGTTACTTCTTTTCTGTAATACTCCTTACTTATCAGGAATCCTATACCGACACTGAGATAGCAAATTGCTAGCACCTGTGCTATAAAGAGAGATGTTTCCATAGAAAGAAAATAGGAAATAAAGTGTGACAGAAGAATTCTTGTGCCACACAACCATTATTGCCCTCTTTTGAGTTTTGCAAGATTGAGTCTCTTTTTACTGTGAAAGTGTTCTTACTACTGTTTCTGCTGTAGTCTCTATAGCATCTTGGGATGATAAATGGGCATACTCTTTTTTTTCCTCGGAACCCTTTATATCTACAAGTGTAATTTTATTAACATTGAATAATGGGAATATGAATCCACGATATCACATCGGAAGAAGGAAATTAAGCAGATTATTTTGCAGAAATGGATCATTTGCCTCAAGATATTCTGAAAGATATACTGCTCTCCCTTGTTCTCTTGATTCATTTATTGCTATATGATCTTTGAGTCTTAGATTCATAGTTTTATTTTGTAAATCAATTTGGAGTCAAGCAGAATATCAGCCAGAACTGTTAAAATGAGATTGAGGGAATTCAAAATGAATCGTTCTGTCTTCATCCATGAAGGGATGGATAAAGTCTCAAAATTTATCTTTTGCTCCCATAAATCAGTTTCAAGCGTATCGGCGTATTAATTCCTCAAACCATCAGAGCGTGAATATAACTGCTTTTTCAAATTCGCTATTAGTTCGTCCTACTGCGAAAACTCCTCCAAAATTGAATATATCTTCCCGAAGCATCATCCCTACGGTATCCATGACTTTTTCCTGTGCTCTAAATTCTTCAGCGTATGAATTAAGGAATGCGCGTATGCATATATGGGTACATAAAAAAGCAACATCAGTATTTCAGAATGCTTTTGCACTTAATTTTGCAATCCTCTCAGCTCTTTCTCGGAATTCTGGGTCTTCAATAACATCTTCAAAACCATCCTCTTTTGCAAAAAAATCCCAGTTAACTTCAAAAAGATTTGGCTGTCATTTTTCTGAGTCAAGAGTAGTAATTAGCAGTAAGTCGTCCATAAATTATTTATAATAATAAAAATTACTATGTCAAATATTTCTTCTGAAAACTTTATTTATTTGGTATACTCCTTTGATATGAAAATCGCTATCGTCCATGAAATGCTTATCAAGCTCTGAGGTGCAGAGCGCGTTCTTGAGGAATTTATCAAGATGTACCCAGAAGCGGATGTGTATACTCTGATGTATGATGAGGAAAAAGTAGGCAAGGTATTCCCAAAAGAGAAAATTCATTGCACGGGACCAGCTCAGTGGCTTTTTCAACTCACGAAGAAACCACGAGCGTCATTGCCTCTGATGACATTCTCTGTTTCTGGGATTGATCTTTCAGAGTATGATTTGATCATCTCAAGTTCTTCTGGATTTGCTCATGGAGTCAATCTTGCGAATAAGAAAAAGGGGAAGAAAGCACCATTTCATATTTGCTATTGTCATTCTCCAGCACGCTACCTGTGGGACTGGACAGGACAGGTTCAATCGGAAATGAAATCTCTTGTTCGCCCCCTGGTTCGTGCGTTGTTTGCAGTTCTTCGAAAAATTGATCTCCAGGCGTCGCAGTCTCCAGATATTTATATTGCTAATAGCAGGGAAGTGCAGGCACGAATTCAGAAGTATTACAAAAGAGACTCCATGATTATTTATCCACCAGTCGATATTGCACGATTTCAAGTAGGGGAGACTCCTGTTTCTCAAAGAAGTTTTTATGTTATTACAAGTGCTCTTACCCCCTTTAAACGAGTTGATATCCCTGTGAGAGTTCTCTCAAATCTTAGAATCCCTCTCAAAATAATTGGCGCCGGTGCTCAAGCTGAAGAGCTCAAACAACTTGCTGGACCTACTGTAGAGTTTCTTGGACGACTCAGTGATGAAGAGGTGGCAGAGGTCTACAAACGAGCTCGATGATTTCTGATGCCTCAAAAAGAAGATGCTGGTATTGCTCCAATTGAAGCCATGTCCGCAGGACTTCCAGTATTTGGTCAAGCGGCAGGTGGACTTCTGGAGACAAATATTGATGGCGTAACGGGTGAATTTTTCCCTGAAGAAACAGATGAAAGTTTTCAGGAAGGGTTTCTGAAATTCCATGAGAATCTTCAATCTGGTAAATATGATGATGCTGAAAAAATCACTTCTCACGCAGCGCAATTTGGAGTTCAGGCATTTCGTGAAAGTTTCACTCAAGTGGTTCTCAAAAAATAGCTTGCCTTTCAATATTTTTTGTTATAATTCCTCGGCGTGGGTTCTTAGCTCAGTTGGTAGAGCATCGGACTCTTAATCCGCTGGTCCCGGGTTCGAATCCCGGAGGACCCACCATTTTTCGAGTATACATCGTCGGTTTGCCTGTTAAACAGGGCTTCTCTCTCAGATTCTTGTATCCTCTATTTGTATTTATTATTTGTATTTTATGGCAAAGAAAAAGGAGATTAAACGAATCGTCAAACTCCAAATCACTGCCGGATCTGCGACACCAGCCCCACCAATTGGTACGGCTTTGTGACCAACCGGTATTCAGATTGCTGACTTTTGTAAGCAATTTAACGACAAAACTCGTGACCGTATGGGAACAGTTTTGCCTACTATCATCACGATTTACGATGATCGTAGTTTTACGTTTGAGATGCGACAACCACCTATGACCTACCTCATCAAAAAGGCTACAGGTCTCGAAAGTGGTTCTGCAACCCCTCATAAGGTAAAAGTTGGTAAGTTGACCAATGCTCAGATCGAAGCTATTGCGAAGGAAAAAATGCCTGACCTCAATGCAAACGATCTCGAAGCAGCGAAAATGATTGTCCGTGGATCAGCTCGATCTATGGGTATCGAAAGTGAGTAATTACTTTGTGTAGCGAGCTTGCTCGCTACTCGCAAGGTCTCATCGTCTAACGGTTAGGACACGGGATTCTCATTCCCGCAATCGGAGTTCGATTCTCCGTGAGATCACCAAAATGACTCAATAAAGCACCTTCTCTCGGGGGGGTGTTTTTATTTTGACTATTCTGAATAGTATATAAAATATATTTTATGAATTTCCAGAAAGAAAAGTTTTCAAATAGTTTGAACACTATACCTACATCTCCCATAAAAAATATATTTTCATTGCTTGTTGCAGGATGTCTTTCTGGTTGCACCCAAGTAACCTGGACTACCTCCGATTATTCAGGTCAATGTTTACCCTACAGGAGCTTGTCAGAGCTTGGTGAGCCAGTTCCCGTTCATTACCCGTCTAATACAGGTCGGCTCGAAGAATTAGGAAAATTCTTAGGACAAGAGAAAGAAAGTCCTGATGATGAATTTTCTGCCGATGATGGTAGAATTCTAACTCGAAAACAGATATTAGAGTCCCGCGATCAGTAATTCCTCCTCTATTGCTTGCGTTAGGTCTATCATCATATCATGAGTATCGATATACTGGATATCATCAGTATCTTTTTCGCCTTTTTTGAGATGAAATTCTCGTGATTGGTTCGAGAGAGTGATTTCTTTCCCTTCGATAGATTCACTCGGAATATCGATAGTGGTTTTCAGCGCTATAAAGAGACACTCGATACCGTAGGATTGGTGGATGAGTTTGATGTCCATGATGAGGTTATCTGTGCAAATAACATCGCTAAAGGTGTCATCTGGCAGAGATTGCTCAAAGTGAAATTCCCGAAGAGTGCCAATAGGGCTTCCGAGAATTTCTGATATATCGAGAGAAAAGAGAGACATGGAGGCATTGTATTTATTTGCTCCAGTCTTGCAATAATAAAACTCTGAGTACAATAACTCTATCTCTCTGGCACGGAGACTACACTACATTCTCAAAAGTGAAACATTCGGGTGGAACCGCCTCAACAACCAAGGCCCCGATACATAGAGTTATTCTGTGTATTGGGGTTTTAAAATTTTTGTATGGAAAATGTCCTTTTCACAGATCCTCTATTTCTAGGTTTCCTATGAGTGCTTTTTGTGTATATAGTAGGAAGAAATTTTTTATATGATATTTGGTTTTTTTATTTCAATTATATTTCTGGTATGGAGTATGTTGAGACGAGTCCAGCAGCTATTCTTGATATCTGAAAAATTATAAAAAAATACTTCCCATGAAAGAGTGTGTTTTATGATCTCGGAAGTGGTCGTGGTTCGCTCTTGTTTCCTCTTTCAAAATTGGCTAATAAATGTGATTTTTTCTGAATAGAAAATATTCCTTTTCAAATCCGATTTTGCAAGTTTATACAATTTTTCCAACCCAAAAGGAAAAATCTTCATTTTTTGCTTGATAACTTCTCTACAATAGACATAGCTCCAGCAAATATGTTGTTCTTGTATATTCCTAGATTATTGCTTCCGAATTTGAAAAAAATACTCCAAGCGAAGATGGACAAAAAACAGATTCTTATCCTCTATCGTATTAGTTTCAAAAATTGGAAACCAATAGAGATTATCCCGACAGATTTTGTAAATGGAATCTCTCAAAATAATATTTATATTTATCAAAATACGTAATTCTATGCTTGATCTTACTCCTATACCAAATTGTTTTTACAGAATCTCTATTAAAGCACTTATTCTCGATGAAAATGGCAGATTTCTCTTATGCCGTGAAGATAATGGGAAATGGGATTTTCCAGGAGGAGGATATGAATTTGAGGATAAAAATCCACGAGAAGCGATTGCTCGCGAAATCAAAGAAGAGATGTGACTAGAAGTTACAAGTATTGCAGATTTTCCAAGTTATTTTGTGACTGCGGAACACAAAAGAGGATTTATGATAGCAAATGTTTTTTATAAAACCACTGTGCAAGATTTAAATATCACACCAAGTGATGAATGTCAGGAAGTGCAGTTTTTCACTGTTGAAGAAGCATCGCAAAAAGAACTCTTTAATAATGTGACAGAATTTTGCAAATTATATAAAATATAAATTATGAACCTAGAATCCCGCATTTCCGCTATAGAGGATAGAAATATCCGTGTTACATCCGATAAGGCATGGGAGACTTCGTGGACTCGCAAAATATCTATCTTGCTTATGACTTATGTCATACTTGGGATTTATATGAAATTGCTCGGGGTAGATAAATGGTATCTTCATGCGCTGGTTCCCACGAGTGGATACTTTCTCTCCACTCTCGCCCTTCCCATTATACGTACTGTATGGCAGGGTATGAAAAAATAATATTCTTAACTTTTTTAATTTATGAAACGCATTGTTGACCTCGCGAAAAATCGCGGATTTGTATTCCAGGGCTCAGAAATCTACGGTGGTCTCGCAAATACTTGGGACTATGGACCTCTCGGTTCTCTCCTCAAGGAAAACCTCAAAAATCTCTGGATACGAGAGTTTGTTCAGCGCCGTCCAGATATGGTGCTCCTCGATGCAGCCATCCTGATGAATCCACAGGTGTGGGTAGCTTCGGGACATGTCGGAGGATTCTCTGACCCATTGGTTAGTTGTGAATCCTGTAAACAAAGATTTAGAGCTGATAAAATCATTGATGAAATTATTCAGAAACATTTAGGTAACGAAGAACATTATGCTCTTCGGGCCAAAGAAAATTTTATTGATAAAATGGATATGTTTGCTCGACAGAAAGATTTACTTACCAAAAAGCTGCCTTTATATGGAATTACAGTAAATAATTTAGTTTCCGAATCTTGGGCACCAGAAATGCAACTCTTATTTCTTCAAAAGTTTAAAATTGAAAAATGGTTAAATGATTGAAATAAAGAAACTAAGGAACCGATTGTTTGTCCGAATTGTGGTGAATGTAATTGGGGTAAGATACAAAACTTTAATCTTATGTTTGAAACTAGACAGGGCGTAACAGATGATTCTTCGGCTCTTGTGTATCTCCGACCTGAGACGGCTCAAGGAATCTTTGTCGATTTTCCTCATATTGTCCGCACCTGTCGTCGTCGTGTACCATTTGGTGTTGCGCAAGTCGGGAAGGCATTTCGTAATGAGATTACTCCAGGGAATTTTATCTTCCGAACACGAGAGTTTGAACAGATGGAAATCGAGTTTTTCTGTGAGCCAGGCACGCAGCTTGAGTGGCACGAAAAATGGAAAGCAGATTGCAAGAAATTTCTGATGGAAACAGTAGGAATCAAAGAGCAAAATCTTCGCTTTCGACAACATGAAGCTGATGAGCTTTCACATTATTCTGATGCGACATTTGATATCGAATACGATTTCCCAAGTATTGGTTTCTCTGAGCTTCAGGGTATTGCTTCACGAACTGACTTTGATCTGAATGCTCATATGAAGGAGAGCAAACAAGATATGAGCTATTTTGACCCTGTCAAAAATACTAAATTTGTACCGTTTGTTATTGAACCATCGATTGGTCTCACTCGTCTCTTCCTTGCTACACTCTGTGATGCGTATGATACCGTCAAAGATGAAGAAGGTGCTGAACGGATTGTTTTGCGATTGAAGCCAGAGGTGGCACCAGTGAAGATTGCAGTTCTTCCTCTTGTGAAGAAATTGAATGAAAAGGCAGAAGAAGTATTTCAGATGCTTTCCAAAAACTTTATGACATGGTATGATGAGACAGGCTCAATAGGGAAGCGCTATGCTCGGTTTGATGAGATTGGTACACCATGGTGTGTGACTATCGATTTTGAGAATTCACTTGAAAAAAATGCTGTCACTATCCGTCATCGAGATACGATGGAACAGGAGGTGGTGGCTACCCAGGATTTGGTAGAATGGTTTAGGAAACAGGGGATTTAGGTTCCTTGTTGCAATCACCCTTATATTGATATAATAGAAAGGTATGACTGAACCAAAGGTATCTATTCTTCTCGTCGATGATGATCAATGAATTGTTGATTCTCTTGTGCTGTATTTAGCATCAGAGTTTGATGTTCATGTCTGTATGCGTGGTGACGAAGCCGTGAAAATGTTTACAGAACTTGCCCCACAGGTTATCATTCTCGATATCAATCTTCCTGGCAAAGACGGACTCACTGTCCTCAAAGAACTCCGTGAAATATCTCATGTTCCTGTCTTGATGCTCTCTGCGCGTGATGATCAGGATAATATCAATGCTTCTTTTGAATACGAAGCAGACGACTACATTGGCAAGCCGTTTAGCCCTCGAGAAGTTATCATGCGTATCAAGGCTATCCTCCGACGCGGTACGACTCAAGCAACACCAAAGGGTCTCGTGTACAAAGATCTCCGTTTTATCGAGTCTGAGTTACGTGTCGTGCGAGGGAACAAGAGCATTATACTGACCAAATCAGAATTTCAGATATTGACGTATATCATCAACCATGCTGGTAAAATCGTTTCACGAGAGGATCTGATGAAAGAAATCATGGGGTATTCCAATTTTCTCTACGATAGAACGATAGATACTCATATTAAAAATATTCGCCATAAAGTAGGGGATGATGTCCTTATCACAGTTCGAGGTATCGGGTATAAAAGTTTTTAATCATTTTTTATGAATTTCCTTGTTGGTCTCTTGATTATCGGTCTCGGTGTGCTCATTCTCAAATACACTCGTCAGACCTATGAGTTTGTCGGTTCATGGTCATGGGCAGAAAAATTCTTCGGTATCGGGGGAACCATCACAGCTCTCAAACTCACAGGTATTGTCTTTATTGTCACAGGTGCGCTCTATGGGCTTGGGTGGATAGTATAAAATACATTTTTAGTTGCAAGTTGTCAAGAATACGTACTATTGAGGATAGTAGAGATTTTTTATGGATTTTTTTCTTCGCACCCTTTCTCGGTTGCGCATTCGAATCATTATTTGAGTGGGGGTTTTTGTGGGTTGTCTGGTGCTTGGAGATTCCATTCCTTTGGTTTGGAATTTTCAGCAGCCAACCTATTTGATTGAAAAGGGCACCATCGGTCTCACAGAATATACTTGTGATACGGCACAAGCAGAGTGTAAGGTAAATTTTGATTTTACCCCGAGTCTTCCCATGGAAGAACCAGAAAGTCATTATTCTTGTGTGATAGATTTTTGATTTTGACCAACATGAGAAGAGGGGAAATGCAATCCAAATACTGTGATTTTCCCATTGGGAGATTATCAGGTACGCCTCGCTGTGACTCATATTGATTCTACGACGGTAGTAAAGGAAGGGGAAATAATGATTCATAATTCTGTTTGATGAGGAGACGGATGAGGTGGTGGCGGTGACGAAACTTCTGTCTATACTGCCGGCATAACATGGCAAAGCTCATCGCAGCTTCTTCTCAAAGAAGATACCTCTCTTGCAGAATACACCTGTGATCCAGAAGCAGAATCTTGTCAAATTAATTTGCTCGTGACTCCACAAAAAAATGGCCACGAGGATACCTCATTGACGTGTAGTGTGACAGCTGATTTTGATTTGTGAATTGGTGCTGATCCTTGTAATCCTCTTCAATCCTCTGTTCCTCCTGGAGACCACACCATCACTCTTCAGATTATACAAAAGTCAGATTCCACGGTCGTTGCAACTCGGATTATTACTCTCAAAAATCCACTGATTGATATCTCAATTGATCCACTTCGTGTGACTTCAACTTTTGCCTGGCAATCACCAACAGATTTGCTATTAAAGGAGGATATTTGATTGACGGAATATACCTGCAATCCAGATGCTCCAAATTGCAGAATCAATCTTTTATTTATTCCACTTCTTGATGGTGTTGAAAGCTCATTGCTAACTTGTGAAATTACCTCCGATTTTCCATTGGAACCCACTGCAGATCCGTGCAATCCTAATACTTCAGTTGTTCCGTCTGGAGATCACATTCTCTCAATTAAAATTTTTGAAAAATCTAATCATACTCTTCTTGTGACTCGAGAAATTCTTCTCAAAAATCCTCTCGTGGACACGTCCATTGATCCCCTCCGTGTCACCTCTACTCTTGCCTGGCAATCTCCGACGTATTTACTGCTCAAGGAGGATGTCTCTCTGATGGAATATACCTGCGATATATCTCAGCCAGAATGCAAAGTAAATCCTCTTTTTACCCCACTTCTTGATGGTGTTGAAAGTTCTTTGCTGACCTGTGAAATTACCTCAGACTTTCTTCTTGAGCCAACGCTCGACCCATGTAATTTCAACACCTCTCTTGTGCCGGTGGGGGATTATATTCTTTCTCTCAAAATCCTTCAGAAATCTGATAATACTCTGCTTACCACTCGAGAAATATTGCTCAAAAACCCTTCCCGATCAACTGTCTGAGGAGGTTGATGAGGCGGTGGTTGATGAGGGACTTCTTCGATGAATTTGGATTCTGTGAAAATTATTATTCAAAGCGGGCTCGATGCTGATGGGCGATGTCGGAGCGATGTTTGCCAGGTGAATTTTCAGGCTGAAGCACCAGAAAATGCTGTGTGTCACTGGGATTTTTGAACGGGCATTTTTGAAACAGCTGATACAAATACAAAATGTAATCCTGGCTATGTGAAATTTCCTTTTGGCACTACTGTGACTCTCACCGTGTCTGATCCTCATTATTCGGCCAATACCGTGCAAAAGACTCTGCCTGTGATCCGTATGGACTCTACAAGAGTTTCCACAACACCGCAAGCTCAGATAGATATTCAGTGAGTTATCTGAAAAAATAAACGTTTCATTGATGGTGGGATTCTGTGTGCGATTGGTAATGAGGACACCTGTTCACTCAATTTTACTGGTGAAAAAAGTCTGAATGCTGCGTTTTATTTTTGGAATTTTTGAAATGGTCATTTGTCTGAAAAAGAAAATCCATGAACTGAGAAATATCCTCTCGGAAAGCATCGTGTTCTTCTTCGTATTATGAGTGAAAATGGGATCTCATCGGAGATATATTATGATGTCGAAGTCGTCAAAAAATTTGATACTTTGCTCGAGGAAGAGTGTTTGGATTGTGAAAAAATGAAGGGGAAAATCCAGATTTCCGCTGTTCTCCCAAATCCTCCTCATGCTGATACCGTTGAGTGGATAGAACTCAAAAATACTTCCTCCGAAACATATTCTCTTGATGCCTGTGTTCTCTCTGATGATACCAAGGCCTACGAATTATCCGGGAGTCTCTCTGCTGGTAAAGTCCTCCGATTGCGACAAATGCAGACGGGCATCACACTCTGAAATAGCCAAGAAGCTCTTGAGTTACTATGTGGTGAATTTTTGATTGATACTTTTTCATGGGATTTCTCTGTTCCAAGTGGCTACATTCTTCGTCGGGAGATGCTGGACCATCCTCCTGCGCAGGTCCCTGTTCTTCAGACAATCGATGGAGATACGATTGAGGTGCTTTTGAACAATAAAAAAACTCGTGTTCGACTTCTCGGTGTCGATACTCCTGAGACCGTTCATCCACGAAAAGAAGTAGAAAAATTTGGCAAAGAAGCCTCTGATTTTACCAAGAAAACTCTGACAGGAAAAACGGTGTGGATGACATTTGACCACGAGCCAATTGATCATTATGGGCGCACACTCTGATATATTTGGCAGTGCGATGGAGGCTTTGATCCTGAGCAATGCAAACTCTTCAATGCTCGCTTAATCACTGGGGGTTACGCTCGTATGGAGCGACGATTTGAGTTTATGTATTATGAGTCTTTTGATGATTTGGAAAAAGAAGCACGAAAAAATAAAGTAGGTATTTGGTCTGACGCGGTAGTCGTTGGGGTGCTCAATGATTTGAGTGCTGATGAGAGGGCACTTCTCACAGAAGAGCAAGAAATGGAATATCTCCGTCTCCAACAAGAGCTCCTAGAGCTCGCCAAAAAACTATGTGAAGAAGAGGGAATATGCGAAGATATGCCGACCTGGTCTAATATTACAGAGAAAATGACAACACTTTCTGTCCGCTCATTGGTTGATGGCTCCCTGAAGATGAGTGGTCGCACCTGGTGAGATTTTCCTGTTACAATCAGAATATTCTCTGAAGAAAAAGAGGTTTATTTCACCCAGATTCGTACGAATACAGCAGGAGAATATGAAATTGAATGGTATCCGAGAGTGACCTGAGACTATCGTGTCGAAGTAATCCTCGAAGAGTCAGAGGATGATGAAGGTGTGGTTACGATGAAAAAAAATCTTTCTGTAGAAAATATTTCTGATCATTTTCTTGCACCGCTGGCTGGCAAGATTGTTGTTCAGGGGAAGATGAGTAAAAACCGTTGGTTGGACGAGAGCGGAGTTTTTCAATGCCGAAGTCGAGGTTCTTGCTCTGTGAATCTTGAGGCTGATTATAATCGGAAAAATAATCTCACATATGAGTGGATATTGCCAGACGGGAGCCTATTTTCCGGAAAAAATCCTCCCAGTTTCAAAATTCCATACTGAGATTTTGTCGTAAAACTCAGCATCTCTGATAGCATCACAGGCGAACATTCAGAAAGTACACTGTATATTCATCATAGTGCAATACCAAAAGCCATAAAGAAGCCTGCTTCCACCTCGTCCAAATATACTCTTGATCTCAAAGATACTCCACAGGATATCTGAGGTGGCCTAACACCAGAAACACCTTCAGAAAGTCTGGGAGGTATCCTATTGGTTATTCTGTTTCTTTCTGGTATTTCTCTTTTTCTCTTTCGAAAGAGCTAGGGGGTATTGACATTAATATCTATAGAGATATAATATTACAGTTATTTTATAATTTTACCCATTATGCATCCTGCTGCACTTTGTTTGCCTCCTGCTCTTCGAAGCAGTGTTGAATCTTTTTTACCTTCACCGATTGCACCTTATGCCTCTGTAAGTGCAGTTACGAAAGTTCCAAAAGAAGCAATTTTTTGAGATCGAGTATGAATTTCTCAACTTCCCCCAGAAGAAGACTTACTAGAAAGTCTTCAACGAAGCCAACGCCCGATACATGTCCCTACAATGCCTCTCGGGTAATAATAGGAGCATCGTTGCAATTTCATATTTTTCCCTATAATCCCTGCATTATTTCTTATTCATTTATTTATGCAGGCAACGAGCAAAAAGGTGGGGAACACTTTTGAAATTACCATCAAAGAAAGTGGTGCTGAAATGGAAAAATATAAAAAAGAAGCTGTCCGCGCAATAGCAGAAGAGCGTCAGTTTCCTGGTTTTAGAAAAGGAGATGAAGTGCCATTTGAAGTGGTCGCACGTGAAATTGGTGAGGAGAGAATTATGCAAGAATCGCTTAACCAAGCGCTCCAGGTGCTCTATCCAAAGGCTTTGAAAAAACTCGAAATCACACCAGTGGATATGGGGGAGATCAAAGATGTGAAATCTATTAGTCCACTTGAAGTGACCCTGACCGTCGAAGTCGCTCCAGAAGTGAAACTTGATATCAAAAAAATTGAAAAAATCAAAGTCGATGTTGCTGCTGTGACTGTGCCAGATGAGGACCTCCAAAAAGAACTCGATGAAATCATTGTCCGTGGGACGCATTTTCACCCTCGAGGAGCACATCATGGTCATCATCACGATGAAAATGGAGATGTCTCTGAGACAGATCTCGCTATCCAAGAAGGGGATAAGGTGATGGTCAATGCTGTCGGGTATGATAAAAAAGGCGGTACCACTGATGATCGTATGAAACTCACTGATTTTGAACTCACTATCGGTGCCAAGATGATGATTCCAGGCTTTGAAGAGGCCCTTATTGGTGCAAAAGAAGGTGATGTGGTAGAGTTTGAAGTAACCTTTCCAAAAGACTACCATAGTGAAGAATTTGCTGGAAAAAATGCTTTCTTTGTCGTGACTGTTCTCTCAGCACAATACCCACACAAACCAGAATGGAATGAAGAACTTATCGAACGAGTATGGGGTAAGAAAATCTCATTCTCTGATTTCAAGACAGAATATCGTGAGGCTATGCTCCTTGACCGTAAAGAAAAAGCACGAACAGAGGCAGAAGAAAAACTCACTGAAGAGCTCATCAAGACGAGTCCTGTGGAAGTGGGGGAGAAGATGGCAGCGCGAGAAATCGATAATCTCTGGGCATACCATAATCGTGAAATAGAGAAGCAAGGTATGGATGTGAAGACCTATTTAGAACATCTTAAAACTACTGAAGATGCATTTAAGAAAGAACACCTTGAGCCGGTCGCAAAAAAACGAGTTCAATCTATGCTTATCATGGAGGCACTCAAGAAGCACTATGCTCCTGACATTGCTGATGATACTGTAGTAACTGAAATCCGAAAGGTGTTTGCTCGCTATGCTCACAATGCTGATTTTGAAGCTCGTATCCTCGAACTCTCAAAGCCAGGCACAGAGCATTTCAACGATGTGAAATCTCGCCTCGAATATCGAGCAGTTATTGATAGATTTTTGAAGTAGTCGTGTCATTCCTGCGCAGGCAGGAATCTGCCCCTATTTTATACTAAAAAACCCACCAGTGATGGTGGGTTTTTTAAAAGAAAATTATACTTTTTTTATTTCCTCCAATTCTCATTTCTCATTTATGACCCACCTTGGATCTCCTGCTGTAGCCTTTTCAGCTACGGAAAATGTTTTTCTGCCATCTTTTGTAGATACTCTGAGCTCTTTCCCGTCTGGAAGTTTATGGTTACCATCTTGATCAAATTCCTCTCTTATATCTTTTGGTTTTCCATCTTCAGATAAAACTTTTGGTATTCCATCTCCCTCACGGAAAACAAATATTTTATCTTTGTATGTTTGATATTGTGAATCTGGTGCTCAAAGTCCAGCAGGAAGTTTTCCTGGTTTATCTGACGGTGCAAATTTAACCGCTGCCTTCACTGGGTTTTCTAGCATATCTCTAAATTCTCCTATGGTTACTTTTTTCTCTTTAAGTGCTGCTTGATCTTCAGGTGATAATGCCTTGTATGTCGCAGCTATTTTTTCTAAAATAGGTTTTGCTATATTCGTATGCGAATCTCACCCGTAGAGTTGTCCCATGTCAATCCCTGATATAGGCATTGCAGTAAAATTTTTGTTGTTTCGACCGGTCCAAGATAATACATCTTTTGCTGCATCTGTTCAGGCTGTTTTTGTAGATTTTAAAGTGTTCTGAAGTCCTTCTCGAGCCATTTTTTGACGAATATCTGGAGTATACTCTTCCCATTTCTTTTCTTTAATATTATAATATTCCTTTGGATCATTAGGGTTTGTTTTTGTTGAATCCTTCCACCGTATCCCCATAGGATTCCCATCAATTCATTCAACTTTCCAGAATTTTTGTCAATTTACATCTATTTCTCATTTGGTTGTTATTTTTGGATCTAAAATATTTGTTGCAATGAGATCCTTTTCTTCATATTCATGACTGTCTACATTATAAATTTTTCCAGAGTTATCGCCTGTTCCTTCAACTTGTTTGGTTTCCTGATTCAAAGTGAGAGGATTGCCATTAATATCTTTTAAATTTTCAGTAACTCCTCGGTCATCTGATTTTATATCTTCTTTGAGTTTTGTGGAATATTCTTGATTTTTTGCTGTTTTATCTTCTTTCTCTTTTGCCTGTTCAGCATTCTTTTTCTCATGGAACCCAACACGAGATAATCCATATCATTCCTTATTGCCGGCTATCTCATATCATTGTTTATCTGTATTGCTATTGTCTTTATCCCATTTCTTATCAGTTTCCTCTATAGCTTTATCGAGTGCTTCAAGTGTCGCCCAACCAAGAACACCATCAGCCTTTCCATCTTTATTTAATATCTTATTTTTTTCTTGCCATTCTGCTACTTTTTTAGCAACCTCATCTTTGTCTTTTGGATCATTAATACCAAGCTCCCCCCATACTTTTCCAACTTGTGTCGGACTCAATTTAGCCTTTTCTACCCATGTATTTGAGAGTTTTAACTTTCCCTCATTATCTTTGAGTAGTTCTCCTTTTTTTACTTTCAGAGCCGTGAGTACTTCTTGAGACCCTGCTTTACGTTTATCTTCAGCAATATCTTGCCGAGAATATTCCTTTTGAGCTTCTGCCATATAAGTATATTAAAAATAAATGACAATATTATCTTGCCATATATTTCTTTGGAATGCAAATAAAATACAAAAAATCCAGTGATTTCTCACTGGATGAAGTATTTTTACTGTGGAGCGAGGAGGAGAAAGGATTATTCAGCTACAAAATCGTGAACTTTAGAAGCATCATCTTGTGCTTTTTGTTCCCATGCTGCATCCATTCGTCTTTCATTATCATCTATGACACGCATAGGATGATTGCGTTCTCTTATAGCTTCCTTTATTGAAGCATCTTCATGCTGTTTGGTAGCTGCTCATAATATGCCGATGACAGCGAGTGCTCACAAGACTTTTCATTTATTTCTGAATATAAAACCACGAATACCATTGAGATCCTCTCTTATGCTTTGGATTTCTGGGGCAATCGTGTGTGTATTTTTCATAAAAATAGAGTAAGAAATAAAAATTATTTTCTTTGTTCTCACAATACTGCTTCTACAGCAGGTCGTACATGATCGACCAATGCTTTTCTTGCTTTTATGATCTGTCCTGCGAGTTCTTCAATTTTATTTTCATTTCTTGTATTTCATCCAATATAATATACATTTGGTTCAAAAGTTGTTGGAGCCATTCCTCCTGTATTACGCATTGGTCATGCCATCCAGAGTGCAATATGAGCATTTCTGAGTTCATCGTCTGTCACAGGTGACTCTCCAGGCATTTTTATACGAAGAAGTGATTGAATGCCGTCTACAAGTTGAGCATCACGTTCTGCTGGACTTTCTGTTTCTGGTGTAACTGGCGGTGGTATATTGGTCATAGTAAGAATGATTAAAAATAATATTCTTTCATATTATAGTAGCTTTATAATAAAATGTCAATTATTTATTTGACAAAACGAATTAATAAGTACTATAGTATGTACCTATAGATCATTATTTTCTATGAATTCTCTACAATCTACTGCAATTCTCACAGAAAAAGAACACACTGGCCATAATTTATGACCGAAATTTCGTGCAGCCGTTGTTGCGGCATTGCTTTCCGCATGAAATGCATATTGAGATGTGCATATCAATAATAATAATAATGGAGGCAATACATGAAATGAGAATAGCTCCCTTTCGAATACTTCTTCTACTATTCAGCTTCCTCACGGTTCTGGTAATGTGCATGTACAAAGCAATAATTGAAATACACAGATTACAATCGAGACGCCTCATTCTACGAATACTTCTGAATCTGGAATTATTCAGTGGATACAATCGTTAGAGATAGAAGATATACTTATGATAGGTTGTCTCGTCTTTGTTATATGTTCAGGGACAGTAGGTGTGACATATACTTTTACCAAAAAAAGGGGATAAATATACTATAAAAAATACCCCAGATGGGGTATTTTTTGAAAACTACGCTTCGTTATTGATGATTTTATCGATAAGCCCGTATTTGAGAGCCTGTTTTGCATCCATAAAGTTATCACGATCGCAGTCTTTCTCTATTTGCTCAATAGGTTGTCCTGTGTGCTTTGAGAGGATTTTGTAGAGGATGCCTCCTGTCTTGAGGATATGTTCGGCTGCAATCTTGATTTCTGTTGCTTGTCCTTCGGCACCACCAAGAGGTTGATGGATCATTATTTCAGCGTGAGGAAGGGAATAGCGCTTTCCTTTTGCACCACCTGCGAGGATGACAGAGCCCATACTGGCTGCCATACCGATAGCCACCGTGATAACATCTGGTTTGATATATTGCATGGTGTCGTAGATAGCAAGACCAGCTGTGACGTGTCCTCCCGGAGTGTTGACGTACATTGTGATCGGTGCCTTGGAATCCTGCTTTTCGAGGAAGAGAAGCTGTGCTATAACTGTATTGGCAACATGCGAATCAATAGGTTCTCCGAGGAAGATCACGCGATCTTCGAGAAGTCGTGAATAGATATCGTAGACTCGTTCACCGCTCGGAGTTTTGTCGATAACAGTTGGAATAAGCGTATCACGAATGTGTGATTTCTTTTTGAGGGTGAGAGATTTTGGCATAGGTATAAAAATAAAATATGGCTTCATACTACTCTAAAAACCTTATATACAAGATATCTGGGTGCTTTTTTCTCTTTTCAAAATTTCGTGAAGTGGTCTGGTACAATAATATTTCTTGAAATGGCGTATTGACATATATTAAAAAGTATTTTAAAATATGTCTATGAAATTTGTTATCTTCTCATTTTTCTTCTGTGTATTTCAGTTATTTGTATGGGCTGAAGTACCTTTTACCAATAAGAAAACAGACATTATCCATATAGACCATCCAGATCATGTACCACATCATCCAAGCAGAAAAGATCCCACCGATCAATGAAGTCATGATGGTATCATATACCCACGCAAGAGAGATAAAAAATCAATTCTTGAGAGTGTATAGATGATAACAATGATATTTCTTGAGGAATATACATGTTCCTCTTTTTTTTCTCGTTTTTTTCCTACAATATCTGTATGAATACTTATGATAACCTGCTCAAAAAATGAGTAGCTCGTATTATTGACGAGAAACATCTCTTACAAAAGCTCGAAAGTGGCAAGAAACTGCGGATAAAATTTGGTATTGATCCTACTGCTCCGATAGTCCATATAGGACATGCTGTGCCTATATTGAAACTCCGTGAATTCCAAAACTTGTGACATGAGATCGTTATTCTCATTGGTGATGCGACGGCACAAGTAGGGGATAGCTCTGATAAAGATGCTGAACGCCCGATGCTTTGTCGTGAAGAAACACAAAAAAATGCTGAGAAATACCTCTCATATTTTGGCAAGATTTTGGATCTCGACAAGGTGCAAGTGTATTATAATAGTGAATGACTCGATGTGGTGAATTTTTGTGGAGTAGGGGAGCTTGCGAAGCATTTTTCTGTTGCGGAGATGCTTGACCGCGATAACTTCTCAAAACGCTATAAATGAGGTATGCGAATCAGTCTCCAAGAGTTTCTCTATCCTATTATGCAGGGGTATGATAGTGTGGCAATTGCTCGTAAATATGGTTCATGCGATGTAGAAATCGGTGGAAATGATCAATATTTCAATCTCCTTGCAGGGCGAACACTGATGGAGGCGTGTGGCATGGAAAAACAAGATGTCTTTATCACGCCCTTAATTATGGGTACTGATGGACAGAAAATGAGCAAAACAAAAGGAAATTTTATCTCTCTCGACATGTCAGCAAATGATATGTTTGTGAAGATCATGGAAATACCAGATGACCAGATTATCCCGTATTTTGAGAGTTGCACGATAGTGAGCATTGAGGATATTGAAAAAGTGAAAAAACAACTTGCTGATGGCGAGCATCCTCGAACTCTCAAAAAACAACTTGCTCAGGCAGTGGTGGGACTTTACCATCCAGCTGAATTGGTAGTTCGTGCTGAAGAATATTTCGAAAGCACGATTGCTGGCGGCTCTCGTCCAAAAGATGAAGACGTGGCAGTGTATCCATATAAAACTGGCGAGGTGCCACTGGTGACACTTATTCGAGAAATCGGCATGGTTGGCAACTCGACAGAAGCAAGGAACGCTCTTACTGGTGGAGGCGTAAAGGTAGATGAAGTAGTGATTTCTGATGTCAAAGCGACTGTGGTTATTTCTTCGGACAAAAAACTCATTCAGGTCGGGAAAAAGAAATTTGGGTACGTCGTAGCTGAAAACTAAAACATCCTTTTTGGCTTGCATTTCGCGATTTTTCTGTACTATCAGGGAACTTATTTAATTTTTAAGGTATTTTTTTATGGCAAGTATGGACGATGTAAAGGTTGGCAAACGTATCCTCGTGGATGGACAACCCTATGAAGTAATCAAATCAGAGCACCTCAAGGTGGCAATGGGAAAGGGTATGGAGAAATGCATGCTTCTCAATCTCTTGACAGGGAAGACTATTCCTCAGACATTTCATGCAGTAGACAAGGTTGAGGCAGCTGATATTCAGCTTCGAGATGCAGATTACCAATATTTTGATGGTCACTCATACCACTTTATGGATATCCAAAACTATGAGAGTTATTTTATCAATTCTGATGTTATCGGTGATCGTAAGTATTTCCTCGTAGATGGTACAAAAACAACGGTGATGTTTTGGGATGGAAATCCTATCAATGTCCAGATTGATCCTTCTGTGACACTCGAAGTCACTGATACTCCTCCAGGGGAAAAAGGGAATTCTGCTTCCAATAATCTCAAACCAGCGACACTCAATACGGGTCTTGAAATCAAGGTTCCTCTCTTTATCGGACAGGGTGAGAAGATTCGTGTGGATAGTCGAACGTATGAATATCTCGGACGAGATAATTCATAATTATTTTGAAAACAATAAAAAATCCCCACATTTTGTGGGGATTTTTAGAAAATAATTATTTCTTCATCATAAAAGTAATCGGCTTGAAGAAGAAAGCAATAAAAGCAATAATATTGAAATAGATACTGAGCGTCAGGAGTCCACAGAGGACTGAAATCCAGAGTGCGAGATTATAATCAAAAAGCTTTTCAATTGCTGCCTTATTTCCAGAGTCAGGAGTCTTCACGGCTTCTTTTGCTTGCTCTATCCCAAACATTTTTGCGATTTCCTGATAGGCGGTGGTGCTGGTGACTTTATCAATGGTGGTTCCAGCTTTTTTGAGGGTGACCTGGCTACTGATATAGTATTCTTTGAGTCCTGTCGTGACAGTGTTGAGGGTTGGATAGACCGTAAAAGATACCCAACCAGAGAGAAAGAGACCAATAAGAAGAATGATAAATTTCATATAATAAGGATAAGATTATTGTGAACAGGAAACAGTGCTTGTCCCTTCTCGTTCATAGGTGACACCGGTACGCCTATCAATATGTATTTCTCGATAGCTTGAGAGTCGTGAAACCTGTATTACTATATGTTTAACGTCGGATGTGAGTGCATCATCGAAACTCATAGTATCGCCCCGGAGAATCATTGTAAGAAATGTTCATACGTTCCCTGTCGGAGTTACATCACAATTCCAGAGCTGCATTGAGAGGGAATTGTAGTTCCAGGCTTTCGTGGTCCCAGGCTCCCAAACATCTTCCGCATTTTTTGCTAAGTTTACATCAAAAGTGTACAAAAGGTCCGGAGAAGTAAAATCAATTTTTATTCTCCTCTTTCTCACAATATTTCATGATGATTCAGTTTTTCCGAGGAGTGCACTGGTTTTTTCGTGGTCTATCATTGATATGAGCTGGACAGCCATTTCCTCTAATCGTGTTTTTTCTCGCTTTTGTGAGAGATTTCACCAATTTCCAAATGCTACGAGTATAGTAATTATTAGAATGACTACCATTATTTCGACAAGTGTAAAACCTGCATTTTTTTTGTTTTTAGTTTGAATGCTCAACATAAATAGGATAGAGTAGAAGAGTAATAACTTTTTTCTTATGTACAGGATATTCATTCTTTCTCTTCTGGCAATAGTTTTCAGTACTTTTGCACTTGAACCTTCGCAGGTTATTTTGCGGGCTACTGAAATTCGTGGTGATACCATAGTACTTGAGTGGTCGCCACTCGAATGAGCAAAATCATACAAGGTCTTTTATGATGAAGAAAGTCTCATAAATCCAAAATCTCCAGAGCCAATTCTGGAATCAACGAGTACTGATAAAACACGTATTGAAATTCCAAAAATGATGGAATGAACTCAGTATTATCTCATTGTTCATTGATTTGATGATACGGGTGCTAAAATAGGGGAGACACTCCCTCTTCATGCAAGCACGTTCCGAGCTCCTCTTTTTGTCCTCAAGGATTCAGAGGTGGTAGATGATCAAAACATTTCTTTGACTTTTTCTCATGCAATTGATCTCAAAAAGACACAAATTGAAATAGTGAATACAGAAACAAAAAAATCTCGTACTATCAAAGAAATTACTCTTTCTCCAGAGGATCTCCGCATTGTCCAAATACGCCTAGAGGGCAAGATGGCACCTGACATGTCTCATGATATTGTCCTCAAAAAGGTGACAGATATTTCAGGAATGGATATGCCCCCAGAGTCGAGAAAGACTTCTACAATTATTTTTGTCACAGAACCAGTGTTAGTACCAGAGAAAACTCAATTTGTTGAGACTAAACAGGATCCTCTTCTCCCAGATACATGAGACGACATGGAAGCAAAAAATACGGTAGCAAGTCCTGCTATACAACCCGATGAGGCTCTTGATGGTCTCCAAAAGAAGACAGAGGAGCTCGGGATAGAGCGTGTGGATGTTTCGATTCCTCTGGAATCAGAAGATCCCGAAAAAACTCCAGTGGAGATAGATCAGCTTCCCCAAACAGGCACATCTCTCTATGTGATTCTGAGCATTGCTCTTTTTCTATGAGCCACCCTTTCATATAGAAAGAAAACATCGATTTAAATTTTATAAATTTATTTTAAAAAAATCCTCTCGATATCGAGAGGATTTTTTTGATAAAAAGTTTTATTGAAATATGAATGGTGCAACTGTTTTTAGAATCCAAGGAATCAATGCGAGTGCGACGATGCCGATAAGTGTTGCAATAAGTTGTTTTTTGGCTTTTTCTTTGATTTCCCCCTCATCAAAGCCAGACATAGATATTCCGATGCCCAATATTACCATAAAAAGTACTCACAACACGAGACTGATAAAGAATATATATTTGTATATTTGAGATACAAGATCAGTGAATCCAGTTGCTGCAGATACACAACATTCATACCGAGCCATTTGTCCATCTCCATTCTTTTTGTCTGACAATTTACAAGGTTCGCTTGTGACCGTACAGATTCTGGTGGGCACTCCTAGATTTTCCCCAGACTTATCGTAGTTTGGGTTTAGATCAGCAGCGTATGAAGTGGTAATAATACCGACGAGCAGAAGAGTTATATATACTATTTTTTTCATAATTTTAGAAAAGCTTTAATCCAACAATTTCCATAATAAATGTGTATCCTAAAAGGAGCATAATAGTAGCAAAGGCGGTGTATGTGAGTATTTTTTTCCCTTTATCTGCTCGCTCTTCGTCGCCTCATGAAGTGATAAAATAATACCCTCCAATAATTATATAGATAATCGCTATAGGTCCAGCTAAATACATGAAAAATTTTGCTCATTGAATCAGGACTGAGGTGGTTTTTATTTCTATATTTTCAAGACCGGATTGAAAATATATTGCTCTATAAATTGCCTCCAAAATTCCTGTTATAACTAGTGCAATTACTCAGTAACTTAGTCGCTTCTTGGCTGTCTCTGATGCTGATTCTCTTCACCCCAAGAGCATCATAAATCCACCAATAGTAAACATAACAATGGCGACCACTATCATGATTATTTCGAGCATTGTGACAATAGAATTGAGACTTGTTCACATAAAGTTTCTTGGACAAAAGAGGAAATTACATTTTTCGCTATTATCTCTTATGGTATCTAAGTTTGAATTAATGCTTAGATAACCTTTTGAATCATCAATTTTATTTCCAAAACCATCATACATATAGTCACTTCCTGTGAATATTCCATAAATTGCGCTTGAGGCATTTACGAGGAAAAGTCAGAGTACGATAAGGATAATTCGATTTTTCCCATCACTGGTTTTTTCTTCATTCCCCATACTTGTTACCCATAAATATCCTACATAGAGCATAGCAAGCAGCGCTATACCGTTCAACAATAATCGCACAAATTTTACCACCTTTTCAGCAAGATAATAAAGAGTATTCTGTAAATCACCACCAGCTAAACGATTACTCACATTTATTGATACGATGTCTTGTATCTCCCCGCTTCATCCGATATTTACAATTCACTTTGCATAACTATTTGTCGCAAACATGCTACAAATAATGATTATTCAGAGCCCAATTATAGTGTATTTGTGTGCGAGTTTCATAATAATTAGATATCTTGATTGGTAAAAAATCCTTCATAGTCTTCACGGTGGATAATTCCTCTTTTTTCCAATTCCGCGGCGTGGATATGCATCGGTACCATACCCTCAGAGCGACCATTTTCTATAGCATTATTCATTTGTGCCATATCACCCGATCGTATGAGATTTTTGATACCTGGATTGACGAGCATAAGCTCAAAAATAGCAATTCGCTTTCTTGTTCCATCTCTTCGCATTAGGAGTCTCTGTGATAGTACGCCCAAAAGGCTATCAGCAAGACGTCCATAAATTTGTCTTTGTTGCTCGGCATTGAAGAATTGGACTACTCGACTGATGGTTTGTACACTACCAGATGTATGAAGTGTGGAAAGCACGAGATGTCCTGTTTCTGCAAGATTGAGAGCTGCTTCCACAGTGGCTGCATCACGCATCTCTCCCACCATTACAATATCTGGGTCTTCTCGCATAGCTGCACGAATAGCAGCCGGAAATGAATCCGTGTCTCTTCCTATCTCTCTTTGGGAGAAGATAGATTTTTTATCTGTAAAAATAAATTCCACAGGATCTTCAATGGTAATAATATTTTCTCATCGAATTGTATTGATTTCCTCTAACATTGATACGAGAGTGGTGGATTTACCAGACCCAGTAGGTCCTGTTATAAGCACAAGCCCCTGTTTAGCTCGTATGAATTTTTCTATACTTTTTGGAAGTCCTAGTTCTTCGCATGTTCTTGCTTTTTTTTCAATTCTTCGAAAGGAAAAACCGAGTTTTCCGAGAGCCCAAAAACCATTCACACGAAAGGATATATTATTTTTTTCAGAGACATAACCAAAATCTATATCATGTTCTGATTCGAGATCATTTTTCATTTTCGGATGATTTTTCAGAAGGGCATCCTTTATGATATTAAGATGATTTTCTGTGAGGACTGGATGTTCTGACATTTGTACGAGTATTCACTCCACTCGGTAGGAAATATATTTTCCAGCCTGTAAATGTAGATCAGAGGCATTGATAATAAAAGAATAGGAAAGAATTTTTTCAATATCTGGTATATTTTTTGATTCATCTGTAAAAAAATTCTTATCATCCCCGGCATCTGTTTTATCACTCACTTCTTTTATAAGAATTTGATTTTTTTGATTTAAAATGAAATCAATGACATGAGGGAAATGTTCATGGCAATAGAAAAGCGCATTTTCAAGCGTGTCAAATGTTTGTACTTTTTTGGAAATACCTGTAATAGTCAAAATATCTTCTATGACTCATTTTACCACCACGAGATCACCACCATTTTTGATAAGATAGTTGTGGACCTCTATGATTCCATTGAGAAAAGCCGTTTTTACCCCAGTAATCGCAGAGAGATCGAATATGACAATTTGAGGTGCCTCATGGGTGTATTTCAAAATCTGAGCAAAAATAGGGGGAGATGTTTTTTCATCCAAAATCCCTACTGCTGAGATGACTAATACGCCGTCTCGGTGACCAATAACTGTTTGAGTGTATTCCATGCAATTATCTTAGCATAGTTTTTTGCTAAATACAAATAAAATTAGTAAAAATCCGAGAGATCAAAATCAATAAGTATAAGGATCACGACACTGAGAGTGATAATGCTCACCAAAACACCTATTTGATGCAGAGAAAGGCTACTTCCGAGAAAGAGATAATCGAGAATATTCCAGAGTCCCCACCAGAAGACGATAATGAGGCTCGCAGACAGAATATGATACCAAGATTGTTTCTTTTTGGTGAAGATATTTTCGAGTATAGTTTGAAACATGTGTATACTATAGAATTCTTCTTGTGTTTTTCAAGAATAACTACTTTTCTAATTTCAAAATCTCTTCATAAAGTGCTTTTTCAGCCTTTGAAACCTTACCTGGAACGAGTATCTCAATGGTGATAATGAGGTCTCCGTGACCTTTTTTCCCGATAATGGGCATTCCTTCACTGGTGAGTTGAATCTTTTTCCCGTGTTGTGTACCAGCCGCGATTCTGATTTCTCTCTCTCAGAGGATAGGGAATTTTACCTTTTTATTAACACCTAAAACTGCTTCAACTGGGCTAATCCTGATGGTGCTGTAGAGATTTTGTTCTCTGCGGATGAGGATTTCCTGTGATTGCTCGACCTGACAGACGACATAGAGGTCACCGTTTCCGTGTTTTCCTGTGTGTCATTCGCCATTGATGCGTATTGTCATCCCATCATCGATTCCAGCCGGTATCTCGACTGTCTGAGTGACTTTTGTTTTTATTCGGCGTTTTCCATGACACTCAGAGCAAGCATGTTCTATGATTTTTCCTTCTCCATGACATTCTGAGCAGACGACTGTCTGCTGCATCATGCCAAATATACTCCGAGTGGACTTGGTGACATAGCCAGATCCCTTGCATCCAGTACAGATTTTTGGTGATTTTCCGTCTTTTGTTCCATGACCATGACAGGTTTCACACTGAGTCATTCTGTCAAAAGAAATCTCTTTTTTTACCCCAGAAAAGCTCTCTGCAAAGGTTATCCGGATATCATATTGTATATCTTCACCGCCTTCGTCTCTCTGTGTTCGTTGTTGTCTTCCAAATCATCCCATATTCCCAAAAACAGAGCCAAAAATATCCTCAACATTGATATCTCCGAAATCAAATCCACCCATTCCACCAAATCATCCGCCTCCATCGGCAGATCCAAATTGGTCATAACGAGCTTTCTTTTGAGCATCTGATAGGACAGCGTAGGCTTCATTGATAGTCTTGAATTCATCTTCTTTACTTTTATCTCCACCATGCCTGTCTGGATGATGATCCATCGCTTTTTTTCGGTAGGCTTTTTTGATTTCCTCAGCAGAGGCATTTCGCTCAATTCAGAGAATGGAATAGTAGTCTTTACTCATAGGAGAGGATTGTATGATTTTTTGTTTTTTCGCAAGGGTCAGTTCCGTTTCAATTTCGGGCTCCATTTTTGTACTTTTGACAGCAAAAGTACGCAAAACTGCCGAGAGGAAATAAACTCGCTTTCCAAATCGGCAGCTTTAAAATCAGAGTTTAATGACGCTCAAACAGTATTTCCTCTCGAACTCTCATTTCTATTTTCGAGGAATAAAATGTTTTATTTATTTTTAGCAAGTTGCTCGAGAGCTGTTTGTTTCAGATAATTTTCTTCTGCTGCGAGGTATTCTGCTGTATTATGGAGTCCATCTTTTTGGGCTTGTGCCATAAACTGTTTTGCTTCTTCTTTTTTCTTTTGAATATCTTCGTGATTTACTTCAGAGCTTTTGGCTACCATGTCAGCGATGACTCGTACACCATCTGTATCGACTTCATAGATACCAGATCCGAGAGCATAGATTTCTTCCTGAGAAGAATTTGCACGCATGACTTTAAGAATTCCAGGCTGCGTCACCCCGAGAACTGGAAGGTGGTGGGGGAGTACCTGTATTTCTCCCTGGATGGTAGGAATAGTGACAGAATCAATCTCGATTTTATCGAGAACTTTTCGGGTGGTGGAGATAAGAGAAAATAACATAGGAGAAAATTAAGAATACTTTGGATGTCTATATGCAGCGAATGGTTCAGAAGTGTGCCCAACCGCATGTCCCCCTGCTCGAGACCGGGTAGTTATATAGAAGTTCCCATCTTTTTCTTTTATTTTCCAATCATCTCCAAGGAATTCGTTTTCTATTTTCCATCCTCATCTAACATCTGGTGTAAGATGGAGTACTCTTGTTGGGGTTTTTTGTAAGAGGGCTGTAATTTCCTCTCAGCTTCCAACTAAGAATAGACTTGGTTTCTCTGCAGATGGAACGTTTTCTTTAACCATAAGTTATTTAACTTCTTTTCTACTTTCCTCAAAATCCTTGATAACTTGGTCGATAGACCCTTTGTAGAGGAAGTACTTTTCAGGAATATGGTCGAGTTCACCTGCGACAATCATCGCAAATCCTTTCACTGTATCTTCTCGTTTGACGTAGACACCTGGTGTACCAGTGAATTGCTCTGCGACGAAGAATGGTTGTGAGAAGAATCTTTGAACTTTACGAGCTCGAGAAACAGCGAGTTTGTCATCTTCTGAGAGCTCATCCATACCGAGGATGGCGATGATATCTTGGAGTTCTTTGTATCTCTGGAGGATTCTCTGAGCAGCACGAGCAGTATTGTAATGATCTTCACCGACAACACGAGGCGTGAGGACGGTAGATGTTGAGTCGAGAGGGTCTACCGCAGGGTAGATACCGAGCTCGGCAATACTACGATTCAATACTACTGTTGAGTCGAGATGGGCAAAAGTGTTTGCTGGAGCAGGGTCTGTGAGGTCATCCGCTGGTACATATACCGCTTGTACAGAAGTGATGGAACCATTCTTCGTTGAAGCGATACGTTCTTGGAGAGTACCCATTTCTGTTGCGAGAGTTGGTTGATATCCTACTGCTGATGGGATACGACCGAGAAGGGCTGAAATCTCAGAACCAGCTTGTGTAAATCGGAAAATATTATCGATAAAGAGGAGGACATCACGATGTTCTTCATCACGGAAGTATTCCGCCATTGCGAGACCTGTGAGGGCGACACGAGCACGAGGACCAGGAGCTTCGTTCATTTGTCCAAACACCATCACGGTTTTGTCGATAACGCCTGAATCATTCATTTCATGGTAGAGGTCATTTCCTTCA
This sequence comes from uncultured Candidatus Peribacteria bacterium, assembly GCA_964521495.1. Lineage (GTDB taxonomy): Bacteria > Patescibacteriota > Gracilibacteria > BD1-5 > JAGOOR01 > JAGOOR01. Next base: position 92,102 of record CAZFTF010000001.1, on the reverse strand, counting down.
CGAGTTCGCTCTCCTACACCCGCTACTACAGAATATCCTCCGTGTTCTGAGGCGATATTGTGGATCAATTCTTGCATGATAACGGTCTTACCTACACCCGCACCTCCGAAAAGTCCTACTTTTCCTCATTTGAGCATAGGGGCGACAAGGTCGATAACTTTGACACCTGTCTCAAAAATCTCTGCTTGAGTTGTGAGTTCTTCATATTCTGGGGCTGCACGATGAATTGGGAGCTTTTTCTCAGTGTGTGGAGCTGGTTTTTCATCGATGGGATGACCTAGGACGTTAAACATTCGTCCGAGCGTATTGGTACCAACAGGTACCATAATAGGGGATTCAAGGGCTTTCACATCTGATCCTCTTTGGAGACCGTCGACGGGGTTCATGGCGATCGTACGGACGACACCATCACCAAGCTGTTGTTGGACTTCGAGAATAATCTTGTTCTCATCCTGCACCTCTAGAGCATCATAGATATTTGGAATATAACCATCTGAGAATTCTACATCGATGACCACACCGATGATGGATTTGATCTTACCTGTATGCATAAAGAAAAAATAAAGGATAAATGTGATTCATTGCTTTGTTTTTGCACTCTAAAAAAGCATTGTCAAAAAGAGATGCTGGGATTATAAAAAGAAGTCCTATAAATGCAAATTTTTTGGTTCTCTTATTTGTTTATACCATTTTTTTCTATCATTGCCTGATCAAATGCTTTTTGTTGGTCTAGGGTTTCTTTGTCTGGCTTTACCACTTCATCGGCTGGACTTCGAGGAGTCTGTGTACAAGCAGTAACCATTAAAATACTCAGAAGGGAAAGTACGGTCACAGTGAAAATGTTTTTCATAAGAATGAATTAGTGAGGGGATTATAGTTTAGTCAGAAGAGAATGCAATAAATAATCTCCTTTCAATAGAGAGAATATTTTCTGTAGTATATTTGACTAAATATTATATATGCTATAATTATATTATAATAGTAATATTTTTTATGAATCATTCACCTTATAGGGATCCTCTTGATGGTCCTCCGCCAAAATGGATAAGACGAAAGTCTGATCCGCCAGAAACCTCTGAGGTTGATTGGTGGTCTCATATACCAGACATCAAGCGTCACACAAATACTTCGTCTCAGCCTCTCACGCCTTCTTCTTCAAAATCCTCAACAAATGTTTCTGTATCTAATGATGTAAGAGAAAAAGTCACAAAGCAGACCCTGTCTCAGTCATCCATATCTTCCGTTCCAGAAAATTCAGATGCTCAAAAGCCTACAACAAACGAAACTTTTATTGCTAATCAGATTTTACTACTTTCAGATATAGATGAACTTTACACGTTATGTAGCGATCCTTCAGGAGTAAAATTTCAAGCTCTCAGCGCTCCTCTTATTGAGAGATTGAGTCAATTTATTGAGGGTGAGACCATTAATCCTGACAATGTTCTCTATCTCCTAAGAACAACATTGAGAATCACAATACCAAAAAAATAAATCTTTCATAGAATATAAAAATGTAAATTTGACAAGCACAAAAAACAATTATGATACTTTTTATTTTTTAAAAATTGATGTATGCCAGAGGTGGCAACTATAAAAGAGCTCCCAGGGATGATTCAAAGCCCAAATAAATGTCCAGTAAAAGTTGCAAAGAGAGCTCTACATTTTCTTACATCTGATGTTCCATGAGTTACTCCAGCTCACAAGAGTGAATTGGCGGCGCTTTTGTGACGAAATAACACTTATCGTCTCAGATTGGTAGCAATATTGAAAAATGAACCAGAAGCACATCAGACACTCATAGAAGAACTAGCCGGAGCTATAGACCATTCTTTTCCTCTTATTCAATTTTTCCATCAAAAGGGGTTCGTGAAAAAACCATCTAGGAAATAAACCTTTTCTTGAGATTTTTCACTTTTCTCATACACTCCGAGCGTGAATCAAGACCAAGCCTTTACACTCCTCACTATGGGGAAAAATATTCTCCTGACCGGCGCTGCTGGGAGTGGAAAGACGTTTCTCGTGAATCGTTTTATTTCATATTGCCGTGAGCATAGTATTGCTCTGGCTGTGACAGCTTCGACCGGTATTGCGGCGACGCATATTGGTGGAATGACGATACATTCTTGGAGCGGTATGGGGATACGAGATACGCTTACAGATGATGAAATAGAAGACTTGATTTCTCGTGAATATCTCGTGAAACGATTTGTAAAAACCTCAGTTCTCATCATCGATGAAATATCGATGTTGGGCGGTAATTTTATCGCAACTTTGGACAGACTCTTGCAATCGGCTCGTGTCTCATCTGAGCCATTTTGAGGTATTCAGATTGTTTTTGTAGGGGATTTTTTTCAGCTTCCGCCAGTTTCACGAGGAAGTGAAGTTTCTTATGCTTTTGAGCATCGAATTTGGTGATATCTCAATTTAGTGCCATGCGTGCTCTCCACACAATATCGACAATCATATGGAGATACAGAAGGTTCGCTGCTCTCAGTACTCAATGAGATACGAAGCGGTGCCGTTTCTGATACTTCTCGAGCATTACTCTTGTCTCGAAATATGGAGGTGTACACGGATGATCATACGGAACTTTTTACCAAAAATGTCGCTGTTGATGCCTACAATTCAGACAGACTTGCTGAGATATTTGGAGAAGAATATACCTATATAATGGAGTCAAAATGAGCTGAGAAATTTGCTACAGCACTCAAGAAATGATGTCTCGCACCAGAAGTACTCGTTCTCAAAAAAGGAGCGAGGGTGATGTTTGTCAAAAATAATCCAGAAGCGGGCTATATGAACGGGACTATTGGACACGTTTCGGGTTTGGATGATGGGATGCCTGTCGTGAAACTTTTAGATGGTCGCCAGATTACGGTCGGTGAGAGTGACTGGATGATTGAAGAAAATGGCAAAATAAAAGCCTCTATTTCTCAACTCCCATTGCGGCTTGCTTGGGCTATTACGGTGCATAAATCGCAGGGGATGACTCTCGATACCGCTGTCATTAATTTGCTTGATGCCTTCGTGGCAGGTCAAGGATATGTGGCGCTGTCTCGTATTCGGACTTTGGAAGGGTTGATTCTTCGTGGTTTCAATCGTATTGCTCTGGAGATAGATCCTCGGGTTCGTGAATATGATGCAGTATTGCAGGACAGGTGTGATGAGCTCGTCGAAGATCTGGCTTCTATGACTGAAGATGATATTTTGGAGACTCAAAAGGCAGCCATCAGGAGACTTGGTGGTGTCCTGGAAGCTCAAAAAACAATCCCAAAAGAGTCAAAATCGGGCAAAAAAATCGCAACCCACCTGGAGACCTATGAATATTTACAACAAGTTAAGTCACTTGAAGAAATTGCACAAATACGAGACTTAAAACCACTGACTATTTTTTCCCATCTTGAAAAACTATTGGAAGAAAAGAAAAAAATAAATCTTGCACTGTATCGCCCAGAAGACGAGGAGCGATTAGCTATTATTCATGACGCCTTTGTTGCTCTTGGAACTCTCCAGCTTGGTCCAGTGCGCGAACACCTCTGTGATACGTATGAAGAAGAATATTCATTTGATGAAATCCGCATTGCTCGTCTTTTTCTCTCGGAGGAAGATAGGCTCACCGTTGAAGAACAGGGTTAACAGGAGAGTTTATAATTTTGTACCCAGCTTTCTATTTCGAGACGAATCTTGTAATGCTCTGAAGGATTTTGCAGTCTCGCCGCGTAGTCTCGAATATCACACTGTGTAATACCAAAGTCTCGACAGGTTTGGACGAGAAAGAGGAGAAAATCATGGAGAGAGAGTGTTTCTTTCTCAAGAATAGATGTGAGAAGTTGGAAAAGTTTTGGATAGGGGAGCCCGTGTGCGAGAAGTGTGTAGAGGATAGAGACACTCCATCCAGCTATATCATACACCTCATAGGTATTGCTCGATGAGAAAGAGGATACTTTATAGATCTGCGAAAGAGTATTTTTTTCTTTAGTCATTATTCTCCCAGTGAAATGTGAGAGCGTATCAAGTTTGGGACTTCCTTTTGAGTCCGTATAGAAGATATCTATCTTGCCATACTCGCTCGAGAAACATGTGAAAACGATTTTGTGTTCACTAATGCGATTTTTCTTGAGCACGATAGCCTCTATCGGATACATCATATTAGTTCGAGTAAATATGAATCTTATTGTCCTTAACAGTAAATTTGGTAGAGAAAACACCACTCTTAGGGCTTCAGAAAAATATTTCTCGGATATCACCAGATTGCTGCACAGCTATATCTGTAATGACAATATTTTGTACATCTATTTGTCCAATATATTCCAGAGATCGAACATCGTTAAATCGTTTTGAATTTGGCATAAAAACCCAAATACGATTATCTGCAAGGATGTATATTTCTTGGTATGCAGGGTCTGCATAGATCTTTGTAACCAGAGGATCTGTATTTGTGAAAGTGTTAATTCCGAGCTTGTTTATGACGATGCCTCGTCGTTCGTATTTTGGAGCAGTCAAAATCTTTTCAGTAATCAGCCCGCCACCTTTTCCAGCTAAGAGCCAAACGCTTCCGTCGATATCTATACTGACGATTGGATTTGTTTGGGTTTCTGGAGTAATCACAAGGGATTTACCGGAATACATATTCTCTGATTGTTTTCTGTGTTTATAGATTTGTTTTTTATCTTTCGAGAGAAGATAGATATTGGAATTGTAGATACTGATATCGCTATTCTCATCCCATCCGCCTACTTGCTGTACCCCAAGTGAATTGATCGATCCTTTATCAAATAGATATATCTTGCTACTACTCGAAGTAAAATAAATACGACCATCACTGTCAATATCAGAAGTAAGAGAAGATTCTCCATTTGGAATGGGATATTCTTTCGGAGATTCTCCAGTCATATAAGGTCCTATAATGCTTTTCTGAGTGACAAAATAGAGTTTTTTGTCAAACATATATATATTAAATGGTGTTGAAGCAGTTCCTTGTCCAAATTTGTAGATAAGACTGTACTGTTCCGTGGTGAGTGAAACAACCTTGTTAATATTTTTTTCGAGGACAGCAATTTCTTTTTCAAGTACTTCGACATCCATCTGGAGAACGTTTTTACTCTTCACTTGTTGTAGGAGCTCTCGTGCCTTTGCAATAGCTGGCCCGAATTGTTCTGGCTTATCCATAGCTCGAGAAGCATTTGTGAGCTCTACGCGAGCTTCGGTAAGAACATCTCTGTATTTTTGGGGTACAAATATAGCATACTGTGATTTCATAAGCCCAGACAGGATGATGTACAATAATATAATACTTATAAAAAGTCCAGAAATGAGCATCCAGTTTTGAGCCTTGTCACTCATAGACCGAAATGTTCATTGTATTTTATTGTTGACGTTCTTTGTTTTGGTTTCAAGAGCGGAGACAATTGTTTGGCTGAGGGGTGTGATTTTTTCTGGTTTCCATGCCGTGCGTTCTTCCTCGTCTTCTCGTCAGATAGCAAGCAGAATACCCTGTTTGTGGATATTCGCTCTCTCAATATGTTCCGCGATAAGAGCGCATCTCTTTCCGAGAGAGAGATGTCCGAGGGTTTTGCATTCTTGTTGGACAATACTTATATCAATTTTTGGCGAAAAGATATAGACGGATTCATTGGCATGTATTTCTCCATGGGAATCATAGACAAATTGTCCATCGTGACTATCCATCCCATGAAAGAGATCTTCTGTTACTTTTTGAGACACGAGTATGCCTGTGAGATTTTTCCCAAACATTGAAAAATGAATATGGTTCTCTGATATGAGTCCGATAAAGAGAGAAACGTCTGATTTTTTATGCGCATGATAGAGGTGTGCAAGGTGCGCATTGATGTGTTCCAAAATTTCTGTAAAAGTAGCAACAGGATCCTGTTCATTGATCTCGTAGGATAAAAATGTATCGTTGCAGTATCTATGGAGAGTATCCGTCAGTGTCGAGTGTGGCGTATGACAGACACAAACGAGTGTGTTTTTGGAATCTTTTTGTACAGACGAAGAAAGGGTTTCTTGAGAGTGGACGTCTGTTAAATGTTGAATGTAGACAGAGTGCATACTCTCATATTATGAATCTTCCATTTTCGTCAATATAAGTTCTAGCAAAAAGACTATACAAATCAATAAAAAACTTGTCAAAAAATTGAATGAGTTATAAACAAACAATAAGAAGAGTCCTATTATGAGGAGCATCATGAGAAGTCCGTGCCGAAATGATCGGAAAGCATCCATAGGATAGATATAGCCTCTTCTCATAATTTTTTTGATTCAGAGGATAATGAGCCCCATTAGTGACCCTAGACCGAGAAAGAGAGAGAGTGACATCATCACTACTGAGAGCGCTGGATGATAACTCGGATCAAAACCATAGTAGAGTATTGAGCTTGAGATAAGTCCAAAGATGCAGAGGATCATCATCAGGGAAATAAATACTCGAGTGTACATAGGAGAGAGATAGTGGTAGGGGGGGGCGAGAAGGCGAAGGCGAAGGAAGAATTTATTTATTACTCGGGATATCTGTTATTTGGCCGAGTTCTTCAAGTATTGTTTTGGCTTCTTGGAGACTTGTGAGAGTGGCAAGCCTCTTGCGGTATTCTTTCACGCCTTCAAAGCCATGAAGATAGTGTACAAAATGTTTGCGAATTTCAAGACAGGATCTTTGCTCACCTTTGGTACTTATCATTTTATCCATATGTTCTGTTATGATGAGAATTCGTTCTCTCCAAGAGGGTGTGTAGTTATTTGGCAAAAAACACCAAGGATTCCCGAGAGAAGATCGTGCGATCATAAAACCAGCAAGATTTTGTATTTTTTTCATTCCATCGTCATAGTTCTTGCAGTCCCCATTACCAAGAACAGGAATAGTGAGATGTTTTTGGAGTTCATAAATAGGTTCCCAGTTCGCTTCTCCCGTATATTCTTGTTGAAATGTCCTCCCATGCACTGTGATTAACTGTGCGCCAGCATTTTGTAATGCTTGTCAGAATTCGATAAGCTCGTCAGCAGTGTTCCAGCCAAGGCGAGTCTTGACACTGACGGGTATACCGAGATTCTCTGCGAGAATATTGACGATCCTCATCGCTCGTTCTTTATCCATCATAAGCCCAGATCCATAGCCACATTTGACCACTTTTTTGGCAGGACACCCCATATTGATATCGACTCACTGAGCTCCATACGATTCGATGAGTTTCCCTGCCGCAAGAAAGGTATCAGGATTATTGCCAAATATTTGAAAAATAAGAGGATGTTCAATAGGGTCATGCGTGAGCACTTTTTGAGCAAGAGAGGGATTATGAAAGAGACCATCGGCGCTGTAAAATTCTGAAAATACTACAATCTCTGGAGCAACTTTTTTGCAAATATATCGAAAAGCACTATCACAGTATCCATCCATCGGTGCGAGTGCAACAATAGGTTTATTTTCGGATGTAAAATCAGTTATCCAGGACACAATATAAAAAAGTTAATAAAGCAGAAAAAATTTATAGATATTCTCTCTGACAAGAAAATTTGATGAGACGTTTTATGCAACTTTTTCGGGCTGTTTTTTCCCCCGAAAATTTGACGATAGATATCATGCCTTTAACGCTCATTCAAGTAATAAATCTATTGCTGTTGTTTCTTTACGAAGTCCTCCAGTGAGACTCGCTACACGAATCGGTGTTGCAAAATTTCTTCAGTAATTTGCCGGGACTGCAGGTTCTGATAATCATCTTGCTATTATAGATGCCCTAATTGCTGGTATTGTATTACGATATCCTTTTTTAAGTGGATATTGTTCGGAGAGTTGCCGTAAAATTCTTATCTCTTTTTGGGAAAGTGTCTGATGGTATCAGTACATCCATGGTTTCCAAAGTTCCATTCTTTCCAATGGTATTTGGACTTCTGACATCCAAAGTCTTTCACTATCGTTTGAGGTATCAGGATAATAGGCATTTTTTACAGCGAATCGTAATAAAAGTAACTGAAATAATCTATTGCATAGATTATTCTGACCTGGGGCGAGGCATTGAACTTTATCTATCTGCATTCATCTTCGTCCCAATGATGTATTATGAGGTATATCGTGCATCGCGCCAGAAACACTCTTATTTAGTGTGTGGACATCAATACTAACATGAAGACGTAAATATTGTACCAACTCTTCCCATGTTTTAGGGTGTTGCTGGTTTCGTTCTTGATTTTCGCGGAAGACATCAGTATTTCATCACATAAGAGAAAAAAGTATTTTATTATTTTACAAAAAAAATTGTAGTTTAAAAAATAGAAAACACAAATTTTTTTAAAATCTCCAAAAAGCATAAAAAATATTCCTTTATCAAAAAATTTATATAATAGTTTGCATGAAAACTTTTGTACTTTTTGGTTCGACGGGTGACCTTGCAACCCGTTATGTGCTTCCAGCACTTGGTAAGCTCTTGCATAAATGAGCCTATAATCATCTGATTTGTGTCGGTCGACGCGACTGGACGCGCGAGGATTTTCATGATTTCTTGTCACCATATCCAGACCTTCTCGGTCATTTTGAGACTCTTTCCTATGTACGTATTGATGTTGATGGAACTGATTATGCTCCTCTGAAAGTAACTATGGAATCTGTAGGTGCGCTCGATGGTGAAATCGTATATCATCTTTGTCTGAGCCCAGAGCATTTTGCACCTGTGGCATGAGGTATCGCCTCCGTATGACTCAATACAAAGCAGTCAATTTTGATGATTGAAAAGCCATTTTGACACGACCTGGTCACAGCCATTCAGCTGAATCTCGAGCTACAGAAATATTTCAATGAACATCAAATCTATCGCGTAGATCATTATTTAGGGAAAAATTTTGTTCGAGAGCTTTTTTCCTATAGGATTTCTCAGGGTGAAAATTGGTATCATAATCGCATCAAAAAAATTGCTATTACAGCACGAGAAACTCTGGAAATAGGAGATAGGGGGCCATATTATGATACGAGTGGTGCGACGAGAGATTTCCTGCAAAATCATCTCTTGCAGCTCCTAGCAATCACGACGATGAAAATGCCATGTCGAGAAAAATATGCCGATGATTTACGTGATAATATTTTTATTGCCCTCTCGAGTGTTGCGCCTCTTCTTCTAGATCCTCGGCATGATATCGTGCTCTGACAATATGAGTGATATCGTGCAGTTCCTGGAGTACGACCAGATTCTCGTACGGAAACCTATATTCGAGTCCATCTGACTATTGATAATCCTCACTGGATTGGTACGGATGTGATACTGGAAACAGGGAAGGCTCTCGATAGAAAAGAAAGCTCTGTTCAGATTATTTTTCAGGACGGCACTGAGATGGTTTTCCGTGAAAGTGAAACAAATAAAAATAATGCCTATGAATTACTCATTGAGCAGGCTCTGGCATATGATGAGACATATTTTGTTCGATGGGATAGCGTGCGAGCTGCGTGGCAAGTGGTGAATGATTTGCTACACTGCACGGATAACTGTCCTCTTTTACACACCTATCCTCTCGGGAGCAGGGAAGTTTAGTACCTTTTGGTAAACCTATCTTTTTGTTTTTGTCACGACATATTGGTTACTATTTATTTTGCAATATTTGTCCTTTTTAGGATAATGGACACGTTTTAGTCGGTTTCTTATTACTCATTTTATCATTTATGGAAAAGAAAACAAAAAAATATTCTCTCAATGAGCTTATTGAAAAAGTGGACGCTCTCCGCAAGCATGATGATTTTGATCTCTCAACAGAACAAGACCTCGTTATTGGCATCATGAATTTGATCAGTATAGAGGAACATCTCGCTTTCACCTACAACAAAACAGGGAAGACGAAGTATCTCACTATGCTTCAGGAAGTTCGCGAAATGCGAAAGACCCTCCTCAAAGAAGTTATTAAAGAATACGAGGGGGAAGTATGGTGCACCTGTAAACACCTTCTCTCGACCTCTATGCGATTGATGGAGGTAGGAACCAAACAACTCTGAGCTGGAAAGATGAAGGAATCTGAAGAGTTTTTCCAAAAATCATATGATGCTTATTGTATGTTTTGGGCACTCGTGCTCGATATTGGTACAGGTAAGACAGACGATGTAAAAAATCGTACGGAACGACTTGATAATGCGTTGATTGGTGATGTGATTGATTGTTGTAAAGAATAAGCTATGAAAGTCGTAAAAATATGAGCCGTCTGGTGTGCTGGATGTATCGTGATGAAACCCATCTGGCGCGATATAGAATCTGAAAATCCGTGGCTTGAAACAATATCCTATGATATTGACGAAGATGAGGAAGTGCTGAAGCAATATGGTAATCTCGATAAACTTCCTCAGTTTATTTTCTTTGGAAAAGATGGTAGGGAAGTAGCTCGATTTCACGGAGAAATCTCCCGTAATGAATTTCTTAAAAAGATAGAATCACTGAAAAATTTATAATTCTTTATTTATGAAAAAAATTCTTCTCTCTCTTCTTGCATTTTCTCTCGTTTGAGTTACTTCGGTATTTGCTCAAGAAAATACTGCAAAACTCTATCTCTTTTGGTGAGATGGTTGTCCTCATTGTGAAAAGGAGCGCGAATTTCTTCCAGTCCTCGAAGAAAAATATGGAAACAAATTGGTAATCCAACAATTTGAAATCTGGAACGACACAAAAAATCAAAAACTTATTCAGGAAGTTGCCAAAGGATTTGCTACTCCTGTCAATAGCGTCCCTCTTACGCTTATTGGGGATGTAAAAATTGTAGGCTATGGTAGCGATGAGACTACCGGGAAACAGATTGAGGAAGCCGTGCAATATTGTCTCGAGAATACTTGCGCTGACCTCGTAGCGCCTGTGCTTGCAGCACGAGAAGTAGAAACAAAAAAACAAACTGAAGTAATGGAACAAGTAGAAAAACCAGCCTCAGGTGATACGAGTACACAAGTGTCTGTGCCGTTTTTTGGCACAGTTCAACTCCGGGATCTCTCTCTCCCTATTGTAACGGTCATACTGGGGGCACTGGATGGATTTAATCCTTGTGCCATGTGGATACTGATTTTTCTGATCAGTATGCTCATCGGTATGCAGGATCGACGGAAAATGTGGATCATTGGGTTTGCCTTTATCTTTGTTTCCGCGCTCTCATATTTTCTCTTTATTACTGCTTGGCTTCAAGTGATGATTTTTATTGGATTTATCGCGAGTATTCGTGCAGCGATAGGTATTTTTGCGCTTGCTGGAGGTAGCTGGAATATTTATACTTATTGGAAGACGAGAGACAGTGGATGCGAAATAGTCTCGACCAAGAAACGCAAGAAAATCTCGCAACAAATCAAAGATATTATCCATGAGAAAAATATGATGATAGCGCTTGTCGGAGTCGCTGTACTGGCCTTTTCTGTGAATCTAATAGAGCTTCTCTGTTCTGCTGGTTTGCCGGTGATCTTCACTCAAATGCTTGCAATGAATGATCTTACCACCGCACAGCATTATCTCTATGTTCTTCTCTATATATTCTTTTTTATGTTGGATGATCTACTTGTTTTTATCATTTCTATGGTCACTCTAGAAGCATTTGGCATCACAACAAAATATACGAAGTATTCGCATCTTGTTGGCGGAATCTTGATGCTCATTATTGGATTCTTACTTATTTTCCGTCCAGAAGTCTTAATGTTTGGCTAATTATTTTTTTACTTTTATGATTACACACTCTTATTCAGAAGTGACTGATTGGTTCATGAGAAGTCTTCAGGCTTTACTTCAAAAACAGGAAACTGTCACTATCGCCCTTCCCGGATGACATTCTCTGGATGGATGGTATGCTTCAATTCTTTGAAATCCAGATGTCTGGAAGGGGATTGATAAGACTTGTCTTCGTTGGTGCTTGGTAGATGAGCGATGTGTGCCTGCGGAGAGTCCTGATCGTAATGATGCGTATGTTTGGAAAACATTTTTAGAACCTCTTGGTTTTTTATCGGAGCAGTTTCTCGGTCTCTGAATGCCAGAAGTAGACGCTCTCGAATATTCGAAAATCATCGGCATCCCTGATGTAGCTATTTTTGGACTTTGACCTGATGGGCATATCGCTTCGCTCTTTCCAGGACATCCTTTGCTTTTCGTCCAAACAGAAGGATACGTCCATATGTTTGATGCCCCAAAAATGCCGCCAGAACGAATTACTTTGACTGTCCCAAGTATTCAAAAAATCCCTCACACAGCACTTTTTGCTGTGTGAATCGAAAAACAAGAAGCCCTCAAAAACTCTCTTAAACCAGAGAAAACCCTTATTGAATGTCCATCAAAAATCCTAAATCCAGATATTATTTTTCAGTGATAGTCTCTATTGGTTCGAGAAGTTGTGCAAATTTTTCTCGAGTCATCCCCGGTATGACATCAATTCTCTTAAGTTCTAGAGGTTTGTATTTTAGATCAGTTTTTCCAGTTTGTGTCGTAAAGGCATACCTATATCCAGATTTTTCTATCTCATCCAAAGTACTGTACCTATAACGACCTTTGGGATATATGAAAATATGTATTTTTGTATGAAACCATTTTTCGAGATCTTCTTTGCTTTCGTGAATTTCTTCGTGAATTAGTGTTTTATCAAGGAGTGAAAGATTTGGGTGATGCCAAGTATGACTTGCTATTTCCCAGCCTGATTTTTGGAGATGGTGAATGTCTGGTCAAAAAAGATAATCTGATTCATCTATTTTAGCGAGTATAAGCCCTATCACTCCATGGAAGCTGTACTGTTGCATAATAGGATACGCCTGCGTGAAGACATCATAATACCCATCATCAAACGTAATCATCACTGATTTACAAGGCACTGTTCCTTCATGAATATCTCGAGAAGTAATTACTTGGTAATTATTGTCATGGAGAAATTTCATTTGTGTCCTAAATTCTTCTGGAGAGACAGAGATATTTTGCCCTGCCACATCGAGATGAGCGTATTCTCTGATATGATGATACATAAGAGTGGTAAATTCTGACGTACGACATACTGGTTCGTCAAAACTCACCCCAAGCGAAGCAGGAATGGCCAAAAGAGAAACAAAAAATGTGATAAGGGTGCTCATAAAAAAACGGCCGTGGGTCGAAATAGTGATACTATTTTTGCTCTGAGAAATAAATGATTTTTTGGTGTAACTGGCGGAGAGTAGGAGATTCGGTCGCTCTCTGCCGCGACCGGCGCTCCTTGTTGCAAAGCAAAAAAATTTGCTTTTCAACTTCGGATTCTCATCTCTTGGTTGTAAAACATGGCGGAGAGTAGGAGATTCGAACTCCTGGTGGGTTTCCCCACACACGCTTTCCAAGCGTGCGCACTAGGCCACTATGCGAACTCTCCAGATGAGAGGAGTATAGAGAGAAATATATATTTTCAATTTTTTCTATTTTACGAGTACTTCTTTGAGTTTTCTTTCTGTTAAAACTACCTCTTCTATTTGTTGTTGTCATGAATGTCTCATGCATTTCAGAAATAAGGGAGTATTACCCCTGTCTCATCTCTCTTGCACCATATCATAAGGTAATAGCTTATTTAGAAGTCTTTCTAATCAAAATCAACATCCCTCGGCAAAGGTTATATCTATTTCATGTCTTGTAAATTGTTTCCGGAGAGTGGATATACGAACCGATCGAGTTCAGCTGGTTTGGGCGGTAAAAATATCATATTTACCGTTATTCCATTCCCCTTGGTGACTTACAATCATGGGTTTTTGTGTCGGTTTAGAGAGGAGATCAAACGCATTTCATCCAATATGTACCATATCGGCGTCTGTCATAACACAATTTTGTATTCCCTGTCTTTGTGCAAAATTTATTACTTCTAAGAAACGCCCCATTTTTCCTATATTATTTGTTTGTCATCATTGTCATAAGATATGTATTTGGTTTCTTGGAAGACTGTTTTGGTGTATCAGCCAATCAATGCCATCAAAGGTGTCATCAGTACATCCATCATTTGAGAGAATGATATGTTCAAAAATTCATGCCTTTATTTTTCACATTAAAAGACGCAAAGTACGACGCAATAAATGACCATCTTCTGGCATAGGTCACCATCAAAATATTCTTGCATGATCGAGGTCTTGAGTTCATTCATTGAAACAAGGTATCCAGAGAGAGGGCTTCATTTAAAACTTATAACAAATAATTCTTATTTGTCAAATAATTAGTTAATCTGTTTGTTCATTCTATTTCACTCGAATCACCCTGATGCCTTCTTCTCCTGATTTTCGCATAAGTGGATGATTGCTTTGTGAAGTTTTTCCTTTTTCTGGTGATGGTGCAGAAATAGTCTTGAGATCATCGAGATCAATTTCTACTTGTTGTACTCGTGTTTGAGGTGTTGCTGAGAGGAGGCTGCGGACAACTCGGTAATTCACCTCATCCATCATTTTCACAAACATTTCATACGCTCGTTCTTGGTAGACAAGCAGTGGCTGTTTTTGATTGTAACCCTCGAAAGCGACATCTTCGCGGAGTTGAGACATATTCTCGATATGTTCCATCCAAAGCTGGTCAATCGAAGCTAGGTATATCTCTCGTTGAAATTGGTCAAAGTTTCTATCTTGAAAGAGGCTCTTGAGATGATTTTGTTTTTCCTCTAGACGTTCAAGAATGTATTTTTTTACTTGTTCGAAGTCTCCCGTAGGCACTGTAATTTCTGACTCGAGTATTTCGCTCAAAAATGCACTCAGTTTTTCATATTCTATTTTTCCTTCCATTTCATGCTGCATTATGATGCGCTCTGCTTCCTCGGTAAATATTTTTTGTATCACGAGGTCAATATCTGAATGTGCTGTATCTCATTGAGCAAAATCTTCGAGGAGTTTTTGGCGCTTTCCGTAGACGATAAGACGGTGCTGATTGATGACATCATCATATTCGAGGACATGTTTTCGCATATCGAAGTGATGACCTTCGACCTGTTTTTGGATAGCAGTAATTCTCTTAGTGAGGGTCTTGCTTTGAATCAGGGGTTCATCTTCAGGGAGGCTTGCGAAGAAAGGGGAATTGAACATTGAGAAGAGTTTATCACCCCCGAAAATACGCATGATGTCGTCATTTGGAGAGATAAGAAATTGGCTCATACCAGGGTCTCCTTGTCGTCCAGATCGTCCACGGAGCTGGTTATCGATACGACGTGTCTCATGTTTTTCTGTACCGACAATAGCGAGTCATCCGAGTTCTGTCACACCCTCTCCGAGCTTGATATCAGTTCCTCGTCCTGCCATATTGGTTGCTATTGTGACTGCTCATTTTTGTCCAGCTTTCCCGACGATTTCTGCTTCGCGAGCATCTTGTTTGGCGTTCAATACTTCATGAGGAATTTTCCGAGCTGTGAGCATATCGCTCACGAGTTCTGATTTTGAAACAGAGACAGTACCGACGAGAATTGGTTGCCCAGTTGCGTGGATTTTTTCTATTTCTTTGACGATAAAAGCAAATTTTCCTTGTTCATTTTTGAAGAGAAGATCAGCTCTGTCATCACGAATCATCGGCTTATTTGTCGGTATTTGTACGACATCGAGACCGTAGATTTTTTGAAATTCTTCTTCCTCGGTTTTTGCTGTTCCTGTCATTCCTGAGAGTTTTTCGTAGAGACGAAAAAAGTTCTGGTAGGTGATATTTGCGAGTGTTTTACTTTCTCTCTGAATGGTGACATTTTCTTTTGCTTCGAGTGCTTGATGAAGACCATGGCTAAATCGTCGCCCCTCCATAGTTCGACCAGTATGTTCATCGATAATCATGATGGTATCCTCTCGTACGAGATAATCGATATCTCGGATATAACATGCTTTTGCTTTGAGGGCATTTTCGACATGATGGAGGTCGTTGTAGTGCTCAGAAACAAAAATACTTTCAATCCCAAGCATCTTTTCTATTTTTGCGATACCATCTTCGGTGAGGGCAGTTGTTTTGGTTTTTTCATCGACGGTATAATCTTCTGTTTTTTGGAGCTTACCTGCCATTTGAGCGAACTTGAGATATTTCGAAGTAGGCTCATTGTCTGGAGAAGAGATAATCAGAGGTGTTCGTGCTTCATCTACTAAAATAGAGTCCACTTCATCGACAATGGCAAATGCTTTGCGGGACATCACTTGGTCAGCGAGACTGCGCGCCATATTATCACGGAGATAATCAAATCCGAGCTCAGTATTGGTGACATAGACAATGTCTTTATTGTATTGTTCCTTTTTCTGTGTTGTGAATTGACCATTGGCTACTACTCCTGTTGTCATCCCGAGTGTTCCATAGATGATGCCCATTTCCTCTGCATCACGACGAGAGAGATATTCATTGACGGTGACGACGTGTACTGGATCTCCAGAAAGTGCATTCAAATACGCTGCAAGTGTCGCAACGAGCGTCTTACCTTCTCAGGTACGCATTTCAGGAATATTACCGCCATTCAGTGTGAGAGCACCCAAAATTTGGACATCAAACGGTATCATATTCCAGACTTTGATAGCCCCACTCGGGAGAGTGAATTCTTGACCATAGATAATTTCACTCGCTCTTCGGTGCAGTGCGAGTGCCTCGAATCGGAGAGATTGAACCATCTCTTCACGAGATGCAATATAATTTTTATGATTGAGTTTTGTCGCCTCTATTTTTTCTTCAAGAGAAAGAGAGATGTCGTTTTCTATTCGATCTTTTTCGGTAATAAAAGCAAGTCGAATAGGTATAAAACGTTCTTTGAACTCGAGTGTTTTTGCTTGTACTGCTTCGATGGAGTCAATCGTATTTTTATATTCTTCCTCAATTTTTTTTATTTTTATCAGATCCTTCTGATAGCGATGAAGAACCTTGATGGTTGGGTCACCGAAGAGTGTTGAAAAGATTCCCATAGAGAGCGAATAGGTAGTATTGGCTTCAGTATAAGAAATTCTTGGTATTTTGAAGTCCAAATAATTGACTTAAAGTATTATGTATGTTTATTACATAATCTTTACCATTTGCACGATGGGTGACGTGCTGCGTGATGTATCTCATTCTCCACTCTTCAGAATAGTTCTTCCAGAACTATCAGGGATTGTAAATAAATCAAATGCTCGTTCTCTTATTTCTTCAGGAAGATAGTTAGGACTACTTGCGGACATTATGTATCGAAGCTTGTCATCTTGTTCTACTACTTCAAACATATATGCGGAGTTTCCTGTTCTGACAAAATACATTTCACCTTTTTGAGGAGTAATAGTCTTTGGAGAGAGTGTTTGATCATCAGAAGGTGTTATCATCCTTATTTGTGTCAGTATGTTTTCATCAAGTGCAGCTTGCAATTCTTCTCCGGTAATGTCTTTTCATCATACTTTAACAGTATTGTGCTTGTTGACATACATATAGCTTATTTCACTTTCTCCACTTTCTTTGGGTTGAGATTCTATGATATAACACGTATTTGATTGCAATGACCTGAGTGCTTCTCGACATGCTGTATCTCACTGAATCCATACCATAGCGCGTTCTGGATGTGTCGCGAGATCTGGAGTAGAGATTCTATGTATCAATTTAACTTGTGATGTCTGAATGCCTCGAGAATTCCAGAGAGAACCATTTTCATTGAAACCACTAAAAATAGTATCAGTTGAGTGATTTCATCGTGGACTCTTTTCTGATACTTTGTACCCGATACCAGTAGGGGTAGTCACAATATCGACAACACAGACTGAACCGCCACCAGTAATACAGAGATATTCTTCTCCTACTTGAGGATGTATGCTAAACTGAGTTCGAAACCATTCTTCCGGATCTATAGTCCTTTCGCTAGATCTCTTTTGAGGATAGTGATTAACAGTTGGGAAACGATCTCAAGTGACCATTATGAGAGTGTCAATCTGGGTATCAAATTCACTAAAATCACAATTTACTTTCTCTCACTGAATCCACACCTGTGTGTTTGAAGGATTAATATCATTATCAGTATAGAAGTATCCTGTTTCTCTATCCGAAGTAATCAATATATAACACGTACTCGGTGTGAGATTTTGGAGTGCTTCCTTGATTTCAGATGCTTCAGTAATTTCTCTTATGATTTCATGTTGTTCTGTGGGATCTAATTCAGGCTCTGGTTCTGGTTCTTCTGGAACTGGCTCTGGCTCTGGAATTGGTTCCGGCTCTGGAGTTGGCTCTGGAACTGGCTCTGGAATTGGTTCCGGCTCTGGAATTGTTGGAATTGGTTCTGGATTTGATTCTGGCTCTGGCTCTGGAATTGGTTCCGGCTCTGGAGTTGGCTCTGGAGTTGGTTCTTGCTCTGGCTCTGGTTCCGGAATTGGTTCTGGTTCCGGTTCTGGATTAGATTCAACAGAAGAAGACAGTCGTCTCACTCTGCCCCCCACATATTCAAAACTTCAGAGACGATCAAGCTCTGATTCAATAAGAAGATCGTTTATTTTTTTTATCTCTCAGTTACTATCTTTGATAAAGAGCATTCCATCTCATCTTGCATCTTGAAATGCACTGAGTGGTGCTCCTGTTGTTAAGTTTTGAGCTGAGAGAAGTCTCAATCCTGAATATTGATAGAGTCAATAAATACGTCTTGCGCCATGACAGACCAGTTCTTGTAATCCTGGAAAATCACTTGCATCAATTTCTTCCACGTTTTCATCTACATACAACTTGGTTACATTTCAATTCGTATCGACTTCGAGATGAGTAATCCTTTTAAGTCCTATATCTTTTAAGGCATTCATCTGGAATTTCATGATTTCTATTTTTTGTTTTCAAAATTCCCAATGTACTATTTCATTTACCATTTCATCATGTCACTTCGTTCTTCAGACCTTAAGTGATACCAATACTAGGAGTACATCGAGCACGAGATGTAATCAGATGATCAATAAAATTATTTTTTTATTTAAAAATATCTCATTTTCAGGAGATTGGTTTTTTTGTTTCAATAAGAAATCATACAATGCTTGTGCTGATGCCGTGTCTATCGTACCATCCTCGCCATATTCGAGAGAAGGTGCATCAGGGAATGCCTGACGTATCAGGTCAGCAGTACCATTTTTATAATTTTCTATCAACGCTTGTTGCTGTGCAATAGTTTCATCTTTTTGTTCTACCACCTCCATCAGTCGACCGTTCATCTCGCGAGCTCTTGCAAGAGTATCATCTGGTTTCTGTTGTGCTGGTGCTTGAGATCCGAGCAATGCTCATGCTGCGAGTACACCACGTAATAACGATCAGGTCTTCATAAATAATAAAAATAAGATTTATTGTAATACTTTATTTATTTTTACTAAAAGTCAATATCTTTGATTTTCCGTTAGATTGTTGGAATTTAATGGTAAGAACGTTATCTTGTAGCATGATAGAATCAATAGTACCTGTTGCTCAGCTTACTGTTGCAATAGAGTATCTTCCATTTTCTGTGAACTGAATATCTCACAGTCTGTATATATCTCCTGCTAGTAATTCCTGTTCATTCTTTATGAAATTAATAATTTCATTTTTCTGATCTGGATTGAGAGTATCTAATGTGGACGAGAGATGTTTCATGCTCACATCTTGTGGAGATTCTTTGGGAGCTTCTGGAGTGGCTGGTGCTGGAGTAGGAGCTGGTTGTGGAACGGGCTTATTATCATTCTCAGCTTTCTTCTCAGCTTCAGCTTTCTTCTCAGCTTCAGCTTTCTTCTCAGCTTCAGCTTTCTT
>CAZFTF010000001.1:0-72362 GCA_964521495.1 uncultured Candidatus Peribacteria bacterium | reverse complement strand
TCTCAGCTTCAGCTTTCTTCTCAGCTTCAGCTTTCTTCTCAGCTTCAGCTTTCTTCTCAGCTTCAGCTTTCTTTGGAAGCTCCATATTGATATATCCCGCATATATCCACCCCTTATCTGTTCCGTTTTTCCCACCGTGAACTGTCGACGTATTTGGTACTTCGCAGAAATAATAGAGTTTTTCTTTTCCGTCGGCAGTATCTTTTTTATATGCTGCTTTGAGTACTGTTATAGGAGCATCATTCCGCATAGCATCGACTCATCTGAGAGTTCACCTTTGTTCTTTTCGTATCCAGACACTATTGGTTTTTTCACGTGTGACAATAGTTCCTGACTGCCCCTTTCAGATATACTCATTAAGCATCTTGATGTGCTCTTCTTGAGAGATGTGTAGTGCTTCAGCTCGTTGTATAGAACCAGAAACATCTTTCTGTTCGCGGATCTTTGGTATAAATTCTACCATAAGAAAGTGGTTAAGTAATGATATTTTGCCACAGAATTTTTTAGATTGCAAATATAGAGGTACTTTTTCTCGACTTTTACCACTTTTTTCTCGACTTTTACCACTTTTTTTCTACACTCTTAGCACCCATGAAACACGATACAGATATCATCGATGAAATCATTCTCGCTGTCGTCAGAGACGAGAGTATTACTGACAAAACAGCGTTTCAGAAGTTCTGTAATACTATTTATGCGCAAACAAAACTTGCTAAACCTATTCCAAGTATTGCTTTTGTAGAACGTTACCAAGAAATGGTAACAGATGGTCGAGTGACGCCTTCTTTGCGAGTGGAGCGGATTTTTCGTAAACGATGAATTCGTAATCAGTCAGGTATTGCGGTGATTTCTCTTTTGACCAAGTTTTGGTGATGTCCTGGTAAGTGTATCTATTGTCCTGTTTTCGAATGACTTCCTCGCAGCTATATCCCCGATGAACCAGCAGTCATGCGCGCACAGATGAATGAATTTGATCCTATCAAGCAAGTGTTTAATCGTCTCAGATGATTGCGTATTACTGGGCACTGTATCGATAAATGTGATGTGCGCATTATCGGTGGAACATGGTCGGTGTACCCTGTGCTCTATCAAGAGATGTTTATCAAGGCTATTTATGATGCGCATACGTGTTTTGAAGAACTCGAACCTTTTATTGAGGCTACTTCTACTGGTACAGATAAATTTGCAGAATTCAAAGTACGACAGGGATTTAAGATGAAAGAGAGTGCTACGCTTGAGGAAGCAAAAGAGCGGAATATGCGTTCTCGTTCTCGGGTTGTGGGTATCCAAATAGAGACTCGTCCAGACTGGATTACGGTGGAGGAGGTGGAAAGACTTCGAAGCTACGATGTGACACGAGTCGAGATAGGATATCAGACCACGATTGATGAGATAAATACGAAAAATAAACGTGGACACGGTAATGCTGAATCACAAAAAGCGACACAAATGCTCAAAGATGCAGGATTTAAAGTCTGTGCTCATATGATGCCGAATCTTCTCGGATCTACCCCTGAACTCGATAGGCAAGCAATGCGAGAGGTTTTTGAGAATCCTCTCTTTCGTCCCGATGAACTCAAGATATATCCGATGATGGTCACTGACAAAAGTGAACTCACTCAGATCTGGAAAAAAGGCGGATTTACAGCCTATGATGATGAGACGCTTATTACCTTGATGGCTGATTTGCTTGAGATGGTGCCTCCATATGTCCGGCTCAATCGTGTCTACCGAGATATTCCATCACACCAGATACTTCACGGGTCACATCTGGCAAATCTTCGACAGATCGCAGAAGAGTTGCTTCGTAGTCGAGGAGGACAGGTCATCGATACCGCTTCACGAGAAGTAAAATGAAAAGCATTTAATACGGACGATATCCGTCTTGTAACGCGAGAATATGATGCTTCGATAGGGAAGGACTCTATGATATCATTTGAGGAAAAAATATCTGAAGGTCAAAATCCTGATGCAGCAACACTGTACTCACTTCTGCGTTTGCGTATTCCGTCACAATATTTTACTCACGAAAAACATTTCTTGCCAGTCCTCGAATGAGCTGCACTGATTCGTGAGATTCATACCTTTGGTGAACAACTTGGTATTTGAGCACGAGCGGATGATGCAATTCAGCATCAAGGGCTTGGGAAATCTATGGTTTTGGAGGCAGAGAAAATCGTGAAAGAAAAGTATCCAAAAATCAAAAAAATAGCAGTTATTGCTGGTGTGGGTGTTCGACCATATTTTGAGAAACTTGGGTACGCCCTAGAAGGGGGATATATGGTGAAGTATTTGACTTAATAAAGATTTTTACCATAATATTTATTATGGATTTGCAAGGAAAAATACAAATAGGTGGCTGAAGACATCATTCAGTATACTCTGTTGATGATAAATACGTTATAAAAACGCCTAAAAAAGAATCGTGAATTACGCATAAAAGAGCCTGTGACTCTCTGCAATTTTTTCAACGTAATTTTCCACAGGAATTCTTGCCTGAAACATCCATTCTTCCATGAGACTCTCTTTTTCCATATTATGTCTTTCAGGAGAGAGTTCATGGGGTTTTGCTTTGAGAGTTTTTGCAAAACCACGACATGCCAGAAGAAATACGAGAACAATTATTAGTTTTCATGCGGAGAGCTATGAATGTATTCAAAAAACGCTCGATTGCTTTTGATATTATTGGTACACCACCATCTGAACAATTAAGAAATACTTGGTATGGCTGCACAAATTTTATAGTAGAACGAGAGAGTGGATTATTAAGATTTATAGATCTCTGTTGTTGTTCGAGATCAATAGGTAGATTGATAGTTATGAACTGGGCAATTCGTCTGATGAAATGATCTAAATATAGATGACTCGCACAAGATCGGTATAAACTTTTTCAAGATTTAAAATGTTAATACCTCCCATTCCTCAATCTCACCTTCCTTTACTTCAAAAAGTGGATGAGCGTTGAATCTGTCAGAAAATTTCACTTCTTTAAATTTCTTTGAATCTCTAGTTTCAAGTTTTTTTAAGAGATGATTTTTTTCATATTCCATCTGCCCTTGAGTGACTGTGAGAATGATGGGTTTGAAATCCCAATCTATTTTTTCTCGGTCAAAATTATAGTTTCTGTGAGTTGCTTCTTGAAAAACTTCAGCAAGATATTGATTAATAGCATCCAGGGGATTTTCTGTATTTTTAAACCTTAGAAGCTGAGGATGATTTTTGTATCATTTTGTATTTCCTGCGAGGACATTTTTTGCCAGCAAAGTTTCCCGCCAGAGAGCGACGAGACCTTTTGTATCGAGATACTGAGGATGAAGGGACCAGATGCGCATAGTCGTACTATTTCCTCGTTGAGACATCCCAGATACGAGCAAATTCTTCGACAAATTTCTCTCCTTCTTTAGGATTTTTATGAATGAGGGCATTTTTTCCACAGCACATTAGGTGACTTTTCATCAGGTCAATATTTGCTGATTTGAGGAGTCAGAGAGCAGCATTGATTTGTTGTCCTATGTCAGCACAGTAGACATCTTCTTCGATCATCTGTGTGACTTTTGTGAGGGTGCCTTGTGTCTTTTTGACAGCGAGAAGGAGTTTCTTTTTGAGAGCAGGATTGGTCGAGGTATTCATAAAAAATTAATTAAAAATAATAGAAAAATTATACATACCCATAGAGCATGTTCCAGGGATTTTGTCACCTGATTTTGGTGTGCCGAGATCTATCTCGGTTTCGCCAGTTTGTGGTAGGTTTCCTCTGTAGTTGGCAGTTCGTACGACGAGAGCGGATGAGCAATCATACGTATTTTCTGTATTCATAATGAGCTTGGTAGGTATACCTCATGTTGCATAAGAAGTACGTGGTTTATAACCGCCTTTTGCATCGACTGTGACATATTGGACCCCATCTCGTATCTCAACATTTGATGTTGCGTCGGGCTTATCTGCAGTGTTTGTAGTTCCTCATGATTGGATAAACATAAAACCAACGATAGCCAAGAGTACGATGCTTATGATTATGAGAAGTGCTTTATTTGGAGAAGATTTTTGAGACATATAAAAAAGATAAAAAATTAAAAATTGATGATAGGGGGAAGAATGCCGAGACTTGTAAGTCCTGTGAGGAGCGTGAGTGTCCCGAGGCCGAGGACGACAATGCCGATTGATTTGAAAAATAGGGGAGCATATCTGGATTGAGCAAAGGATACCGATCCAAATGAGAGAAGAGCTAACATAGGAAATGTTCCAAGTGCAAAAAAGAGCATAATTGAGAGTCAACCTATAAATGATCAACTTGAGAGTGCAGTAATCTGCATGGATTGAGTAAAGCCACAGGGGAGGAAAAATGTCCCAGCACCAACTATGATTGGCATCAAAATGGCTCCTCATTTTTTTCGAAAGATCGAAAAGAGAGAGCTCGGCAAGGTAAGAGTATTTTGGAATATGCCTGCGAGATTGAGGCCGAGAAATATCATCACGAGAGAAGCGATAATTCCAAGCACCGCTGTAAAGATGGGATTTATTCCCATGGCTTTTCCTATCATTCCCAGGAGCCCACCCAAGAGAGCAAAGGCAACGATTCTTGCACTATGAAAAAGAATAATAGAGGTTTTTCCTTGAGCTCCATGACTTCCAAATTGTGCCGAGAGTGAGAGGATGAGTCCACCAACCACCGCGAGACAACTGGAAACCGAAGCTATGATTCAGAGTATGAAACTGGTTGTCGGAGTAATGCTCCCATCTATGGAAAAATTGAGGATTCCTGATTTTTGTAGTACTATAAAGAGTATGAGAATGATGATTCCGATAGGGAGAGCCTGCCAGATGAGTCCATCATTTTCATCTTCTGTTTTCTTGTCAGAAATTGTATACCCATGTTCTCGGAGAAGTGGAGCAATTGTAGAAATATGTTTTTTAGCTGTTTCTTCATCCTCGCACTGGTAAGAAAGTATTTGTTTTTTAACTTGGACTTCTCCCTTGACACCAGTGTTTTCTTCCATGATATCTTCGATAAGTATCTTACAGGAAGGGCAGTGAAGTCACTGGACGTGATACGTATATTTTTGCATAGAGGGGATTATAGTTTTTTAGTTTTAATACGCAATGAATTTGATACGACAGAGACACTTGAAAATGCCATAGCAAGTCCTGCGAAGATAGGATTTAAGAGCCAACCAAAGAGTGGATAAAACGCTCCAGCAGCGAGCGGAATGCCTACAACATTGTAGATAAATGCCCAGAAGAGGTTTTGTTTGATGCCACGCATCGTGATTTTTGAGAGTCGAATAGCTTTGACTATCTTTGTGATATCACCATGGAGGATAGCAATACCAGCACTTTCGATAGCAACATCAGTTCCAGTTGCCATAGCAATTCCGACATCGGATTGAGCAAGTGCAGGAGCATCATTGACTCCATCTCCTACCATTGCTACGATATGATTTCCTGATTGTAATTCACGGATTTTCATGAGCTTGTCCTCGGGAGATACTTCAGCAAATATTGTATCAACGCCAACCAAGTTGCCAATATATTCCGCTGTATTTTTTGCATCTCCCGTCATCATAATGATTTTGATCCCCAGCTTCTTGAGCTCTGTAATAGCATCTTTTGTTTCAGATTTGAGCGCATCAGCTACCATAATGATAGCAAGAACTTCTTGTTTGTTTGCGAGAATAATAGGAGTTTTTCCTTCTTTTGTTTCTCGATCAATCAGAGAAACATCATATTTCAATTTCATATCATCCATTAGTCGAGCATTACCGACGAAGTATTCTTCATTATCGACTTTTCCTTGGAGTCATTTTCATTTGATTGATATGAAATTTTCAACGCTCACGAGAGATATATTCTTTTGCTCGGCATAGGCAACTATCGCTTGGGCAATTGGATGTTCTGAATATTTCTCAAGAGAGGCGACGATGTGTACGATTTCTTCATCTGTTTTTTGTGAGATGTTGTGCACGACAGTGAGTTCAGGTTTTCCTTTTGTAAGCGTTCCGGTTTTGTCCATAATGATAGTATCGACATTATGGAGTTTCTGAAGCGTCGCAGCGTCTTTTATGAGGATTCCTGCCTGAGCTCACTTTCCTACTCATACAATAATAGCGGTAGGCGTAGCAAGTCCGAGAGCACAAGGACAAGCAATAACGAGCATACTCACGAATGAGACAATACCGAGAGAAAGTGCTGCAGAAAATCCGAGATAAGAACTACCAATTACGAGCCAAGCTCCGAGAGTAAGAAATGACAAGACGAGAACTACAGGGACAAAGACGGATGAGATTTTGTCTGCTAAGGCCTGAATAGGAGCTTTGCTTCCTTGAGCCGTTTCAACCATTTTGATGATTCGAGCCAGCATGGTCTCTGATCCGATTTTGGTCGCTTGAAATCGGAATGATCCAGTCGTATTGATAGTTCCTGCTACGACAGAGTCGCCAATATTTTTTTGCATTGGAATGGGCTCTCCGGTGATCATTGATTCATCGACAAAGGATTCTCATTCAGTGAGAATGCCATCAACGGGGATTTTTGCTCCAGGCTTTACGATGATGATATCTCCGTGTACGACTTCTTCGAGGGGTACTTCATATTCTACATTATCTCGTACGACAAGAGCTGTTTTTGTTTGGAGATTGAGAAGTTTTTTGATAGCATCACCTGTTTTACTTTTAGAGCGAGCTTCGAGATATTTCCCGAGGGTGATAAATCCGATGACGACGATGGTCACATCGAAATAAGTGTATTCTGGCAAGAGAAATGCTTCATGTATTGCCGGGAAAAGAGTAATGACGACACTATAGACGTATGCAGTCAGCGTACCAATCCCAATCAGTGTATCCATATTTGCGACGCGGTATTTGATAAAACGTGACACGCCAAGCAAAAATGGTTTTCCAATCCAAAAAAGCGTCACAGTCGCGAGAATCATAGAAATGATATTAAACATTTCCATGGGGAGGGGGAGTCGTGGTATAGAAATAAATAATTGAGAAGCTATATCCCACATCATGAGTCAGAATATGAGAAATGTGATAGGGAGAACAAATTGTACTTTTTCTCATTCTGCTTCCATAGATTCATGATTCATATCACGCATACTATGGTCATGTTTCATATCCATCACTTCAGGGCTTTCTGTATCAGAGAGGCTATACCCAAGAGGTTCAAGAATCTGGTTCATGTCGTTTATATCGGTCTTTTTTGGGTCAAAGCTGATTTTTGCTTTTTCAGTTCCAGGGTTTACTTCGATATGACCTACTCCCGGGAGCTTAGAGACCTTTTTGCTGATAATACTGGCACAACTGGCACAATGCATGCCGTGTACTTGAAGAGTTTTGGAGTTCATAAAATAGAGAATTAGAGGGCAGAATTAGGTATTAGATTTGATACCATTCTTTTCTCCAGTTTTTGAAAATTTCGAGCGTGGTGACAAAAAAGGTGTCCACAGCGTCAGCATTATTGAGGATTTCCATTCGTGATGATTTTGTCCGTACTTCTCGAGTCATTATGAGGCCATCTTCGTGATGAGCTATAAGCGCATTAAGAAAACGTAGTTCATAGTTTTTATCATAGTCTCCGAGATTGGCTACAATAGGATCTCTTACTTTTTTTGTATCACCATACCATGTTTTTTTCCAGTCATAGAGCTCTTGGATTGCGGGTGGTTCATTTTTGAGGATATCTCCAGTGAGGTCTTTGATTTCTTTTCTTTGGGTGGTATCTTGAGCCTGTTCTGCGAGGAGTACGGCACCTCTGTGATGAGCTATCATCGCATTGATATATCGTAAATCGAGACCACGATCAGCACGACCGAGATCCATACCACTCTTATCATACATTGAGAGAGTGTAGGCTGGAGTGAGCGAATATCCCACCACAGTACCTATAATAGCCCCCACTATAATGAGAGATATACTGAGAGTGATTGATGTCTTTGACATATAAAATAATTAAGAGTTAAAACCTATACCTATGGTGGAGGTATAGAGAGTATATATTAAATAATTTTAAATGCAAAATATTTTTGCAAAATAGTATTGAAAAACCCTTTAGAATTTTCTTAAACTCCCCGTAATTTATATCCTTTTTCAGCTAAATTTGCAATAATAGTTTCTTGTATTTTTCCCGCTTCTTCATCAGTAATAGTGGCAGTAGGATTTTGGATAAGGAGAGAGACGACAACCGACTTCTTATTTTCTCCAATATGTGTTGGATCTCGGTAAATTTCAGAGACATTTACATCAGATATCCACTCATGGGATTGTTGTATGATATCGAGAATGACTTTGACAGGGGTTTCCTCTGGCATAATAATATTGAGCTCTCGCTGTGTCCCTGGATATTCAATAATTGGTGTAAATTTTGTAGTGCGATGAATATCTGGAAGTGTCACAATCTCAAATGCATAGATATCAATATCTGAAATATCAAAGAGAGGAAGAAGGGTAGGACGAATAAGTCCGAATCGTACGAGCACTTTTCCGTCAGCATCGATAATTTCCCCGCAGGCTTTTGGTGCGAAGAGTTTTGTGTCAGTTTCTGATTGAATTATTTCACCACGAATTCCAAAGAACGTTTTGGTATAGTGAGCAAGACTATCCTGGATTTCTTCGATTGAATGTCACCAAACCACTCCCATTCATTGGAGAGATTCTTCGCCATCGAAGATAGGACCGAATTCAAAGAATTTACCCTGAGTATGTGTGCGATAATTTCCCGCCACGAGTTCGAGGAGATTTTCTGCGAGGTTGGCACGGAGATGAGTTCTATTTTCACTTGTGTTATGGATGATTGCAGGTTTTTTGTCAGAAAAACGTGAAAACCTTTCGTCAAGTGTAAAAGGATAGGTGTAGGCATCAAAATATTCGTGATGTGCAAAAAAGTGAGAAACTTTTGTTGTGATTTCATCGTGAGCGTAATTTTTTGCTGTCAGGATTGGACCAGGAAGAGGAGAAATGGGGAGCGTGTCATATCCTACCATTCGTGCGATTTCCTCCACTATATCAGCTGGAATACTGACATCACCCGTGTCTCGCCAAGAGGGGACTGTGACAGTGTATTCTGTTTTGTTTTGATTTA
This sequence comes from uncultured Candidatus Peribacteria bacterium, assembly GCA_964521495.1. Taxonomy (GTDB): domain Bacteria; phylum Patescibacteriota; class Gracilibacteria; order BD1-5; family JAGOOR01; genus JAGOOR01. The sequence continues at coordinate 63,284 of CAZFTF010000001.1, read as the reverse complement.
CGATGAAACCGAGTCTTGAAAGAGTATCAAGAACCATTGTTTCTAAAACTTGTGTGCCTATACGGTCTTCAATATAGGTGTGTGCGACAGTTATTTGGGTTGGTGTTTTGTCTGTTTCATACACGAAGCTTCCTTCATATTTTGCATCTGCAATGTAGGCAGACAGAATCTGCTCATATCGAGCTGATGCGAGAGAGGGGAGTGTCGTATCGACTCCTTTTTCAAATCGAACTGAACTATCGGTACGGATTCCGAGCCGTTGTGAAGTTTTTCGGACACTGACCGGATCAAATGTTGCTGCTTCAATCAGTATATTTTTGGTTGTTTCTGTGGCTCCAGAATTTTTACCACCGATAACACCAGCGATAGCGAGAATTTTCTTCTCATCAGCAATCACCATATCTTCTTCTGACAGGGTATGTGTTTTATTGTCCAGCGCTTCAAGTGTTTCTCATTTTTTTGCCATTCGCACAGCAATAGTTCATTCTACTGTATCAGCGTCAAAGACATGCATAGGCTGTCCGAGTTCCGTCATCACAATATTTGTGAGATCGGGGAGGAGTCCATGAAGACCCTGATTGCTTCTCTTGAGGAGTATCTGAATCACAAGTGGTGTTTCAGGATGGTTTGGAAGTGAAAATTTTGTCAGTGAATAATTGATAGCTTTGTCAGTTTCGATATTTACTTCCAAGCCTCCTTTTCATTCACCCATTGCAAAATCCCCCTTTGTTCAATCTATATTTCCATCCCCCTTCAAAAAGGGGGTTTTGTGAATGCAGGCAATCTCTCTCGCATTTCCAATCACAGAAAAGAGATCAGGACGATTGGTGATAAATTTATTATCCAGATCAAATACGATATCATTCATCGCATAACTGATACTACTTGTATATCCTGGAAGTTCGAGTGTGAGATTCCCAAATGGTTCTCCGAGATGTTTCTCGAGGAAATCCTCGCTCCAAACAGTTTCGAGCGGAAGAATGCCCTCAGCACGAACAGAAGAAAGACCAAGCTCATCGACACTACAAATCATACCGCAGCTATCGATACCACGAATAGGCCGACGAGCGATGACGAGACCTCCTGGGAGAACTGCATTTTCAAGGGCTACTGGAACGTAGTGGGAAGTTTTGGCATTCGCAGCACCACAGACAATCGTATGTTTTCCATTTTTTCCAGCATCGATATCGACGAGTCAGAGCTTGTCTGAATCCGGATGCGGATTCCAGGCAAGCACCTTCCCGATAACGATTTTATCATCGAAGATATATGAGTCAATTCCTTCTACTTCGGCAGTGTAGGTAGAATAGGTATGCGCGAATTTTTCGAGAGCATCAGCTGTATAAGCTGGCATTGGGCACCAATGTTTTGCCCAGTTAAGAGAGATTTTCATAGGTATATACTATAAAAATCCTAGAAAATGCAAAAAATATCTTTTATAAAAGGTAACCTATTTTTCAATAATTCTCTCTATCTGTTTTTCATATTTTCCACGAAGATAATTCACAGTAATATCCACCATTTTTGGTTCTTCTCATTTTTCTGCCCAAGCATCATTGTTGACGACTAGATCGGCAAACTCTTTGTATTTTTCGACATAGTCCTGATAACCCTTTTCGACATATTCTACATAAAATTTAATAGTATCACCAAGACCAGAACCCATATAAGCACGAGTTTGACCATATCAGAAATCACGGACAAATCGTCGCGCCATACGATTGAGGGGGGAAATATCGATAAAAATAGAGACATCGGTCATCTCTCGGATGCGCTCATCGACGAGTCCAAAAATTCCATCGAGAATAATAAAGTCTCGAGGTTCGATAATTTCTCCTGATGTTCGTAGTTGTTTGCCTGTTGGATTATTCCCAAAGTCATAATGAGGTATCTGGACTGACTTTCATTCTTGAAGTTGCTTCAAATGTTCTACGAGAAGATCTATCTCGAGCGCTTCCGGAGTATCAAAATTTTTATAAGTTTTTCCTTCCAGTGATACATCGAGATGAGCAGGGAAGCGATCGTGAGGATAATAATACATATCCATCGGAATCGTACTGACACGGTCAGCTCCTACTGCAGCAATAATTTTTTCCGCGAGGAATCATTTCCCAGAGCCACTTCAGCCTATAAGAGATATAAGGTACATAATTATGGATTATTTTTTAGCCAAAAAGTATTATAGTCATTATTCAAATCCTCTATAATACTCTCTTCTGGTTCACTTCTGGGGGAATCTTTTGTTATTTCAATACCACCATTAATCAATTTCACACTTCCTGCATATTCTCAAGAAAAAAATAACTGGGGGATTTGTTTAGACACTATTTTCATATTAGTTCCTCATTCTGTTTTTTCTGTAATTGTAACATGTGTTTCTTGATTCATGCCCTTTTTTGCATAAAAAATCATTCTTTTAGTTCCATTTCAAACAGCCATATCGTACTCAAATATAGCAAAATGTGGAAAATCATAAATCGCAAATAAATTCTCTCATACTTGATCTCGCGAATATGAAACCTTTCCTTGCCATTCTAGTTTTTCGGGATTCTCTGAATTTATCTTCACTCAATCTCTCTTTTTTGTTCTTGATGATACATTATTTCATTCTCCTAAGACACTAGATACTTCATCGGACGTTTTTCAAACCCGATTCCTTAATTCATGACCTTGTTCTTTTGAGCATTGTCTCTCAAGCAGGAGTCAAGCTGTTGCAAGAACCGCTAATCCTCCCAATTTAAGTCCTGTTAATTTTTTCATACAAAGTTTTATTATAAATTATAAAAAACTGAGAAAATCCTGTACCATTGCCTCCATAAAGCGATCAACATTCACATCTTTTACGATAAAAGTATGGGTGGTTGGCTGGGCAATATTTCGGAGGTCTGTAACAGTTTGACCTCGGGTGTATTCACCTTTGGTTTCTACGCGAAGCGGGAGAAACTGACCTGAAAAAAGATGAGGATAGACGAGCATAGCAACTACACTCGCATCATGGACAAGAAATCACTCGAGTCCAGCTGTTTCTCGAAATGCCATATTGGTCTCAAATGTATGTATGGTGAGTGCCTCGAGAAATTTTGCTTTTTTCTTGGAGAGTTTTCCTATGATGCTTTTCATTTCCCGACGAGTAAAGACAATTTTGGAAGTCACATCAAGTGGTAAGAGGACACTATTTTTTACTTGAGAAAGGACAGTGTCAGCTGCTTCTGGGTCATAGGCGACATTGAATTCTGCAACAGGAGTGACATTGCCCGGCACCTGTACAGCACCCCCCATGGCAATCACTCTATTTATAGGAGTGGAATCTTGTCGTATTATATAGTGTGCTATATTGGTCATCGGTCCAAAAATCAGCACCTGTGTTTCTGGATATTTTGCAAGAGTTTTAGTGATTATGTCGGCACTATTGAGCGGCTTCTTTGGTGTTTTTACTTTTGAGAGAAAATTGCTCGCATTACCGAGACCATCGTCCCCGTGAATATGAGAGGCATCATCGCTCCCACTTTTATTTGTTCCTTGGCCGATCTGGATATCAGATACGCTCATAAACTCACATGCTCTGAGAGCATTGAGATAAGTAGTTTCTGCTCCTACATTGCCTCCAGTAGTCGTTATGGCGTGGATTTTTATGACTCATTTTTTATGAAGTCAGAGCGCCCAGAGAAGTGCGAAGAAATCATCAGCACCAGGATCACAATCGATAAGAATTTGAGGTATCTGAGAAGAATGAGTATTTATCATATCTTCAGAATACTCTATTTTTTTGACATTTGCAACAGTTTAGTGTTTCTTCTTTCTTGACAAAATACTGCTTATCAAAAGGATTATGACCCCAGAGGTCACAGCTATGTCGGCAATATTGAAAACAGCGAAATAGTGCACTGATATCATATCCGTTACAGAACCAAATAAGCTCCGCTCAAGAGCATTGAGGAGTCACCCTGTGAGAATCAGAGTATATCCCCATTTTTCTGCATTTTGAAAATGTTTCCATGAGAGAGTGATAAATACTCAAAGTCATATCAGAATCAAAGGCACAATAATATGAATTCCTGGCAGGGGAGTGCTAAAAGCAATGCCGGTATTTTTAAAAAAGACGATTTTTACCCAGTCTCCAATAAGAGATATGTTTGGCATCTGTATATTTGTCCAATATTTTGAGAGAATATCGGCGAAAATGAGAACAAAAATACTGAAAAAGATTTTCATAAATCGTATTTAATGGAGTTCGATGATTGTTTTTTCGAGATCTTCCTTGAGTTTCCCTTCAAATTCATATTCTTCTCATTCCATTTCGAAAGCGAGTTTCCAAGCATGGAGAAATTGTCTGGTAAGTCAGAAGTGTTTTTTGGCGAATTTATTTTCATTTTCGATACCGTATTTTTCATCACCAAGAATAGGATGGCCTATGCCTGCCATATGGACACGAATTTGGTGCGTTCGTCCTGTTTCAAGTGTGACTTCAAGGAGGGAATAGGTTTTTTCATGGAATCGAAATGATTCTTTGATGACATAATGTGTAATAGCATTGCGTGGTTCCACAGGATTTTTAGTAGTCATTTTGAGCCTATCGTGGGGATCGCGACCAATCTCAGAGTGAATAGTGCCAATACGATTTTTTGGTGTCCCAATAACGAGAGCGAGATAAGTTTTTTGGACTTTGTGATCATGAATGAGCTTTTGGAGTTTCCGCATCGTGATATCATTTTTTGCGACGAGAATCAGTCCGCTTGTTTCCTTATCTAGTCGATGAACTATACCTGGTCGGTCTTCACCGACTTCTCGATGAAATCCCTTGATTTGTCCGATAAGCTGATTGACAAGTGTTCATTTTTTCCCTTCCGGACTGGCAGTTGGATGGGAATTAATACCAGCATCTTTGTTTATCACGAGGAAGTCATTGTTCTCAAAAACAATCTCAAGTGGTCTATAATCTGGCTCGAGGGTTGATGGCGTTGAAGTGATATCCATCTCCACAACATCTCATCTCTGAGGATAATATTTCCCGAGTTTTTTGTACTCTTGTTTTTTTTGACACCAAATCCGTATTTGTCCTGTGGCAAATCATTTTTGAATCTGTGACCTCGAGTATATCCCGTCAAAAAGAGCTGATAGAAATATATCAGCTCGAATTGTTTGGTTATGAAGGAGTGAGAAACTGAGCATGTTCTCAGGATAAAATTAGTTTACGTATACATTCTTGGTGTATTGAAACACTTCTTCAGGTTTAAAGAATCGAGTAATCTCTGTATCAGCTGAAGCAATAGAGTCTGAAGAGTGAATAAGGTTGTAGTCAATAGTGCAGGAATGATCACCACGAATAGTACCTGGAGCAGCGAATTGAGGATCAGTCGCACCACAGATATTTCGTACTTGTCGGACAGCGTCGATACCTTCCACGACGAGAGCGAGAACTGGCCCGTCTGTCATATACGTCACAATCTTTGGGAAAAATGGCTGATGAGCAATATGAGCATAATGCTCTTTGCAAAGTTCTTCTGTCATAGTGATAAATTTCATACCGACGATTTTGAGACTCTTTCTCTCAAGACGAGAGAGGATATCCCCGACTATACCGCGAGCAATAGTATCAGGTTTGATGAGGATGAGAGTTTTGTGCATCTCAAATTGTGTCTTACCTGCCTCGCTCTCTTTTTTACCGACATTGTGCATAAAAATATAATAAGAAATAAAAAACCCCGGGAGTATATGTTTTTGTCTGTATTTGGCAAGAGAAATATTTGAAAAACCTATAAAATACGAGTATACTGACAGAAGTGTGATTTTTTATGTATTTTATGGGATATCTTCGTTACGCTACATACTTGTTTTGTGTATTACTTTCTGTAGGGGGTATGGGAAATGTTTTTGGTTTTACGGACACGGTTTCTGATATGAATATCTACACGAATTCAACTCAGGCATACCAGCAAAATCAAACCGTATATATCCAGGACTCTGTTATTGATTTTACGAGTAAGCTCAACATTGCGATTAAAAGTCACAAACAACTTAAGGCGCTTTCTGATGCCTGCGGATGATGTGATGTGATTTTGCCTGGTTTTGATGATTATCTCAAGACTCATCTCCCAACCAAGAATTATGGGACAAGCCTGGTAAATCAGAGATTAATAGATCCAAGGATCACAACTCTAGATAATCCCACCATTAATCTTCTCGATAAGTTCATATTTGATACCCTAACTGATATCGAAAAACAAGTTACATACTTGGTTGATAAACAATGAAATTTGGATTCTCTCGGACGTTATATGGATGGAAACCTCAAAAATTCCCCCTATGATCTCATGGATGATATGCAAAAAATATTGAGATTATTATTTAAAGAACCACCAGAATATGAGTGATATGTGAATAATATGCGGGACAGTGCTCCCGGTCTTATAACTGGACGTTTTGAGACAGGAAGCTGGGCGACTGGAGATACTTATGAGCTTGATCTTGCCGGTGAAGTATCTTCCGCATTTGGTCAGGATTCCGACGATGGATGAAGTTCTGGTAATAGTGATGATTGCGAAGATGGATTTTGTATAACTGTTGATGTTATTACCAATGATACATATCTTTTGGATGGAAATGGTAGAAGATTTGTAGATAGTAATTTTGAAGAAATATTTGGTTCAGTGAATGATTGGCTCATTAAGAAAGGGGATAAGAGGAATCTTGCTTGTAAGTGACCACCACCAGTGAATTTTTTTCAGTCAAATAATGATCAAAATCTTTCTCTTAAAAATATATTTAGAGGGCTTGGTATCTTTGTCTTTCAGAAAACTCCAACCTATGCAAAACCAGATGGAGGCTCTGCAGAAGAAAAGACTGATAAAGAAAAAGAAGAAGCCGTCGATGACATCATAAGGAAAAATCTGAAGAGGCGCAATATTGATACAGAAAATCTCATGCAATATACTGATAGACAAATGGTGAAACAAGCAACTCCTATTCCTCGAAATGCTCGCGGATCTGCCTCAAATCAATCAAGAGCGGAACAAAACCTCAAAGAACATTCACAGCAAGATTTGGTAGAGGAAGATATGAAAGAGGCGGCAAATATTGATAAATGAACCAAGAACTTATTCCGATTTTTTGAGTCGTCAATGTCATCTTTCTCTGGAATGGTAAAAGATGTGTTTGATATTATAACTGGATGGAAAAAGAAACCAACCTGCAAAAATTAAAAATATATGAATATTCCTCGCTCTACTCTTTTCTTACTCCTTTCAGTTTTATACATATCTGTCTCATATAATGTATTTGCTGAGGGTGGGTGTACATTGAGTGATACCTCCGCTTCCCCTATACAACAATGGAAAGAAAATATTGATATTCTACGGAGCGCTGTGCGAGAAGAGGCGAGTAAAAGTGTTTGCGATACAGCCGTGAGTCCTAGTGCTCCGTCTGGTTTTGCAAACTATGTTGCCACGATAATACCTCTCAGTAGTTCTATTGATTTGATGCGGGAAATATATAGCCTTTCTTCTCTCTGAACTGATTTTTATGCAGAAGCGGATTCTTTTCTCGATCAGTCTGGTCCCATTATGGAGCTCAAATCACATAGATCTACGATAGAAGAAATTGAGCGAGACATTATAGAGACTGCTCAGTTTGTCGGAACGCATTGTGCTCAATCGGTCAAGATGACAAAAAATGTCCTCGGTGAAAAAACTTGATATGATTCTAACCGACGCACTCTCTCGGAGATTTCGATAGATATGGCAAAGCAAACAAAAGAAGTAAAACGTTTTTTCCAGGTACTCGCTCAATGAATTCAAACAGAAGAATATATTGACGAGGTGCCATTTTTAATAGCTACCCCGGGATTTTCAACAGATATGTATGTATATTATAGTCCAAAACATATCCAAGAATGTCGGGATAATGATCCTCGAAAGAAGGCATTTATGGAAGTAATTAAATGAGCTTTTACTGCTGGATGGAAATATCCTCAAGCAATACAGGTATGGAAGGATGCTATGGCCCTTTTACTCTACCGAGGAAGTGATATTATCGGCTCCGGTACTTATGACGAAAGCAAGGAGGCCCAGATAAATAGTATTGTTCAGGCCAGAAAAGGAGGTGTAGGGAATTCTGATATTATGATTAATAGTCAATTTTTTAAGGAATTTGGATACCGCCCTAAGTCTCAAACCATGGATGAAAAAACAAACCTTCAAGAGAGAAAGGCTTTTTATGAAACTATAGGATATGGCTTTGTTCGTAAAGTAATACCAAGTATTTTGACACAAAAACGAGAAGCTGGAACTAATTTTGTCAGAAATATTGAGACTCAGGAGGAATATCAAAAAATACAACGATATCAGGAGCTCGAAGAATCGTCTTACCCTCTCTATAACAATCGTAAACAGTTAATTGCTTCTGAGAAGGAGAGCGCTCCTTATGCATCGAGCGATCTTGTAAAAGTACTTGAGCGATACAAGGCATTGGAAAAACTCCTTACAAAAACTTTTAAAGACGTTTGTAGTATAGCTCAGGCTGAAAATGTCCCTGGTAAAATAAATTGTAACAGCTAAATAATTTTTGTTATTTTAGCTTAAAATAAGTTTTTATTAAAAAAACTATTGCATTTTTATAGAAGAAACTATACTATTTTTATATCGTAATAATTCTTTTATTTACTGTCAAAAATAGGTGTATGAAATTTGAGAAAATTGTGCAAAAAATGAAAACAAAATGACAAAATGTCTGGTCGTTGAGAGATATTGAGAAGTTTGTCGTGACCTCAGCCAAGAGTCCCGAGAGTACTCTCTACAAGACAGTTCATCTCCTCGTTGTGTCATGAGTTCTCATCTCCATACGTAAGGGGCTTTATCTCTCGGGACAATCAGAATCTCAGAAACCTCTTGATCCGCAGGATTTTTATTGGAATATTGTGCGCAAAACAATTGCTGAACTCTATACGAGCCAGGGTGTTATTGTTGGTCAAAAGGCGCTTGCTTTGATGCTCAAAGATTTTTCTTTACCAGAAGTACTCTCAGTGTGTGTGCCAAAGAGTCCTAAAAAAATTACTTTATTGGATGGTTATATGTTGACAACTGTGTGTCCCAAGTCTGAGAAAAAAGTGGGGCTCTACGGTATTATCAAAAAATATGCGGTCAAAATGGTGATTGATGATATATCACTTTGGGTGACATGTCCAGAGCATGCCCTCCTCGAAGCTCTGACAACTCGAAATGGTTGAGATATTACTGATACCTCTATGATTCTTCGTTGGCTCAAAAAAAACTCCCATACACTCCGTATGGAAGTTTTCTCAGAACTTATACCAAATAAATATATCTCAGCTACCAATCGTCTCAAGTATTTAGCGCACGATAATAAATATACCGAGCTCTATGCTATGATGGTAAAAGTTATTGATCTTCACTGAGGCTCCTGTCATCTCAGCCGGGAGTTTCTGAAGTGAGGGTAATTAAAAATGCCATTCTCATGTAATTCCCCAGCCCCTTTCTCAACCTTGACCATCTTTATCTGCTGGTAATTCAACACCTCAAAAACCGAGTCCATTTTTAATGACTTTTCGGAGTGTTTCTTTTTTTGGTTTTTCTCATCAAACTTTTACTCTACAAGCTACCACGGTGTAATCATCTTTGATATATTCATATGTACCGTATGGACATTTGCAATTCATATAATCATTAATATTTACACCATTCTCACATCGTCTTTTTTGAACAGGTCGTGTAGTCATAGGGGGAGTGGTTGTTATCTCGGAATATGTCGTAGATGGTTCTGTTTGTGTGGTGGTGGGGAGATAGTATTCAGTTGTTGGCTCAATATTTGTTGTAGTTGGCTCTAATTGAGTGGTTGTTGGTTCAAAATATGTAGTGTATGGTTCTGCCTGACTAGTTGTTGGTTCAAAATATGTTGTAGTCGGTGACAGAGTATACGCATATACTGACGGTACTAAGAGTTGGACCAATAATGAGATACTAGAATCTCAACGGGATACTATTTGTGTTGAAGGTATAGTCTTTTCTATGCTAAAAGCATAATCTCAGGTACAGGTTACTCCTTGTTTTTCCTCTTCCGAGAGATCGTATACTATCTCATTACACGAGGGTATTTCTGCAAGAGTAGCAGCAGTAGGGTCTTCTAGTATTGGTAAAACAATATCTGGACATTTGAATTCTGTGCCATTGATAAAAATTTTACTGAGTAATGTGATTGCACTTCTTGAGTAGGATATTTCATATTTCATAAGACTTGGCTCACTTTGTCCCAAACCAATCTTTTGTTGCCTAAAATAGTCTGCATTGACTATAGAACTTACATCTATTGTTCTTCCAGTATCTGTAGTGACGGCATATGTTATTTTTGAGGAGGCAAGATATACCTTGAAATCCAATCCGTCTTCCACCGGGGATTCATATTTTTTACATGTCACATAGGAGAGGTCACTCGGAGGACGAACGGTTCTCTGTCGAAGAACGAGAGACCCTAAGTTGGAAAAAGATTGAGTATCAAGAAGTGCCAGGGTTACTCATAACACGAGCGTTCAACCTATAACGAGTATCTTCTTGTTCATACGGATGATGGTAAAATATAAACGTATAAACAGCTTATTATCTTTTGTGGAATGTCAAAGTAAAACTATTTATTATAATTTTTCACTATCAAACTCTTTGGCTCAAAGGTTTCGCCTCATTCAAAGATAAGGGTCACATAGGATTCACTATTGCCAGCAGAAAACTCCTGGAGTTCTTCACTGTTTTTGATGATTTTTTGAATAGTGAGTGTTTTATTCCTTCCATGAATGGGGATAATCTCGACTGCATCACCGACACAGATTTTATTGTGAACAAAGACCGTACCATCGTCCATATACTCTCCGACAAATCGGTAGTCGCTCGGGGCGTTCATATGTCATTCCAGAGAAGGGTCATGTATTGCTTCACCAAACATAAAGCCAGTCGAATAGCCACGATTAATCAGTTTATTGAGCTCATTTTTCCAATAAGCGACGTCTTCAAGACTATACGTACCATTCGTTACACTATCCATCACTTCTCGATAGGCCTTCATCACCATCGAGACATAGAAAACACTCTTGGTGCGACCTTCAACCTTAAATGATGTCACGCCTGCTTCCATGAGCTCGCGGATATACTCGATAGAGCAGAGGTCATGAGAGTTGAAAAAATATGATCCATGTTCATCTTCCATCAGAATAATTTCTTTTTCACCATCTTCATTGGTCCTCTCACCTTCGTACGAATATTCTCGACGACAAGGCTGAGAGCACGCTCAGAGATTGGCACTTGCAGCGGCTCACACGAAATATCGAGAGAGAAAACATCGACCAGAATAGGCCATACACATTGCCCCATGAACGAAGCATTCTATCTCAATATTTGGACAATATTTGCGGATAGCTCGGATATCATCGAGACTCGCTTCTCGGCCGAGAATAGCACGAGTCGCACCATTTTTCTCCCAGAATTGCACTGCTTTATAATTCAGGGTATTTGCTTGAGTAGAGACATGGATATCCATTTTTGGAGCGACTTCGTGGATAGCGAGCATCAATCCAGGGTCTGAGACTATCACGGCATCAGGTCGGCTCGGACCATTCAGAAATTCTGTAAATTCTGCTCTGAGTTCTTCGAACCTATCGAGGTGTTGATTGTGAGCGAAGATATTAAAAGTCACATAGATTTTTTTGCCAAGACTATGAGCATAATCAATACTCGCTTTCAATGAATTGAAATTGAAATTATTGAGTCGAGTACGGAGACTGAAATCTGGCATACCCATATAGCAGGCATCAGCACCATACGCAAAAGCAAATTTCATCTTTTCGGGGCTACCAGCGGGAGCGAGGAGTTCAAAGGAGGACATAGTGAAAGATTATGTCCAGATAATAGTGAAAAAGGGGAGAAAGCAAGGAGTTTATTCTCAGTCTTCATCAGCTTCTAAAAATGTCATAATCTGCCTTTTGGCGTATTCAATAAATTTTTCTTTTGTTGGGAATTCATTCCAAAGTACTAAATCAGCCTGTCTTCTTAGGCAGTCTAAATCTTTCTTCTCTTGCTGAATGTGTTTCCAAATCTCCTCTCGAGAAAGAACCATATCTGATGCTCTCTGACGTATATCGAGAACTCGCTCGACACTTTTTTCAATATCTGAAATCACGAGAATAACTCGACCTCCAGCTGTATGAATGGCATCAAATTCTTCTTTTCTTCGCAGTCAATTCACGATAATCAATGGCTCATATACGGTCCCTTGCATAGCAAGTTGAGTGAAATAATCTTGCCCATATTCTTTTCTTATTTTCTTTCCTAATTGGGCTAATTTGGTAGGTGGAAGTCATTGTACATCTATAATTTTTGGAAATCTTTTTGGTATTTCTTGTTTGAGCATATCAGAAGTCCTAATGCTCACATATCAGAGAGGTATTAATATCTCATCGATTCCAGTATCTTTTCCAGATCCAGTTGCTCAAGCAAGTCAGAGTAGGGGGAACATACTAATCTATTGTAGGTGTTATTAGTCTGGTATTTTCCAAGGTTGGGGACTTTTTGCGTCTTCGGAGACTGAATAACGATCCATAATTTGTGCGATAAGACCATGAATCGATCGTATAAGATCACGGTGTAGAGCATTAAGGGGTTGCCTGGAGTAATTCTCCTTTAAAACTCTACTTAGTCGACTTTCAGCGGTGACAAGATCCAGATGGGTTCTGGCTTCGGATGTCATGAAGGAGGTGTCACCATCTTCTCATGGCTCACATACTTGCGCGACTTCCGAGAGTGATCTACCCGTATCAAGTTGATCAATGGCATTGTCGTCATAGACAAGTGCTTCGAGGAGACCCCAGTCGTTAGTACCTTCCAATAGTCGTGGCGGGGTACCATTTCGATTGTCACCTAATGCCCAGATCAGTAATTGTCGGAGGCGCCCAAAATACTCCGGTTGAATCGGTGACTTTTCCTCCGCTGGCGTATTTAGTATTCCCAAAAAATCTCTAATTCCAACCCTTTCAAGTCCAAGCATAAGGGAACTAAAATTCATCGAGTGAGGAGAGTTGTAACGCCACTTTGGATTGTAGACTACTTCACTTTGTTTTCCTTTAAAAGGTGTGGTCCGAGCCTGCTCTAGGATTTGAAAAGCTCGGCAATGCATCTCTGTGACATACTCTCTATCACCGCAGACATTTGCTATAGTGGACAATGATGGAGCTGCAGGGGTATCAATTAAATTCGCTATATGAGTGGCTCTGGCAAATCATTTCCAGCGGAAAGGGGCGTTATGATGTTTAAATGCAATAAAAGAAGCAGGAATCGACTCTCTGTTAGGATAAACAAGCACGGGGATATTTTGTAATTTTTTTCGAAGTTCTTCTATTGGCGTGTTGGTTGGTGCATCCAATTCTTTTTTTCATTTTCCGAGTAGCCCCATAATAGCAGCAAGACGCCTATTTCCTTCGATAGTAGTATATGTCCCATCACCATTTTCTATAGCTATCATGGGATCTTGAGGAAAATATCCAGAGGTTCAAATTGATTGAGCTAATTCCGTGGCATCAAACTCATTCCAATATAGATCCAATGCCGTTTCTTGAGTAAGTTCTGCAGCATCATAACCTGCCAATCTAAAGTTGTTTTCCGTGAGATCAAACCTAAGGTTCAGGGGTGATAATTTTTCTATTTTTCCTTCTCACATTACATTGGGTGAATTTCAAAAATTTATACATCAAGTTATAGCGTGATGTCTTCACGGCAATGGTTCGGTTGTTCTGGTATCAATAGAAAAATCTTGTGCATCCATAGAAAGGAAGTTATAAACACTTTCATTCTATCTCTTGTTGTAAATTGTCAATAAATTCTTTTAATAATTTATATCATAGGGGTTTATACCGTCTTTATTTGGAGAAAGGATATATCATTCTCTTCCGTCAGTTGTTTCTGGGAAATGGAATTCCCATGCTCATTCGCCTCAAGTAATTAGATGGAGAGCAAATATCCTTTTGAATAATTCATATCTTTCGGTTGCTACGGCAGGAATATTTCTCATTACAGCATCGAGTACGGCGAGACCAATGGAAATCACTGTAGCCGGTCAATTCGTGTCAGGAAGGTACAGTATTGATTCATTCTCTGCTCAGCGAGGGTGATGTCCTGTGTAGGGTAGTTTGATTCACTTCCATTGTTCTCCTCAGCAATGTGTTGGATTTTCTGTAATAGTAGCGATTGTATCCGTATCAAACCAACTCAGTGCTCATGGAAGACCGTCTTTTTGTAGTATTTTCCAGACTGGTTTGAGGTCTCAGAATTCTGATGGGAGTGAATCGGGGAGCATTATGGAATTGATTAATCCACTAAAACACATCTTCTACGTGCAAGGTGCTTTCTCAATCTTGTTCAAATAAGAGTCAATAGCTCGGTACTGCATTTCCCCGTCTAAACTTCTGACTATTGCTCCCCTTTTGTGTGGTATATCCTGTTTCTTCAGAATCGGGTGTAGATCCTATCTCTCCGCGCATTACAGCTGGAAATCCTGTTTTAGTATTTGTGAGAAACCATCACCATGCCTTATTATTGTCGTAAGGACTATCTATGAGTAGAGTACTATCTTCAGTTCTTCCTGAATTTGGAAGTGTTGCAAAAGCGGTTATTTCTGTTCCTTCGCTTGAAATTATTGTTTTACCGAATATCCCAAAAATTTGATTTCATATATTCTCTAATGTTCTACCTGTGGGGGTAAAATTTTCTATCCATACACGGTTTGTATCGTTTACAAAGCCTTCCTCTTCCTCATCGAGTTTAATGCATGAAATAGTGCCATCTTCACTTATCCCATAATACATATCTCATGAAGTTCAAATAGATTTTTTAACAGCATAGTAGAATAATCTTTTTTTAGTCTTTAGGTTGAGACCTTCTATGAGCGTCATTATATCGGACGAGGAAGGCAAAACTATTCCGGCCCCTATATTGTGGATTGCGGGTATTTGCGCCAGTTCCTCCTTTAGTTTATCTAATGCTGCCTGTGTAGATGTAATGTTTTCACGGATCATGAGAATAAGCTCTATTGGCAGTGGTGTGGCATCTTCCAGGAGAGACCCAAGTGCTGACATAATTTTTGTCTTAAACTCATCTGGAACATGGCTACCAACGAGATGGATGTGGGCTAGTGTTAGTTCTTTTAGTGGATGAGAAATATTCATACTTTGATTTACAATTTCTTCAATTGTATCTCTTGTTGTGAATTGTCAATAAATTCCTGTAATGATATTTCCGTTTGTTCCTTGGTCTTATAATTTCGTACAGCAACGCCATTATTCCCTTCCTCTTTTTCTCCTACGATGACAATATAGTTGATACGAGATTGCTCAGCATTCCTGACTTTCTTATTGAGGCCATCAGTAGAGAGGTCTATCTCAGCACGGATATCCGCGTCTTTGAGAGCTTTGAGCACTTTCTCAGCATAGTCGTTGAATTTTTCACCCACTGGTACGACGATGACTTGGCGAGGTGCGAGCCAGAGAGGGAAGATGCCAGCAAAGTGTTCAATCATCACCCCCATAAATCGCTCAAGACTTCCAGAGATGGCACGATGGATGACGACTGGGCGTTCTTTTTCGCCAGCTTCATTGATATAGCTGAGGTCAAATCGTTCTGGGAGATTGAAATCTAATTGAATGGTAGCGAGTTGCCATTGGCGACCGATTGCATCTTTGAACATAAAATCGAGCTTTGGTCCATAAAATGCTGCCTCACCTTCGATTTTTTTGTAGGGCAATTCAAATTGTTTCGCTGCTTCTTCAAGTGATGATTCAGCGGTGTCCCAGACTTCACGACTTCCGAGATATTTCTCTGGTGTTGCAGGATCGCTCACCGAGAGTGAGACCCAATAATCATCGACCATACCGAGTGTGGTGTAAAATTCTTTGATAATCGAAACAATGGTTCCGACTTCTTGTTTGATTTGTGCGACACGGAGGAAGAGGTGTCCATCATCCTGTGTGATAGCTCGTACACGAGTGAGACCTGAGAGTTGTCCTGGCTTTTCATCACGGTAGACAGTTGCTGGTTCGAAATATCGTATCGGCATATCACGGTAGCTCCACTGATTATCAGCGAAGATTTGCATATGATGTGGGCAGTTCATCGGTTTCATACAAAAATCCTCTCCATGACCTCACTTGACTCGGAAGAGTTCATGACCAAATTTCGCAGCATGACCAGAGGTCTCATAGAGATCTATCTTCGCAATATGAGGAGTCCAAACTCTCTGATATCCGTGATGTTTGTGAAGTGACCAGAGATAGTCCTCGATTTCTTTGCGGATAATCATCCCATTTGGTTTAAGCATCGGCAGTCCAGAACCGACAAGAGGGGAGACAGTAAAAAGGTTGAGTTTTGCACCGAGGATACGATGATCTCGTTTTTTTGCTTCTTCTTGTTGTTTCACATAGGCGTCGAGCTCTTCTCGATTTTCAAAGGCTACTCAATAGATACGAGTCAGCATTTTATTTTTCTCGTCACCACGCCAGTAGGCACCAGCGATACGGTCAAGCTTAAAACTATTTTCATCGAGTTCAGATGTTTTCTCAACATGAGGACCAGCACAGAGATCGTCATACGTGACGGTTCCATTTTGGAGCGTATTAGTATAGACACCAAACTGTGTCTCTCCATCTCGTGCGAGATCTTCGATCAATTCTATTTTATAGGGATCATTTTTAAATTTCGCTTTTGCTTCATCGAGCGACAGAGAGTTCTGCACAAACAGTTGATTTTGCTTCAAAATATGCTTCATCTTTTTCTCGATTTCTTTGAGATGCTCCTCTGTCAGAGAAAACTCACCAAAATCATAGTCTTGATAAAAACCATTATCGATAGCAGGACCGACACCACGGAGAATCGTGAGGTCTGGAAATGCCTGCGCAATCGCTTGGGACATAATGTGGGAAAGCGAGTGGCGCTTTGTAGAGAGTTCGTGCATAAAGAGAAAGTAAAAAGATATAAAAAATCTCACCCAAAGGTGAGAACTTTATTAGTGAAAGTACTCTGAAACGATTAATATGTTGTTCACAGTCATGTCATGGTTGTAGGTATTATAGAGAGTTTTTTTATTGTGCAAAATTTATTATCCAGGGTGGAGTTCTGCTTCAATCATTTTTGCGATATCTTCTTGTGCTCTTTCTCGTGTTTTGAGCCATTCCGATATCGTATATTGAAAACAGTCTTTTCTAGGTCAAGTATTTTCTGCTGTCTTCCATGTAGTTTTTTCTTCTTCGGTACATTCAGTATGGACTTTCATGACACTTTCCTCATTTTCCTTCCAGAGACTATTAAAAGTTATAGTGAGTTCTCGTATATTCTTCACTTTCTCTGGATCTCATGTGAGAACGTTCGTTATAAAAAGAGCAAAGACTAAAAAGGCAAGTAAGGTAGCGATAGTTTTCATAATTTCAATTCTTATTGCATTGCGAGAGCGACGACCTCCGCGACTCCTTTATCGAGAGGATTGGGGAGGATCATATCCTCCGTCGGATTTGGGACATAGTCAGCAAGAGCGTGAGCAGCGCGGAGTTTCATTTCTTCTGTGATAGCTTGTTTCCTGTATCGGAGTGCTCATTTAAAAACTCAAGGGAAGACGAGGACATTATTGATTTGATTTGGGAAATCACTTCGGCCAGTTCCGATAATTCGTGCACCAGCAGATTTTGCAATATCGGGCATTATCTCGGGTGTAGGATTTGCCATCGCAAAAATAATCGCATCCGTATTCATATTTTTGACATCATCGGCGGTAAGAGCATTGGCTACAGAGACTCCGACGAAGACATCGGCTCAGATAATAGCCTCTGAGAGAGTGCCAGTTTTATTCTCGAGATTGGTAAATGTAAGGAGATTTTTTTTCGTCTCATCGAGATTTTCTCGACCAGAATGGATAATTCATTTGCTGTCGCAGATGGTGAAATGTTGTACGCCGTAGAGTCGCATGAGATTGATAATCGCGATACCAGCAGCTCCTGCACCATTCATCACGACTCGGATTTCTTCTTTTTTCTTGCCAGTGACTCTGAGCGCATTAATGAGAGCTGCGAGGGTCACAATAGCTGTTCCGTGTTGGTCATCGTGCATCACGGGTATTGAGAGTTCTGCTTTGAGTCGTCGCTCAATCTCAAAACATCGGGGTGCTGAGATATCTTCCAGATTTATTCCACCAAAAGTATCAGCGATGTGTTTGACGGTCGTGATAAATTCTTCGACATCTTGTGTATCGACGATAATAGGGAAGGCATCGACACCTCCGAATTCTTTGAAGAGGATACATTTTCACTCCATCACGGGCATACTGGCTTTGTGGCCGATATTACCGAGACCGAGCACGGCTGAACCATCAGAAATGACGGCTACAGTTCGAGACTTGAGCGTATAGTCATACATTTTCTCGGGATCTTTTTGGATCTCTCGACAGGGTTCTGCAACTCCTGGAGAGTATGCCCACGAGAGGTCATCACGGGTTTCGAGAGGAGAGAGCGAGCGAGTTTCTAGCTTGCCGTGGTATTTTTTGTGAAGTTCGAGACTTCGAGCGTAATGGTCAGTCATAGATACTATGATAGAGAGATTATTTATTGTGCAAAATTTTTCTCTTCTACTTGATATTGTATTTTTCTCGTAGGCCGCTTTCTGTGATGCAGGCAGTATCTGCCATAGTAAATCCGAGAAGTTTTACGCCTTCTTCGACTTTTTCATGCGACTCGGCTTCGACCTCTACATATTCCGGAATGCCTGGGTATTCATCGATATCAAAAGTAATATCATTGAATCGATAGCTCTCACGAGTTTTGATAGAATCACCATATTTCTCAAGTCCAGCTATTTCAAGGATTTTTGCCATTGAGGCAAAGTCGTTTGTTTCTACTTCATATTCTTCGTTGTGCATCATACCATCACTTCCGACTTTTTGTTTTGCTGTCACATAACAAGTGTCTCCCATTTTTCTGAGACGAATCTTTTTACCATTTGGTCCACGGAAGAAATGCGCCACGACGGTGCCAGAAAATTTCTTCTTTGCACCCATCACTTCTAATTTGCGGCGAATACTCTCGCCATCGATATCTAGGATTTTGACCTCAATTTCGTTCATAAGGGTATTTTTATTTTAACACCATTTTCAGGTAATGTTACTTTCACTTTCTTGCCCTTCGTCTTATTTTGACGAGCATGAATTGCTTTCATTAGTTCATTTCGAGCGACGTCTGATCCATGATTAAGGGCGACAGTTCCTCCTGGTTTGACAGCCATGAGAGCATATTCGGAAAGCTCTTTTTGTCCAGCATGTCAGGAAAAGGCATCAGAGTGATATGTTCTATGCCCCTCCTTTAAACCCTCAAATTCCTCTTTTCATGCTCTGAAAGGATAACCATTAAACAAATTATACCCATTTGAACCTGGTCATCCGTGATAATTTGGAGAAATAATATCTAATTCATTTTGACCATACATATATTGAAAAGCATTACCAGCCGGAGAAGTTTCTCCGAAGAATCCTCCTCACGCAAATATGACGCGAGGCTTTGTTCATTTATTAGCGAGAGATGGATATAGACTCGTATATTCGTGTATGTGAGGTCGTACACATTCTTTAATAGGTCCACTGAGAAAATGATGAAATAATTTTTCAATAGATCATCCCAGGTAGCCAATATCCAGGGTATTTGGATTTATTCTATTTCTTTTGCATATCTGTAAAAACTCGTAAAGAACATATACTGGTCTTTCTAATGCTAATATCGGGATAAAAATATCACGTTTTTCTCGGATAGATCTTAGTATAAACTCTTCCAGTTCTTGTAATGATATTATTCGATCTCTATGATTTCTACCGCCGTATGTGGATTCCATAACGACATAGTCATATCTTCGCCTGAGACGTGAAGTGTCGGGTTTTGTTCAGGGGTATAGTAGATGCTTATTCCCTAAATCTCCCGTGAAGAGTATATTATTTCATGGAAAATGGAGTCATACTGCTGTTGATGGTGCCGAAACAATATGTCATGTTGGATGAAGTAATATATTAAAGACTGCATTACGCACTCTTATGGTATGTGATTTACTAAGTGGTAATTCACGGGTTTTTGATATAGCGCGATTTACTTCTTCTGATGTTACGATGCATTTTTTCTTTAAGTCCTCTTTTTTTCCGGCGATAATTTGTTGCAGTGTATTACTCAAATATTTTGGTAATTTAAGATCAGTAATGCTCGCAGGTATATCGCTTTGTCTCATCCCGAGAGTGTGTAGTATCCTTCCGAGATAAAAATCTCTTTCGTTTCCCCACTCTTGCAGGATTGAAGCTCTCGCTTCAACGCTGGCAGTTTCCCCGGAATCTCAATTTCTTTTCCCTTGCTTCCGATCTTTTTTATCAAGCATTTCCGAGAGTCGTCTTATTTTTGTTAGAATTCAATTTTTCTTTGACTGTAATATACTCTTATTTCCTAATACTTGCCTTTTCAGTTCATCACAGTATCGAGACGTTATTATATCGGGCCATCATTCAGTTCATCAGATATCAGCCAATATCGAGTCAAGAAGATGATTTTTTCTTTGAGGTTTATCTTTTTCTTGTATTTGAATATCTCTATTATTTATTTTTCATTTTCCTATTTTATTGATTGTTAGTTCGAGTTGGGCAATAAACCGTTGAACTTCTTTATTGAAATCATTGATTTCTTTGAGGGCACCATTTGTCTTTTTAAATTTTTGTGCATCTTGCACGGCATGTGTTACAAGCCACTTATTTTTTTCTGGAACAAAAATTTGCATACCAGGATTTCTCACCATGATTTCCGTCATATCCGCACAATGATCCACATGTGCATGGGTGAGTATCAAAATATCAATATTGGTTGGATAAATAATATTTTTTATATTTTCTTTATCTCATCCACCAGCATCAATAAGAATGCGCACAACAGTATTGGCTGTTTTATAGGTAAGAAGTGTAAGTGATGGTATGGTTTCACCACCCGCTCCGCTAATATGCTCAATTGTTATATTTTCCTGTTTTTTCTTTCCAGTATCAATATAACGAAGATGTTTTGGCATAAATATTTTATTTATATTTAAATAAATATTATTTATAGTAATTATTTTATATAATGCAAATTATTTGCATAGTTTTTTGCTCAATTTTTTTATAAGAAGGGTAGATTTTTATATTTTTTTCTTATAATTCCCATATATGAAATATGAAATTGTTATTGGTCTCGAGACCCATGTGCGTGTTGGAAGTATTACAAAAATGTTTGATGCTGTGCCAAATGCTGTCGCACTTGAGCGAGATCCAAATGTGAATATCTCACCTGTCTCTCTCGGTCTTCCTGGGGCACTTCCAGTGCTCTCAGAGGGTGTCGTAGATCTCGCTGTCCGTGCGGCGCATGGTCTTCGTATGACGGTCAATGAATTTTCTCAGTTTGATCGGAAGAGCTATTTTTATCCTGATCTCCCGATGGGATATCAGATTACCCAGCTTTTCCACCCTATAGCAGAACATGGTCATCTCGATGCGTATGTAGAGGGAACTCTGAAGCGTTTTAATATCCGACGAATCCATATCGAATGTGATGCAGGGAAACTCACTCACTCAATTACGAAGACACTGTGTGATTACAATCGTTCTGGGAGTCCACTGATGGAAATAGTGACTGAGCCAGATTTTCGCTCAAAAGATGATGTATTGGAATACCTCAAAGAACTGCAAAAAATTATGCGATTCGTGGGTGCCTCTGATGCTGATATGGAAAAAGGGCAACTTCGCTGTGATGTGAATATTTCTCTTCGTCCTTTTGGTGCTCACGAGTATGGAAACCGTGTAGAAATCAAAAACCTTAATTCATTTCAGATGATTGGTCGGGCGATTGACTATGAAGTAGCACGGCAAGCAGAACTCTATGATAGCGGAGTGGAAACTATTGATCAAGAAACCCGCGGTTGGGATGATGAAACAGGGGAGAGTCACCCGCTTCGATCCAAAGAAGATGCGATGGACTACCGCTATTTCCCTGAACCAGATTTGCCACCGCTTCGTATTACGCCAGAGTATATCGCGGCTCGTACTATTGCAGAACTTCCCATTGACCGTCGACAGAAATATCTCGAATGGGGGCTTCTGGCAGATGATGCACGAATTCTCTCGAGTGAACGAGCGATGTCTGATTTTTTTGAAAAAACGGTTGCTCTCACCAATGATGCGAAAAAATGTTCATCGCTTATTCTCACGGTGATGCTCGGTATTCTCAAAAAATCAGATGAGGAAATCGATTTTACGACACTTCGTATTTCGCCAGAGTCACTTGCTCGAGTGGTGGAGATGATGAAAAATAATGAGATTTCCTCTACCAATGCGCAGGAAGTGGTTCGAATTCTTCTTGAACTTGGTGGTAATCCTGATGAAATCGTTGAGAAAAAATGACTCAAACAAGTAAATGATACAGGACTGATGGAATCTATTGTGGAAAAAGTGCTCGCAGAAAGTGCTGCACAAATCGCAGAATACCAATCTGGAAAACTCAATCTTTTCGGTTACTTCGTATGACAATGTATGAAGGAGAGTAAGTGAGCAGGAAATCCGAAAATGTTTACAGATCTTATTAAAAAACGAATCTGATAGCATATGCATGCAACTTCATCACCAATCACTATCACTGCTCTCATAAGAACATTTTGAGATTATTCTACCTTACGAGCAAGTCTTGAGTCCATTCAGGGCGTATTCGATGATATAGTTGTTCTTTATCACGATAATGATGAGAAAACAAGAGAGATACTTTTAGAACTGCAAAATCTCTATAATTTACGATTAATATGATATTTGCCGCCTTTTGATATCACTCTGATAGATACTGATATGCTCAAAAGATGTGAGTATGTCAAATTTCTTGTCGATTATTATGAATTTTGAAGACAACAAGTAAGGACTGATTATTTTGTCAAAATTGATACTGATCAAATTTATTTTACCGAGGAACTCAAGGGTGCCGTTCAATATGTTAAAAAGCATAATAAAAGAGCTATTCTTTCGGGATTTAATATATATTTGCAGAATAATATATATTGCATTGACATGCAAAATCCGATTAATTGAAAACGATGTGATACTGTTATCGTAAAAAAAGGTGATATATATTTTGCTCCTGGTTGAACATATGAGGTGCAAGTCTTTAAGGATCGTTTTTGGAGGCTGAAAAAATTTTTTACTCAACGATTTTTTGTCTGGACACATTGGCAACAGTTTCGACGTCCTGGTCGTCTCTCCGCACTTAAAAAATTTTCCTCCATTGATTCTTTTAATTTATTTTCTTTTCCAATACCTTTTTTCTTGTACAATTTCAAAAAAAATCATTATCAATGACTTATACAAGAATCAATTAAATTATTAGAAAAATATTTATAAAAAACTATGAAACCATTTTTTGAAATCAAAGGCAGGAAAATAGGATATGACTATGATCCTTTAGTAATAGCTGAGATTGGTATTAATCACGGATGATCGTTGGAAGTAGCCTTTGCTATGGTGGATGCCGCAAAGCGAGCATGAGCTGAAATCATAAAACATCAAACTCATGTGGTTACTGATGAGATGTCCCAGAGCGCAAAAAATATCATTCCAGGCAATGCAGATATCTCAATCTATGATATTATGCATCAGTGTGCATTATCAGAAAGTGATGAATATAGTCTCATGGAGTATGTATTATCAAATGGTATGATATTTCTGAGTACTCCTTTTTCTCGTGCTGCTGCTGATAGGCTAGAAAGATTTTGAGTTCCGGCATATAAAATTGGATCATGAGAATGCAATAATTATCCTCTTATTGATTATATTGCATCGTTGAAAAAGCCTATTATTTTAAGTACAGGCATGAATACAATTACTAGTATCCAAAAAGCGGTAGATATTTTCCGTAAACATGACGTGCCATATGCACTTCTGCACTGCACAAATGTGTATCCCACACCCCATAAACTTGTCAGATTAGGTGCTATAAGGGAATTACAAGATAAGTTTCCTGATGCTGTGATTGGTCTTTCAGATCACACTATTGATAATTATGCATGTCTCGGGGCGACCGCTTTGGGGGCGTCTATTCTCGAAAGACATTTTACTGATACTATGGAACGTATTTGACCGGATATTGTTTGCTCTATGGATGAAAAATCGTTAAAGGAGTTGATAATGTGATCCAAAATTTTGAAGCAAGAGAGATGAGGAGCGAAGGATATAACTCCCGAAGAAGAGCCTACAATGCGTTTTGCATTTGCTACAGTCGTGGCCATACGGGATATTCAACTCTGAGAAATGCTTTCGAGAGAAAATATTTGGGTAAAACGACCATGAACAGGCGGCATATCGGCAGAACATTTTGAGTCTATTATCGGAAAGAAAATTAATAAAAAAATTCTTCAAGATAGCCACCTTTCTTTTTCTGATATCATTTTGTAGACTATGAAAAAAATAGTTTTTTTATCTTGAACCCGAGCGGATTTTTGAAAAATAAAATCTTTACTCTGAATTTTGCACAATTCTTGAGATTTTGAAAGTCATATTTTCGTTACAGGAATGCATATGAATCCAAAATATGGCAAGACAATTTGAGAGATATATAAGTGTTGATATGACAATATCTATGGATATGAAAATCATGATCCAGATACTATTACATCGACAGAACAACTTCTGGCATCAACGATTGTGTGATTTTCTGAATATATTCATCGTATTTCGCCTGATTTAATTGTTGTACACTGAGATCGTCCTGAGACCCTCGCTGGAGCTATTGTTTGAAGTTGTAATAATATTTTAGTTGCTCACATAGAATGAGGAGAATTATCCTGAACACTTGATGAATCAATACGACATGCAGTGACTAAATTAAGTCATATCCATTTTGTAACAAATGATGTCTCTCAGAAGAGGCTCATGCAAATGGGGGAAATGGAGACATCAATTTTTGTCATAGGGTCACCAGATATTGATATCGTTATGTCACCATCCCTCCCGGCGCTTTCCCAGGTTCAAGATTATTATGACATATCGTATGAGAAATTTTCTATTGCCCTTTTTCATCCCGTTACAACAGAATCTCATCTTTTCCAAAAATACAGTGAAAATTTTGTGCAAGCTCTTATACTATCCCAGAAAAACTACATAGTTATTTTTCCAAATAATGATCAAGGGAATCAATATATTTTTGAAAATTATGAAAAACTTCATAGTAATAACTCTTTTCATATATTGCCCTCAATACGTTTTGAATACTTCCTTACGCTTCTAAAAAATGCTGAATATATTATTGGTAACTCTAGTTCTGGCATTTTTGAGGCTCCTTATTATTGAGTGCCAGCTATAAATATTGGCACACGTCAACAGCATCGTTTTCATACAAATAATATTATTCATACTGGGTATGAGGTACACGAGATACTCGCTGGAATAGCAAATATTTCTCAAAAAATGCCCATATCTATGCCTTTCGGCGAAGGGAATAGTAGTACGCTTTTTCTGGAAACACTTTCAAATGATGCAATGTGGCAGATTCCAAAGCAAAAATCTTTTAGTCATTTTTAATTTTTATTATGACGCATATTTATGCAATAGTCCCGATGAGATCTGGCTCAAAGAGGACGCCATGAAAAAATATTGCCGATGTTGCAGGTAAAGAAATGTATCTCCATACTCTCGACTATCTTTTACAACATCAATCCCTCTTCCAAGAAATCATTGTCACAACAGATTACCCTCGGGAAATACTCAATATTCCTGACGATATTACCTATCAACTCAGAGAAGAGCGATTATGTGGAGATGATGTCAAAACTGAGATGGTCATTGTCGAATCATTTCCAGATTTTCGGGATGAGGATATTGTGATGATATTTCAAGTGACGACTCCTTTTCGGAATCAAAAAATCCTCCTAGATTGTCTTGAATATTTTTTATCACTACCTGCATCTCAGAGAGATGGGAATTCTGTTTTGACGGTTTCAGAAATACATGAGCCTCTATGGTCTGACGGCAATGATTATTATTCTAGAAAGAAACATGTTATTGCAGATGGGAGTATATTTATTGCGACTATGAAATTTTTGCGACAGTGAAATCATTTTATTCATCGAGATGCGTGTAGGTTTCTGAATGGCCCAATTGGCTCTCTTTCATCATTACAGATTGATACATATGATCAGTATCTACTTTGCACAAAACTAACAAACATATAATAATACTCTTATGATTGCATTATCATTTTCTCAGATGCGAAATATTTTTCTTGCAAAAAAAAATATAGCTGTTGTTTCAAATACATCTGAACCTGAAAAGCATTCCATTGATGTCTATGAATGTGTTATTCGTTTTCATCGAGGCGTCCTACATCTTATCCCAGAGCTATGATCCAAGGTTGATATACTCGTATTAAATGGGTGGTACGCAGATGAAATGTTTTTGTATTATGATTTTTTAAAACATTATCCCGATGTGATGATTTTTTTCTCTCGTCCAAAATCTAGTTCCTTAAAAAATCGTTTTTCAGCCCTCTTGAATGCTATTACTCAAAGAAAATATTTTATTCCATTTCGTAGTATTATGTGATTCTGACAAAGAATATTCGGAGTAATCCCGATAAATCAAGTTCACCCCATATATCTAAAAGACCCTTTTTCTTCATTGCAAAACAAATGCTTCTTTGTTGAACAGGATTTATTTTATGAGATATATCAAAAAACCTGAATTAGAAACCCTACATCATGATTTGTTATTTTATACTTTTTATTTACAATTTCACACCCTTCTATAACTCCTTTTAATTTTAAGCTCGATATCCAGAAAAATATGTATTATTGGGATAATCCTACGCTGCATTCACCGATAAATCATCAGACGAAAGATGAGTTTTTTGCACTTAAGAAACTATGATTTTTTTAAAGTTTACTTTTTACACATTTTTCTTATCTTATTGGCATTATGGCAAATAAACACGGACTCAAATGATCAGTTGTAAAGGCTCAAGCAAAGGCCCGAAGGCTTTCTAAGAGTGTCAAAAAGACGACCTATCAGGTCTATATTGGGAGTGAAAATTCTCAGACTCGTAGTAATCAATCATTTAAAAAGCGAAAGCATTATCTCGAAAACAAGCAGAATTGGCCAAAGAGAAAGCTTGTTTCAAAGAGTTTTCAGACACTTCTTGAAATGTGAGTGGTAGATGAGCGTGGCTTTTTCAAAAAAGGAACTAAGAAAAATTTTCATACTAAAACCAAGGTGGATCAAAAAGGACTTGATTTCTATGGTATGCCACGAGGGAAGTAAAAAATAATTGTCTCTACTATGTCTGAAAAACCTATTACTCACACAATCAAGAAGGGGGAAAATTTTTCAAATGTCGCAAAAAAATATAATGTGACTGTGCAAGAGCTCCAAAAGGCTAATAAAATTAAGGATATTAATATTGTTCAAATATGAATGCGCCTAAAAATCCCAAAGGAAATTAATAAAATTAAGACGCAACAGGAAATAAAAGGCCTGAAGGATGAGGTAGTTAATAATAAGGGTAAGGTCTGGGAAGATAAGATAATAAATAATCTTGAAAAAGGTGCACCCTTTGAAACTCTTTTGTGAAAATTTGATTTGAGGAAAAAATTCATTCCAGGTGAAAAAGAAAATATTCCTGTTATTAAGAATGCATTTGAAGAATATATACGGCAAAAGGGGCTTCAGCAGATGGGGAAGAATCAAAAAAAGATGATACTTGCTTATATTCTAGCTACCGCAAGGCATGAAACCAACAATTTTACGACTCTTAAAGAGAAAACAGATGGCAAAAAATATAATCCCCCAGCCAGAGTGGCAAAAGTTCTTGGAAATGAACCAAATGAATGACCAATATATATTGGTCGTTGATATGTCCAAATAACAGGAGAAAATAATTATGAAAAATGGTCTGAGTTGTTTTTTTGAAAGGGGAATAAGGGTATTCTCACAAAATACAGGAGCGTATTATTGTTAAATCCACAGTTATCAGCTACTATTCTGGTAAAATGAATGATGGAAGGGGCATTTACTGGAGTATGATTGCAAAAATATATAAAGAATTGAAGTCTTGATTTTTGAAATGCTAGAAGAACGGTTAACGGTACAGATAAAGCAAGCCTGATAGCAGGATATGCTCGAGAATATATGTGAAAGTTATAGATGTACATTATATGATAACGATATTTCAAGAAAAAGTGTATTCTGCACTTCTCCTTATCCCAAGATGAAAGGTAATAACTTATAAACTTCTGGCTGATTATATTGGTTGCAAAAGCTCTCAGGCTATCGGTCAAGCTCTCACAAGGAATCAAAATGTTCCTAAAATTCCCTGTCATCGAGTGATAAAAACTGACTGAAAAATTGGTGGATATGCCTTTGGTACTGAGAAAAAATGAGAAATCCTTGCCGATGAATGAGTGTATTTTGATACTGATGGTGTTTTGATAGATCGCGAAAAGATTTGGGATTTCTCCGAAAGGGGATAGAATGTTTTGGTATGCCGATAAAAAATCATAATAAATTCGATCTTTTAGAAGAGAGAGAATGGCTACAACAAGCATTAATAGATATATCTTTTCTTGATAACGGCACTTGTGGTCACGCAATTATATCTGCGAGAAAAATGGAAGCTTTTCTTGATAGTCTTCAGGCTGGTAAATATCCAGAGAGAGAGTACTTCACTCTAAAAGAATGGCTCTGCAGATCACTGAGTACATTAAAAAAGCAAAAAGCTAGTCAACTAGTCCAGAAGTATGCTCAATTTTGATCTGATATCCTTTCTTAATCTATAACTTTTTATGCTCTCCCACTCTCTTCCTGCTCTTGCGTATCCATTTGATGCATTAGAACCACACATCGATGCGCTCACGATGGAGATTCATCATGACCGTCATCATCAGGCGTATATTACCAACTATATGCAACTTCTCGAAGGAACTGGTCTTCTGGAAAAATATAATCCAGAAGAACTCCTCCAGCATCTTGACGAGATACCTGCCGATAAAAAACAAGGTGTCATCAATAATCTCTGAGGACACTGGAATCATTCATTTTTTTGGACTATTCTTTCGCCACACGGCGGATGAGTGCCTACGAGGGGTTTCGCAAATGCTATCAATGAAGAGTGGTGAACCTTTGAGAATTTTCAAAAAGAATTTACTCAGTCGGCGCTCTCAGTATTTGGTTCTGGTTGGACTTGGCTGGTGATGCTTCCTAATTGACATCTTGCTATCCGCCAAACTCGAGGACAAGAAACCCCTCTTTCTTTTCATGAGAAACCACTGATGGCAATAGATGTCTGGGAACATGCGTATTATCTCAAATATCAAAACAAGCGAGCTGATTATATTGCTGCCTTTTGGAATGTCGTTGATTGGAAAAAAGTGGAACAATACTTTAGTTCCTAGATGTTTTGGTTTTTAGCCAGACTACTAGGAGAATTCCTGTACAGAGATACTGAGCGATAAATTGAGCCCATTCTGGTTTTGCATACCATCCGAATAAAATATTGAGAGGGAGTCAGATAATGCCTTCTTTGTGATTGAAGATGGTTTGAGAAAGGTCAAATGTCTTTATAAAGAGAGGATTTTGTCCATCGAGAAGTGCTAGGTTTTTCATAGCGCTGAGTCATTCATGGAGACTATACCCGAGGAGATATCCACTCTGGAGAATCAGATATAATAAAGTAAAAGTTAGTAGAGTCGCGAGTCGTGCTCGAATGGAGAAGGTGTATATACAAAGAGAAATAAGTGTCGCTAGAATAATACCTCATAAAATTCCTTGCCACGGATATTCTCCAGCATAAGAAAATATAGCCACTTCGACACCTTCTCGTGCGATACATACTGTTGTCATCAGAAGTATTCACCAGTGAGAGAGACGAGAACTCGCCTCATTTTCTAAGTGTCTCTTGATATTTGTATTATTACGAATCATCCAGAGTACAAATGAAATTATAAAACCTACTGCGACGAGACTCATCAGGCTTTCCCAGATTTTTCCAATGCCATCCATAGTTCCTAATGCATTTCCTAATAAAAAGAGAATTCCGCCAACAAAAAGGGAGATAATCACCCCGAGTAATCCTCATATCCAAATATTTTTTTTGAGAGATGTATTATTTGTTTTTTCTAAAAATCTCAAAAGAATGATCACGATCAAAAATGCCTCGAGTCATTCTCGAAAAGCTACTATGATTCCGGGAAGATAGAGAGAAAGTGTTTGCATAAAAATATATTCCTACTGGAGTAGGAATATATGGTTTTTTTGTTGAAAGCAAATTTCTAGAATTCTCCTGTACCTCTCGTGCTCAGATTTATGAGTCATTCTGAGGATTCTATTTGGACATCAGTGAGATTGATAGTATGTATCTCAGGTAAAACTTTTGTTATTTTCCAAGCTGCTAAAGTTGTTCCTTTTTTGATATCCTGAGGAGATGTAAAAGCAAGAGTGACAACACGGTTGTAGTCTTCAGATTGTTCTGTTATTTTTCCAAAAGCACTTTCTGGTTTTGAAAGGGTAATGGATTTGTCATTGTACATCAGTGCAGCTGTCAGGCGAGTTACTTTTGTTATATCTTTTTGGACTATGAGAGAAACTGTGTCACCATTTAAAATCAGCTGAGAGTCGGACATGCTTACCTCAGAGCTCTCTGTGATAGCGCCCTGCAATCTATGTCCTGTATCAGTAAAGAGCACGGTATGAACTCATACGGCACAAAGAAGAGCGAGGATAATAGGGGATGTGTGATGTTTTCTACGCATGAGGATTGGTTATTTGTATAAGGAAACGTCGAAATGAATCAGTTAGGCCGTGAACAACTCAAGTTGGTTTTGGAAGAATTTCTACGGTTATTTCTGCTTTCTCATCTCAAGCAAGTTCCATCCTTCTCACAGCTTCCATATTGTTGCGAACTCTGTCATCTTTCAAGAACCCAACTCTTCCTATATGGGATAATTTGAATTGTCTATCTGGGTATTTTTCGCGGATAATTTCAAGGTCTATTTCCTTTCCCGTTTCATCTTTAAATGTTATGGTATGAGGTACAGCTTCTCATTTTGTTTTTATGAATTGAGACTCTGTATAAAAACGAATTATCTCTTCCAATTCTTGCACTCAGGTCCCCCCCCTCACTGTTATTAGTTTGTTCACTGGGTCTGCATCTCTCCATAATTGATATGTTCCTACAGTCATAAAAAAAGATTATAGATAGAAGTTTGTCATTGTTTCTGTTTCTGACATGCTTCACAGATTTCTTCTTCGCCAGAGACGATATACCCACATCGTTGGCAGGTAGTAAAAGGAGCGGCAATATGCCTGATTTTTGTTGCTATCATAGAAATATCGTACCATATCTCTTTTGTAAATGCAAATTTTGCAAATACCTTTTTCTCTCTACAATGGCTTTATGCGTACAATTCTCCTCGATATAGCCCCAAAAGACCCGAAACTTCTCGCTGGTTTTAGCCTTGAAGACCGTATTTCTGAGCTGGAAAAGCTCGTTTCTACGTATCAAGGCGTTGTCGTGTTACAGACCCTCCAAAAACGCGATGAGCCGGATTATAGTACCTATGTTGGCAAAGGCAAGCTCGATGAAGTCTTGAATCTTGCAACCGAATTACAGGCAGATACGCTTATTATTGGGAATATTCTCAAGCCAAGGCAGATCTATGCGATTATCCAAGAAGTAGAAAAACGGAAAATGAAACTACAGATTTGGGATCGAGTGGACTTGATACTCAAGATTTTTCAGCTCCATGCCAAAACGCCAGAATCAAAACTCCAGATACAGCTCGCATCTATCAAACATATGTGACCACGCATATTTGGTATGGGTATGGAGTTGGATCGTCAGGGTGGGGGAGGATGAGCTGCTAATAAAGGTATTGGTGAAACTAATACAGAAATCATGCGTCGTCATCTCACCGAAATGGAGAGAAAAATCAAAGAAAGAATTGATCACTATCGGCGAGTACGTACGCAGAATCGTCAGGCTCGTCACAGGTCAAATGCTTTTACAATTGGTATTGTGGGCTATACGAATGCGGGAAAATCGACCCTCATGAATGCTCTCACCGATAAAAAAGTACTCGAAAAGGATGAGCTCTTTGCGACATTGGGGACGACAGTTGGGAAGCTCAAACTCCCAAAGGAGGCCTATACAGATACAGAAGGACAATTTATTACTCGTTCTGATATCCTCATCTATGATACAATTGGCTTTATTCGTGACTTACCACCAGAACTTATTGATGCATTTTCTTCCACATTGGAGGAATCGATTTCGTGCGAGATGCTTCTCGAAGTGGTGGATGCTTCGGATCCTCATTGGCGTGAGCGTATTGAGGTAACAGATACTATCTTGGAGAAGATCGGTGCAAAACAGAAAAAGTGGTATATCTTTAATCAAATTGATAAGATTTCTGCTCATGACCTCAAAATTCTGAAAAAAGATACCAAAATATATGCTCCATTATTTGTCTCTGCAAAAACAGGGATAGGTCTTGAAGAAATAAAAATGAAACTTCTCTGAGAATTGAGATAATTATATTTTGCAAATCAGCTCGTCTGGCAAGACTCCACACTTATTAGGATTTTTTTGTTTCCATTCAATCATGTTTACTGCTAAAGCATATATTTCCCCTCGAGAAATTGGTCTCTTTGGTTCAAAGTTGGCAACAGTACGAGTTGTGAATTTATACTCTTTTGCAGTGTTGATGATATTTGTTTGCCAGTTTTTGCTTGCGGTGTCGGGCTCGATACAAACGCTTTTGAGCGCTATAGCATAAGCCTCTGCTCGAGTGAGTGTATCAAGTGGTCTAAATGATGCATTCTTGTTTGATATAAGTCCCGCAATTTGAGCCTTTTCAGCGGCCTCACATACCCATTTTCCTACTCATTTTATCGTATCATTAAAGAGTTTTTGACATTTATACTCCGTATCACCAAGAGGAATACCACGAATCCGGTCAGCAATATATATGAATTCTTGTCGTTTAGCATTATCGTTACAACCAGCTGCTTTACATGATGTTTTTTGTGAAACTACATTGAGACATGATAGGTATTTATGAAAACTAAACATATCATTTCGACTGCCCATTGTACAACTGCTCAGTGAAAGCTCTGCGCCAGATTTTAGTTGACAAGAATTATCTTCTACTGGTGCTGAATTGAGTGGTTTTGAAAGGGTAACGGAACATACTGAATTTGTACCCCCATTCTCGCCACGGCAAGTATAATCCCATTTCTTTCAAACCTTATCATACACTACCCGTACAACTGATCATTTTAGACAGAGCTTATTTGCATTGAGAGATTCTGCTGTAGGTCTTGAGGCATAGAATTCTTTTATAGTTCCACATTGTCCATTGATAGAAACAGTATTTTGGGTGGAATTTAGTGCTGAATATGTTACTGTATTCTCACCAGTCGCCTCTGCGTTGAGATTACCAGCATTGGTTTGTACCTTTCATTGAGAAAGGTTAGCTTTTACGACTCCTGGAGTTGTGGCTGAAATTGTAACTGTATAGGTATTACCAGAGAGGACCGTGATATTGGTACATGTACCATTGACTACGGTGATATCGCTACAGATAAATGAAGCATTATTAATACTTCTACTAAAGGTGGTAGTAAACTTGATAGTAGAGGTTGATGTGGATTCAGACTGTTCTGCTGCTCGAGCAAGAGTGACTGTGAGTGGAGCTGTATCAACTGTGAGATTGAGGGCACCAGAGGCTGCCGATGTAGTATCATTGATACTTTGTTTTGCTGTTAAAACATGTACTCCAGATGATAATGGCTGTACAGGAGATATTTGAGCGGTACTTGCCATACATGAGGCAGTGCCTATGAGTGCTGTATTGTCATAGAGATTGACTGTAGAACCAGAAACACAGGTAAGAGTAAATCGTGGTTGTGTTTCGCTGGTGAGGTTGTCTGTATTAGATTTTCCATAATCATATTGAGAGAGGAGATCTGGAGTTCCTGGAACTGTATTTACAGTGGAATCTTTTTTTACCACCATTACTGATGGAGATCTCGCTGAATATGTTCATGCCTTATTACTTACAGTGTAACTGATGTCATAGAGTCCAGCTGGTTGTCCAAGAGTAACAGGTATGTTCATAGATGTGCTGGTACATGGAGTTGTAGTAAGTGTTTGCACATCATTATATAATATAACATTTCCACCGACTAAACAAGAAACTGTGAAACTTACTTCTCTATTGTCTGTGATATCTGAAAAAGATCCAGAGGCAGTCGAAGTAATTCAGGTTTTATTGACCACTGTTGGGCGAATAGGAGTTACAGGTTTGGTATTATCAATAACAAAATTTTTATTTCCAGAGAGGCTCTTTGAATCTGTTGGTAGTACGAGAGACGCATTATTATCACTGCTGTCACGAATACTCGCTCCTGTTGGGAGATTAATGGCCTTATCGGTCGTGCTCTCAGTTATATAATTTAGATCAGTAGATGCATCACTTTCAGCAATAATATATGAAAATGATAACATCTTTGTTCCACTTCAGCTCACGTAGTTTGCTACTGTATCTGCCACACCAGTTTCGAGTTTGAGAGTCGGAATACCGACGACCACTACTGGTTCGGAGAATTCTAGAGTAATAGGGAGTGTTGTCCCGAATTTGTATGTTCCATCGCTAGTTTGAGAGGTAACGTTAAGAACAGTCGGAGCTGTTGTATCGAGAGCGGCACCGATTTTTGATGAGGCATTGCTTGTAATAGATCCTGTGTAGTTTCCAGTTCCAGTTGCAATCACTTTGAAGTATTTGTCGAGATCAGTCGCGACAAATGTATAACTCGCTTCTGTCGCGCCGGTAATATTTGTGTATAGCCCTGTTGCTGAGTCAGATTTTTGCCATTGATACGTAGCAGTAGGTCATATCGGTGAGAAGCTTGCAAAAAGTGCCCGTCCAACATTGGTAGTTCCAGTTACAATAAGTGTAGTGGTAGTGATAGAGGTACGAGTTGTAGTATTGGCAAGCGCAATGGTAATATTAGCAGTAGGACTCTTGCCACTTTCATTTGTTGCAATATCTTTTTCTGAATATGAAAGACTATATGTTCCATTTCCAAGAGCTGTTGTAGGAGTGATGGTTGTTGATCCTATAGCTGTACAAGCTTTTGTTGCAAGAACTGTAGCTCCGCTATAGAGGGTAATCGTTGAATTTACTTCTGTGCACTGGACTGTTACAGTTGGTAATCAATTTGTTGTACCACCAGCAATAGTTGGAGCGGCTGCAGGAGTGTTAGGAACTGCGGTATCAATGATGGTATTTAGAGTTCTATCAAGAAGACTTGGGAAAGTCATTGATGCACTTTGTCAAGCTCTGTTTTTGACATTGTGCTCTGCAGTGAGATTGAGGGATTTTATTTCGAGAGCTGTTGAGGTATCGCCAGTAGAAATTATATAATCAAATATGAGTGTATCTGTTCCTGTACCAGAAGAATAATTTGCAATTCTATCTGTTGTACCAGTTTCTAGAGTAATTTTTGGAGTCCCTGTGACCACAACTGATTCAGAAAATTTTACTGATATTGGGATTGTCACTCCCTCTTTATATGTTCAATTCATTTTTGAAGAAGTGATACTTATGATGGTTGGGGTTGCTGTAGGGGTCCACATAGCATACAGGATTACATTGGCAGTTCCCATAGTATAGGAAGCATTGTTTGCGTATACAACTGCCCCTGTTGGAGATGTTGCCCAACCGGCAAAAGAATATCCGGATCGTGTATAAGTATTGCTGGCAAGATTGGCAGACGCTCTAGAAACTATTGCTTGAGAATTCATGGTACCAGTGGCACCTGTTGTGTCGGTATGATTTTTCTCAAAAGTGATAGTATAGGTGTTACGGACATCTAACTGTACACTTGCAGAGACAGAGGCAGTACCTACCTTAGAACATGTCAAAGTGAAAATATGGGAACCAGCAGTTAATCCTGTTCTTTCTTCAGATGCACCAGTAGCAGATTTTGTTCCAGACCATCCATTTGATGCTGTACACTCTTCTGGATTGCCAGTCGTAGTCCAGGTAAGACGTGTAGTATTTGCTGGCAGAATAATTGGTCATTGTGGTGTTGCAGATAGACTTACAGTAATATTACTAACAGGATTGACTGTGATGAGAATTGGATTTGAGAGTACATTTGCATCGGGATTGAGAGTATTTCTACAATTAATATAGTAGGCATAGATTCCAGGAGTAATTGGAGCTGTTACTGTTATATGATTTGTAGAATATGTATTGATGTTTGATTGATCGTAGCTCAGGAGCCTACATTCAGCTGTACCAATATCATTCGTTCTTGCTGTATAGATCAAAGAAACAGGTTTACTAGGAGTGGTAGAGTAAAAATTTCGAGCTGTGAGTGAGATAGTGGGCTCTAGTATGGTAGTGGTTGGTGGTTCAGTTGTTGGTTGAATTTCTGTTGTTGATGGTGGATAAGTTGTTGTTGATTCTTCGATAGTCTGAGAAATAGAGGGGTCTTCTATGGTATTAGAGGGGGGTATCGTGGTTGTTGGTGGCTCAGTTGTTGGTGGCGTGATAGTAATATTTGAGCAATCTTTTCCACCATCAGTAATGGTCCAATTATTTGGAGCATTATCAAGCTTATTTCTCGCAATTTCTGCTGTACAGTATTTACTGTTTCCTCCATCAAAAATCACAGATGGTTTGATAGTTTGAGTATTCCACCCCTTCAAGATGGCATCATAATTTCAAGTAGACAGACTTATTTTATCAAACATATCATACGCATCTGTAAGATTTGCTACATTCCAAGAACTAATATTTTGGTTAAAGGAAGTTGCACTAGCAAACATAACGCCCATATTCTTCACCTTGCCTGTATTCCACTTGCTAATATCTTGATTAAAGGAAGTTGCATTCAGAAACATACCATTCATAGTTGTCACATTCTCTGTATTCCAAGAACCAATATTTTTATTAAAGGCAAAAGCACTGTTAAACATACTACCCATATCTGTCACCTTGCCTGTATTCCACTTGCTAATATCTTGATTAAAAGCGATGGCCCCACCAAACATGTTGTTCATAGTTGTCACATTCCCTGTATTCCAAGAACCAATATTTTGATTAAAAGCAAAAGCAGCATTAAAAGCATTGCTCATATCGGTTATCTTGATTGTATTCCAATTTCCAATTGGTTGATTGAAAGATGTCGCACTAGCGAATATCGCAGCTATGCTCGTTGCATTTGAGAGGTTCGGTATATCTGCTATTACGCCATTGAGATTTTTACAACCAAAAAATGCTCTTTCCATAGATGTCCATGCATTTGTTCACCATTGCACTATCTGAAGAAGCTTAAAGTTGTCTCCTGTATTATTGAAGTAGATACGAGGGAATAATCATCGGATACGCACTGTATATGTTTTATTAGTAGCATCAACATGACTGAGTCCATCTATGGCAAAATCATGAGTGACGTTTCCTGTAATATTTGACTGATCAAAAACTCCATCATTGTTCCAGTCGACAGAATAGTTATAACCAGTTCATATGGTAGGAATTGTAAAAGAAGTACCATTTGATATTCCTGGGTTATCGGTTTTAACCCTGATAACAAAATCACTTTTTGAAAGCCATAATGGGTATACTGTAATATCTCTTGTGATGAGAGTTGTATTGATAAATTTTCCACCTCTTCAATTGGCACCCATAAACCATCCAGCAAAATTGAAATCAGGTTTTACTGGATTTACTGGAAATAGAGCTCCAAGTGACGTATTTGTTGGGACACGTACTTGGATATTTGTTCCATTAAATGTGACAGCGTGATAGATATTTGGTGTTGCTGTTACAATATTGCTGCTTTTTCTTCCTGATGTTGTCACTATTCGGAATTCGTAAGTTGTACCATTTATCAAGCCTGATATAAAGGCGCTCATTTCCGTAGAGTCATCTATTGTTGTTGTTGGTACTTCCGTTGTTGGTCCTTGTGATGTTGTATAAATTCCTTCTTCTGTTGTAGATGCAGAATTATATCATGTCGTCGTTTGTACTTCCGTTGTTGGCCCTTGTGATGTTGTCTGTACTCCTTCTTCTGTTGTAGATTCAGAATTATACCATGTTTTTGTTGGTACTTCCGTTGTAGGTGCAATAGGAGTAAGTGCGTGTGCTGTCATCATCATACTTTGTAAAAATCCGAAAAAAGAAGATCAACTTTGATTACTTGTCGTTGTTTGTACTTCTGTTGTTGGAGTTTGTATTGTCGTTGTTTGTACCTCTGTTGTAGGTGCAGAGTCATTCCATGTCTTTGTTGGTACTTCTGTTGTTAGAGTTTGTATTGTTGTTGTTTGTACTTCCGTTGTAGGTGCAGAGACATGCCATGTCTTTGTTGGTACTTCTGTTGTTGGAGCTTGTATTGTCGTTGTTGGTACTTCTGTTGTAGGTGCAGAGTCATGCCATGTCTTTGTCGGTACTTCTGTTGTTGGAGCTTGTATTGTCGTTGTTGGTACTTCTGTTGTTAGAGTTTGTATTGTCGTTGTTTGAACCTCTGTTGTAGGTGTAGAATTATACCATGTCGTTGTCGGTACTTCCGTTGTAGTTTCTTCTTCTCAAAAATCATATACTAACCATGTTCATCATAAAGGACGATATTCAATTGTATAATCTCAAGGATTTGATGTCGTAGCGTCCCATGCTAGCGTCACTGATCCATCGTCTATTTCCATTACTCTGAGATTGTAAGCAACTGCTCGTGATAGATAGCTGGAAGATAAAAATTTGCTCTTGAAACTATCAGGCAAAAATGCCACGATAGTACACAAAAGAGCTGTTATGAGCCCTATTACTAGGAGCTTTTTTTTGATCGTCATAATGATAAATTAATAATATGAACACTTTCATACTACCATATCAAATTATGAAATGCAAATATTGATACCTTTAAATGTTTAAGATTTTAGACTTATCAATTAGTTTACGTCAAATATACTCTTCCTTGCTTTTTCGTGAGCCATTTTTTCCCGAGTTCTTTTTTGCCTCCAGTACGAGTTGAGAGGAATCTGTCGAGTTCCACGAGAAGAGCGCGAGAAAGTCCATGTGTGGAGCCATTTGCTTGTTCATAAAAGCAGCGAAGAAGCTCGTGTTGAAAACCCAAGGGAAGAGAATGATACCAGTCGTATTCAAACTCTTTTTTTACCAAAGTATCACGAAAAAATATATTAAACCCCTCTCGCAAATCTTGCGCAGATTCGGAAAGTCTTTCAAGGGATTTTTCCACTTCCGGATTGATGTTTTTGAGTCTTGGAATCACCTCGTGTCTGAGGAGATTTCTCGGAATAGCTATATATTCATTGGTTTCGTCGAGACCATATGGAATATTGTTATCGTTTGCATACTGAAAAATCTCTTTTTTTGAGACAGAGAGGAGTGGACGGAAATAGTTTCCTGTCGCAAAACGCTCGATGCCTACGAGGCCTGTGATGCTGGTTCATTTTGTGATTCTGTAGAGGAGTGTTTCAGCTTGATCATCTGCGTGATGAGCTGTGATAATCAATTCTGCTGTGTGTTTTTTTCGGATTGTTTCGAGCCATTCTTTTCGAATATTTCTCGCACATTCTTCGATGGTGGTTTTTGTTTTTTTGGCTTCTGAGTGAATATCTGCTCTCAGACATTCGTAAGAGAGATCATATTTTTGACAGTATGTAGCGACTATTTCCTGGTCTCGTTCAGCGCTTTTTCTGAGCCCGTGTTGGATATGGGCAACTATGACCGAATGCGTGAAAGTCTCTCAATAAAAATGTCGAAGTAACTCCAAAAGAACCATAGAATCTGGTCCCCCAGAACAGGCAATAATGACCTTTTTTTCACGGATAGGGGAGAGGAATTGGAGCATTTTTTCTTCGAATGTGGGATTTTTTTGAGAAATCATACCAGTATTGTACGAATATTTTTGCAAAATGAAGAAATATAGGGTACTATGTATCCGTGACTCAGACAACTAACACTCTTGAAGATATCAAAACCCTCATCACAAAGGAACAAAGAGGGGAGTCTTTTTATAAATCGGAATTTCATACTATTCTCGATGATGTGAAGATGGCGCTTGATCGTCAAGATTCTGATAGTGCTCTCAATATTTTGATACAATGAGCTATTGCCCTTCGGACTTCTGATGTCCATTTGGAGATTCACGAACATGATTCTGTGCCACGTTTCCGTATTGATTGAGATCTGGCACCACTCGGTGTACTTTCTCTCAAAGAACATGAAAACCTCGTAGAAAGACTCAAATATCGCTCCAATCTCAAACTCAATATTCACAATGTTCCTCAAGATGGGAAATTTCGACTCGGAAAAACTGATAAAGAGGCTCATATCGATATCCGTGTTTCTGTGATGCCAACTCGCTATGGAGAAAGTGTCGTATGTCGTATCCTCGATGCGACAAATAACGTGCTTACAATTGATGCACTGGGAATTATCGGTTCTCAAAAAACAGCTATTCTCCATTCTCTCGAAAAGAAACAGTGAATGATTCTCGTAACAGGACCAACAGGATCAGGTAAAACTACAACACTGTATACACTGATTGATATGCTCAAAAACTCAGAGGATAAAATCATCACTCTCGAAGACCCCATAGAATATCAAATACCAGATGTACTCCAGTCTGAAATAAATGAACGAGATTGATATACGTTTGCATCAGGTGTGCGCTCAGTGCTGCGACATGACCCAGATATTATTATGATAGGGGAAATACGAGACCTCGATACAGCTAACACAGCTATTCAAGCGGCTCTTACAGGGCATCTCGTGCTCTCGACACTCCATACAAAAAGTGCTATTGAGACAGTGGATCGTCTCGTTAATATGGGTGTTTCAAACTATGATATTGCTGCCTCAGTCGATATCATCATAGCTCAGAGACTCGTACGTCGTGTGTGCCATCACTGTGGAGTGAGTGATGAGAATGCCCCAAAACTTCCAGGAGATGCTGAGCTTCTCAAAAAATATTGATCTGAAATTTCTTTTATGCAGCACGGTAAATGATGCGAAGAATGTGGGTACACAGGCTATAGTGGCCGTATTGGTATTTATGAGATTTTTGCAGTTACCGATATTATCCGTGATGCAATTCGATCCGGACATACCGATACTGAAATGTTTGATATTGCTCGTAAAAATGGATTTCTGACTCTCGCAGATGATGCGCGTGCCAAGGTACTCCTCGGTATGACAACGATGGAAGAGTGTCAAAAAAATGGTCTCCTCTAAAAGAGTTTTTCTGTTATAAAAAAATAATTAAGAAGCGAGGTTGATATTTTATACTGTTATTGTATATAAAATAGGGATTTTGTCATTCAATATATCTTGAAATGCACTAAGAATGTGTAATCTATCTCTGTATTTATTTCTTTATTTTTCTATGGCAAAATCTTCTCAGAAGAAAACCTCTTCTCCTGCAAAAAAGACTTCAGCAAAAAAGACTGAGTCTGAAAGTCCAAAAAAAGCTGTCAAAAAAGCAGCTACTGCAAAAGCAGCTCCAAAGGCTGCAAAGAAAACAGTCCCTGTCAAAAAAGCAGCTCCTGTAAAAAAGGCTCCTGCGGTGAAGAAGGAGGTTGCTGCTCCCAAGAAAACAGCTCCAAAAAAATCTGCACCTAAGAGTGCTCCAAAAACTCCTACAGTAAAAAAGGAAGCTGCAAAACCAAAGAAGCAAACCTCTGAAAAAGCGATTATCGCAAAAGTAGAAAAAGAAGAAGTAGCTCCTCTCCAAGAAGAGGTAAAGGAAATGTCTTCTACCATCATTACTCTCGTTCTCGTACTTGTATTTGTTGCTGCTCTATATCTGTATTCTCTCTTGATTTAGTTTTAGCTTTTTTCTCTCCGTGCGCCCTCACATTATTGCCAATTTTCCTGCGTGTTTTTCGAGTTACTTTGATACGAGTATTATGCGTATCGCTCAAGAACGAAATCTCTTTTCCCCGAAGTTTTATAACCTTGGGGATTTTTCTTCTCAAGCTCAGCATCGTGTCGATGATAAGCCTTACGGAGGATGAGCGGGTGCTCTCATAGAAATAGAGCCAATGTATCGAGCGATTACAAATATTGAAAAGGAAGCATGAAAAACACTTCGTAAGATATATCTTTGACCAAGAGGTGAGCGACTTCGGCAACCAAAAATTGAGGAGCTTTCATCTCAGTTACGAAATGAGGATTTTATTATTCTTTGTGGACATTATGAGTGAGTCGACCATCGTGTTTTTGAGATGTTTGAATTTGAGCAATATTCTATTTGAGACTTTGTCATCAGTAGTGGGGAATTGGCGGCTATGGTATTTCTGGATTCTCTTGTACGATTAGTTCCTGGTGTTGTCGGCAACGATGATTCTCTTCGTGAAGAATCTTTCTCAGAGGCTCTTGAGTGAAAAACAGAATATCCACACTACACACGTCCAAGTGATTTCATGGGATACAAAGTTCCTGACGTCCTCCTCTCTGGTGATCCAAAAAAAATTCAGGAATGGAGAAAGAAACATAGTTTTTAGGCTGCAGCAGCATTTTGAGTTTCTTCTGAGGTGACCACTTCAAATTTTGGCAGGAGGTATGCTGTTCTTTTTTGGAATTCTTGTATTGTTTTTGGAGTTATTTTCTTAGGACTCGAACTATCTTTTTCTGAACATCATGGGAAAACGGTAAGTCATACTCAGAGTATGTAGGCTACATATCAGCAGACTTTTCTTGTTGTTAAGTTGCTATTTCAAGCTGAACTTTTCTCATTACTAAATATGGTATCTCCAGAGTAACATATATCTACTGGTTCACCATAATTTCCTCATGAGAGCTTCTCTGCATATGTTATGAGTTCTTCGGGGGTTGCATCGTTTGAGAGGAGCATAAAAAAATGGTTAAAAAAAATCTCCTGGAATAGGAGATTAAAAGAAAAATGAAATATGGCGAGACTCGAATTTTCGTCAGAAAAGGTAGAGTTCTATATACTTCATTAAAATCTAATTGTATGCATATTTTTTGAAAGTAAAACTTTTTATTTCATTTGCGATTACGACATTTTTCTTATAATTAGTACCTATGAATTCAACCTCTATTTTCACTTCTCTTGCTCAGCTCGATATCAATATGATACTCCGATGAGCGATACTC
Organism: uncultured Candidatus Peribacteria bacterium; assembly: GCA_964521495.1. Taxonomy (GTDB): domain Bacteria; phylum Patescibacteriota; class Gracilibacteria; order BD1-5; family JAGOOR01; genus JAGOOR01. The sequence continues at coordinate 20,037 of CAZFTF010000001.1, read as the reverse complement.
TATATCTTTATTATTTGGTTTTGTATTGTGGTTTGGGTGGCAAAGGATATCAATAACCGTACTCGCTCTTTTGTGCTTCAGATTTTCTGTATCTTGATTGTGCTTTTTTTGACGCCACTTGGTATTTTTATTTATCTTTTGATTCGTCCACAAAAAACTCTTTTTGAGAAAATATTTGAAGAAGAATTTCTCAAACTCGATGCTGAATATAAGAAAGAAATCACCGCAGAAAAAAAATCTCACCCCACAATGGATATACAAAAGGGGAAGACTCACCATTCGTAGAATATGCTGGTAATGACTTTCGGAACATTTGATAGATTTCATCCTGGCCATGAATACTATTTACGAGAGGCAAAAAAACTCTGAGATACCCTTATCACCGTAGTTGCTCGTGATGCTACTGTTGAACGTATAAAATGAAAAAATCCTCGAGACCCAGAGTGAGATCGTATGAAAAACATTCTTGACTCGTGACTTTCTGGTAGAGTTGTTCTCGGGTCACTTTCTGATCCATACGAAGTAATTCTTACCTATAATCCAGATATCCTCTGCTTTTGATATGATCAGAATTCTTTTAATGGCGCAGCATTGGAAAAATTCCTGGCAGATAATCATCTCACTCCTAGGGTTATAACTCTGGATCCATTTGAGCCTGAGAAATGGAAGAGTTCTTTGCTTTAAGCCACTCTTCTGCTTCTTCTAATTGTTTCATAGATCCGATATCAAACCATCGTGCCTGCAGGGTATATCCATAGATATTCTCTACTGTGCAGAGGTAGGCGATGAGGTCACCAGCTCGGTCTGCTTTTCCAGAATCAATCACCGTCTTTATGTGGCGGAGTGTAGAATTTTTGAAACAATAAATCAGTGTCGCACAAAGTGTGGATGTTGGGTTTTCTGGTTTTTCGACAAAGTCGAGAATTTTGCGAAACTTATTCATCGTGAGATTATTGAATTGTCTCGCAGCCTCGAGATCGCCAGTATCATAGAGAGCAATTGTATTTCACTGTCTCTGAAAAGCCTCAATAAGTTTTCTCAAAGAATCTTCAAAAAAATTATCTCCACCGAGAATCAAGACATCTTCATTTACCACATAATTATCGAGTACGAACTGTATATCACCGAGTGATCAGAGCCGATTTTCTGGTGAAGTAGTTCCGTCATTGACGATGATGATATCATTTCTCTTTTTCTCTTCTTTCCAGGCTTCAAAAACGTGAGCAAATTTTTCGTTGGTGACAATAAAAATCTCAGAAAATTCTCAGAGATTATCAATTTTATCCAGCAAATAATCCACCATAGGTCGTCCGCCTACGGGTACCATAGGTTTTGGAGCATTGAGTGTTAGAGGATAGAGGCGGGTTCCATACCCACCTGCGAGGATGATAGCTTGCATTGATTATTATTACGTTTTATCATGATTGTATCAAGTGGAGTTTTTTTGCAAATAAAAACTTTTCTATATACTCTCTACACGTTATTTATTTCATCTTCTCACCCTATTTATGGCACAAAAAAAATTCGAATTTTCTGATGGTGTTAAAAAGAAACAGCTTGAGAGCTCTGCCGCAGGTACTCCTGGTGGAAAAGCTTCTGGTAAAAAACCGATGAAACAGAGTTATTCTGCACTCTTTGGACTCCTAATCCTTTCTCTCTTATTTGGAGGTGCTTTTTTTGTATTTCAAAATGATGCACAAGTGACTGATGTGACGATTTCCGAGCTTGTTCAGTCAAATAAAGAAGGGAAGTATTCTGCTATAGAAGTGCGGGACCAGACCGTGACTGCGACGCTCAGAGACACTACTGGAGCCGTGACGACTCCTGCGCCAACTCCATCATTTTCTCTGGTTCCGGTAGCTGATCTTTCAAAAAAAGAAAAGGCCGTTCTCCCACTCAATGATACTCTCAAAGATATCGGTATTGATATTGATAATCCTGGGACGACCAAAATTTCTGTCAAAGATACGACTTCACTTCATTTCTGGGCAGATCTCGCTCCGACCATCGTCGGAAGTGTCCTCTTTTTGGTGATTTTTATTCTCTTGATGGGCAAGATGATGTCTGCGGGTGGTGGACCGATGGGCTTTATCAAAAACAAAGCAAAGCGCTATGAACCACAAAAAGGCAAAATCATGTTCACGGATGTGGCTGGTTCTGCTGAAGAAAAACAAGACCTCCAAGAATTTGTCGATTTCCTCAAGAATCCAAAAAAATACCAAAAACTCTGAGCAAAAATCCCACGAGGAGTCCTCATGGTGTGACCTCCGGGGACAGGTAAGACACTTCTTGCTCGTGCGGTAGCAGGGGAGGCAGGTGTGCCATTTTTCTCTATCTCTGGTTCAGAATTTGTCGAGATGTTTGTGGGTGTGGGTGCGGCTCGTGTTCGAGACCTTTTCGCAGAAGCAAAAGCAAATGCTCCAGCCATTATCTTTATCGATGAAATCGATGCTATCGGTAAAAAGCGATCGACTGGTTTTGGTGGTGGACACGATGAACGAGAACAAACACTCAATCAGATTCTGACTGAGATGGATGGATTTGATAATGAAACCAATGTCATCATCATGGGTGCAACCAACCGTGCTGACGTCCTCGACAAGGCTCTCCTTCGTCCAGGACGATTTGACCGAAAAGTCACTATCAATCTCCCAAATCTCGAAGATCGAATCGCTATCCTCGAAGTCCATGCTCGCAATAAACCGATGTCTAAAAAGATTAATTTTAGAAGTATTGCAAGTTCAACGATAGGATTTTCTGGTGCTGACCTCGAGAATCTCCTCAATGAAGCAGCAATTCTCGCTGGACGAGAAAATGCCTCCGAAATCACACAAGCGATGATACAACAAAGCATTGAAAAGATCGTCATGGGGAATACGAAGCAATCTCATGTGATGACAGATTTTGAAAAAAAGCTCACTGCCTATCATGAGGTTGGACACGCTATCGTCGGCAAGATGACGTCCCATTCAGACCCAGTCCACAAGATATCTATCGTTTCTCGTGGCTCTGCGGGTGGTGTGACATGGTTTTTACCAGACAAAGATCGTACGTATATTACCAAGGCAAAGATGCTCGATGAACTCGCTGTCTTCTTCGGAGGACGGGCAGCTGAAGAGATTTTCTTTTGAAAAGAATATATCACCACGGGGGCTTCTTCTGACATAGAACGAGCGACAGATATCGCTCGGAATATGGTGACTCGCTATGGATTTGATGCAGATATTGGTATGGAAAATATCGCTGGCAGAATGGTGGCTGATAATTATCTCTGAGAAACAACCGATAATAGCGCCATATCTGATGAAACAAAGCTTCTTGTGGATAAGAAAGTAAGAGAGCTTCTCTCACAAGCGTATGAATCTGCGAAAAAGATTATTACGAAGCATCGTTTTCTGCATGAACAAATCTCAGATGTGCTGATGAATAAACAAGAAATGCTCCGAGAAGAATTTGATCTCTTCTTCGAAGGCATGGATGTACCAGAAAAGGTAGCTTATTAAATGATATAGTTTATGTCATCGGAAAAATGAAAATTATGAGAGAGGGCTTCATGGGTGGACTTTCCTGATAAGAATGGATATCGACAATTATGGAGAGATCGGCACTTAGTACGCAATTTTCTTGATCGAGATAGTCTGATGGATTGAGCGTATTTTTGATTAAACTGAGCCCCCATTTTTGATACAGATGGTCACTGTGTATGTGCAGAATCTCGAGGAGAAATAACTGTATGTAATCCTGGCGTATGAAAAGTATCAAATTTTTTGGTGCCAATTTTCCAATGAAAACTTCTTGTTCTCCTTGATAGTAAATGAAATATTGATAGTGAAATTTCTATTGTTGAAGCAGAAAATGAAGGTTTTATACGAGAGGTATCTTATGCAGAAGCATGGGATTATGTCGGTGCTCAATCTAGGGAGCTCAATCCTGTACAAGCACAACTCATACAACGAGGTACTGTCCCTGCCGAAGTGTACCAAGTTTTAACATCATGAGCTGATAAATTAAGAATCACCGAACGAGTTGTACAGCGTCCAAGTATTCTGTATTTTCTTGGATTACGACCACGTATGTAAAATTGTTTACTTCGCACTTCTCCATGTCTTCCCGGTGCCTATCTCGACACTCATCGGGATTTCCCAGGTGACGATATGCTCCATAATATGTTTCATCGTATCTTCGACGACCTCAAGCTCAGTATCGGGGCATTCGACGACGATTTCATCGTGCACGGTCATCAAGAGTCTGGCCTGTAGCTTTTTTTCTTTAAAACTCGCAGCAATTTTTACAATCGCATATTTGATAATATCAGCGCACGTTCACTGAATCGGCATATTCATCGCTTCTCGCTTGGCTTGTTCACGAGCCATAGAATTATTATCTGAGAGCCCCTTGATAGCACGTCTACGTCCAAAAAATGTCTCTGCATACCCGACTCGCTTCGTCTCTGAGACGATATGATCGAAGTATTCTCGTGTGCGAGGGTAGAGCGCAAAAAATGCATTGATAAATTCACCACATTCTGCTGGAGTTTTGTCTATCATTTTGGAAAGCCCAAACGGCGTAATGCCATACATCACACCAAAGTTCACCGTCTTTGCGAGCTTGCGTTCCGCAGATGTGATATCTTCTTTTCCGAGGATAAAACGAGCAGTCTCAGCATGGAGGTCGCGATTATGTCGGAAGATATCGAGCATCACATCATCACCCGAGAGGCACGCGAGAATTCTGATTTCTATTTGAGAATAGTCAGCGACCACATACGACCAATCCGGGTCTTCTGGACGAAAAGCACTCTTGATCTCGTCACTCCATGGGTCTCCTGCGGGGATATTTTGGAGATTGGGGCTATCGCTCGACATACGTCCTGTCGAAGCACCAAGAGAATCGTAAGTTGTATGGACACGTCCTATATCATCGATATGTTTTGCGAGTCCTCTGACATAGGTTCCCAGGAGCTTGCTCGCATGTCGGTGCGTGAGAATCTCTCGGCATATTTCATTTTCTTCTGCGAGAAGTGTCAGTGTCTCTTCATCCACACTCCATCCTGTTTTGGTTTTACGAATTGGCTTAATCTTCATCACTTCGAAGAGGAGTTTCTGGAGCTGAAGAGGGGAGGCGAGATTGACCGTCGTTTCTCCTGTGATTTTTTCGACATTTTCTTCTATTTTTTTGATTGCCTCTATGAGCTCTTGTTCGAGTTTTTGAAGCAGAGTCTTATCGACGAAAACTCCTGTTGCTTCCATCTCAGCTAGGACTCCTGCAACCGCTTCTTCGAGCTCGAGAATTGGATGGGACATCGTCTCTCGTTCTATCAGCCACATCGAACCCGCGAGTGTCGCGACATCGGCTCCAGCGGGCAGTTTCTTTTCGGTCATCTGCTCAAAAAAAGCCTCATAAGAGGTATTTCTCATGTGAGGCCAGAAGAGGGCATTTTCGAGTCGGAAATCTCGCATCGGAGGAAAAATTAGAGGCCTTTGGTAATATCATCCACGAATGAATCCAGTTCTTTGGTGAGATCTTCTGTTGAGACAGTTGTTTTTGGAGTATTACCTGCGGGAATTGTCGGTGTTTTATTTGTATTTGGTGTCTTTATATCAGCACCTGTCTTCCTATTTTCTTCAGATACAACAACAGTAGGAGTTTCTTCTTGTGGAGCAATAATCGCAGGAGTCTCTGTCGGAGGTGTCACGTCTGGCACTGGTCGTATCAGACTGCATCCTGTGAATGCGAGAGAAATAATTGCGATGGGGAGGAGAGAGTGTTTCATAAGAAAAAATTATCAAATATTTGTGTGCTTTAATTATACTTGTGAAAAGAAAAAAGCAAAAAATTTTGCAACTCAAAACTTTTCCCTATAATCCCTCCACGTGCGCTCGTAGCTCAGCTGGAAGAGTACCGGTCTTCGAAACCGATGGTCGTAGGTTCGAACCCTACCGGGCGCACCATTTTGTCACTCAAGTATCCCATTATTTGGACCCATAGCTCAGGGGTTAGAGCAGTCGGCTCATAACCGATTGGTCCCTGGTTCGATCCCAGGTGGGTCCACCAATTAATCTTCAAGAAATTGAAGATTTTTTTAAAATTAGATCATAGTGATTTTATTTTTCCCTTGGCCTCCCTTTAAAATCAGACTCTTGTATAATAGTTATTTCTTCTCCTAATATCCGCCCCATTATTGTACGCACTTGTTCACAAAGTTCTTCTGGCAATGCTCATAATTTTGAATGTCTTCACAGTAGTCCTAGTTTTCCATTTCGCTCTCGTGCAACAACTCATCATCCCAATAAAGTTCATATTGCCTTTTTTTCTGCATTTTCATGAGTTGATCAAGCGACTATTTCTGCAATCTGGTAGGGTTTTCTCACAAGTACAAAAGGTATGTGACTTCATACCTCTGATAAAGAAGCCTCTCAAACAGCATTATATGCTTTGGGTTTTGTTATTGGTGCGATAACTTCCATGGATATCATTCTACATTATCGTGTCGAAGAAAGCAAATTAATCTATGAAGATTTTTTATTTCTCAACAACCTCTAAAAAACTATTCTCCTCTGGAAAATCCAGGGTTTCCAGTGATTCACGAAAGGCTTTGATTTGTGATCTGAGCAGGTCGAGTTTTTCTGGTATATAGTCAAAATAGAGACGATTAACGGTTGCTCATGGTGCATCTTCTACGAAGTCGAGAGCACCTCGTACCAGTGTGCGAGATTCGCCGATTCCATCCCAGAGGAGCTTGTAAAAATACAGTTGTCGCTCATAGTCCGCGAGTTGTTCTGGAGATTTTTTTGCTTTACCCGTTTTAAAATCTATCACTTGAGCATTGTTGTCTGGCAGGTATTCCACTCGGTCGAGGATACCGGTGATTTGCATCCCTTCGATGATGACTTTTTTCCATCAGAATTTTTCTTCTATCTTCGCTCGTTCAGCGAGAGGGCAGTCAGTTTTTGCGAGATATTCTTCGAGAGTTTTGATTGTTAAAATCAGGAATTCATCTTGTTCTCTTCGTGTGAGGATTTCATGGAAGAGGACTTTTCGCACCGCTTCATGCCAGAGCTCAGGAGCGGGGAGTGTGCCGTGCTCATTGACGAATTCTCCGATGAAGGAGAGTCCTGCATGGACCGCTGTACCAAAGGACGCACTTGCCATCTTACCCGCTGGTTGGCGGATGAGATATTTCTCCATAAATTCGCGAGGGGAGGCGAGCCAGGTATTGAGAGCTGTCACGGAGAGGGTATATTTCGCTGCGCGTTGCTCGAGCTCGGCTCGTGTCGCTGCCAGCCAATCAATCGGTGGTACTGGCGCGGTCGTCATCACACTAATTGTTTCAATGTTATCGACGAGAGGCAGGAGAGCGGTTTGCTCTTCGGGTATTTCTGCAGCAAAGGTGGAGGGTTTGCTCCGCATATCATCATTGTCCGTCGCACAGATGGTGAGGTAGCGCTTGGCACGAGTCATCGCCACATACCAGAGTCGGCGTTCTTCTTCGAGCTTGAGATCTTTCTTTTCTTCTTTTGTGAGGAGTTCTTTTTCAAAGAGAGATACGGTAATATTGAGCTTGGAAGGATCACGAGAGGATTCCCAGTTTCCACTGGTGGCATTGAAGATGTACACCGCTTCAAATTCTAACCCCTTACTTCCGTGGGCTGTCATCAGTTCGACAGCATCACTCTGAGTGCGGATTGGCTGGGTCATAGGGGAGAGACCATAGTGGTCGAGGTCTTCCATATAGGTGATGAAATCGCTGATGCTGTATTCAGGATGGAGATAGGCGATATTTTTGATTTCATCGAAGAAACTATTGAGCACTGAGAGTCGCTCGATTCGGTCTTCTTGTGCCAGAGCATAATCTCGGTAGCCAGAGATACCGAGGAATTCTTCGAAAAATTGTACCAGTGTTTTATTCGCTGCGAGCTGTTCAAAGCTAATCAGTTTCTGCACAACAGAGGTGATAAACATATCATTATCTGCGAGAAATGCTTCAAAAAGGGAGTTTCTAAGATGGTGATCTTGTGATTTTGCTTTGTTTTGCAGTCGGAGGAGATGTCCGAGATCCATTCACCAAAAATCAAACAACATCACTTCCCAGAAGAGATCATTGCGGTGCATGTTGCCGATAAGCATCAGCGTCTTCATCAGTTTCTGTGCTTCAGGATGGTGGAGGAGATTTTCACCTTTTTGTTTGTGAAAGGGGACACCCTCTCGACGCATGACTTCTATGAGGTGTACAGGATTTGCATTTTTTCGGTAAATAATCGCTATTTCTGACCAAGGGATTCAGGCAGCATGTTTGGTTTTAATATCCGCGATAAGTGTTGCGATTTCAATCGCTGGATCTGGAGCTTTGATAAGAAATATAGGTTCTTCCGTAATATCTGCTTTTGCTTGGAGGGATTTATCGAGTTCGAGTGCGCGTTCAAGGGATTGGGTATTCTCTCGGATAACCGCACGAGAGCTATCAAGGATAGTTTTTGTGGAGCGATAGTTTTCGATGAGGGTAATAATTTTGAGATCTTGTGAGCGGTATTTATCACAGAAATTGAGGACATTTTCCATCACAGCGCCTTGGAATCGGTAGATAGACTGCTCATCATCACCGACCACGAGAATATTGGGTTGCTCTTGTCACTCCATAATTCCATCGACGATACTGGCTTGGAGACTATTCGTGTCCTGGAATTCATCCACCATGATGTATTGGTATTGCTCACGAAGAAGCGTCGCAAAATGAGCATTTGAGAGTATCTGGTCACGCACCATCATGATCATATCATCATAGTCATACCATCCTTCTGCAAGGAGAGCATCTTCGTACTGACGATAGATATAGGAGAGTTCTCGTTGTTTCTGGAGGCGCTTCTCGGCTTCTATGTAATCAGCTTTTCTCTCACCTTTTTTTCACCATTTCGTATCTTTTTTGTAGTGGAGGTCTTCATTGTTTGGGAGGTCGGCAATCGCTTCATCGATTTTGACTCGAAAAGACTCTGGCGAGACTCACTCTCTCTTCAATTGCCCAACAATTTTTATCACATCGAGCATATAGAGCTCGGGGTCGTGACGAGGTTTGAGATGTTCCCATGGTCATTCTATGAGGATTTTGCCAACCAGCCGACGAGCATCGAGTTCTTCGAGCATTTTCATCCCACGAGAGCGAGCAAAGAGCTCAGGATATTCTTCATCAATCAGCGATTTACAAAAGCCATGAAACGTCGAGATATTCACTCGGAGAGCATCACTTCCGATAAAGCTCTTGAGACGATCTCGCATTGCAAAAGATCCCGCTTCTGTATAGGTGAGAGCGAGGATATTTCTAGGTGAAGAATCCGTTTGTTTGAGGATATTGGCTATTCGGAGAGTGAGGAGCTGTGTCTTGCCTGTACCAGGTCATGCGATGACGGCAACTGGTCAATAAATCGTATCGACTGCTTGTTTTTGTGCAGCATTGAGTCGAGAATAGGCAGTTTCAAATGGGTTCATATCTTACTTATTGTAGTGGGATTTTGGATATTTCAGGCGGAAAGATTTGACAAATATATATTATATTTATTATAAAACATATTTATGAAAAATACTCATACGTTACCAATTATATCAGATAGAGGATCTCTCAAAATGTCATCTCCTGTTTCATCGGGGGCTACATTTCGTTTAAGAGATATCGTTAAAGGGTTTTCTGATAATGCTTTGCAAGACATATTTGCTAATATGGGTGCTATGGAACTTACAAGATGATGTTCTATATGATGTGATTTTTGTGGTTTTTGAGCAGAGAAGCGGGTAAAAGGCAAAATGCCGTTTGAGGATATTAAAACTATGTTTAAAAGATTTTGAGATATATTATGAAAAGCACGAACTATTACTTATTGGGCTACTGATCCGCTTGATTGGGAAGAGTGAGATAGAGATTATGAACATGTTCTAGATGTAGTACAAGAGTATGCAGGATATAAGCCGTTTGTTTCAACAGCAGTCCCAAGAGGCAAAGAACCACTTATGTTAAGATTATTATTGGCTGGAAAATTGGAAAGAGTGAGTGTTTCGCATATGAATTTTCATCGTTTGAGAAAATTTTTTATGGAGCAATATCCTCAATTAGCTACTTTCGATTTTGAAATTATAGAAACTGAATTTGGTAAACAGGTAACTTTTAGCGGTAACCCAAATAAATATTGAGATGAAGCATGGCTTCAACTTATTTTGCAACTCAGAAAAGAGTCCTGAGACGGAACACAATATATTTTTACAAGAGATGGGAGTAAAGAAGAAGAAACATTATTACAACTTTGATCGAAAAAAATATCTGAAGATAAGTCTGGCATTGCTTGTTTTCACGGTACATTATTACGATGAGATGGTTTCTACAACAGTACGGTGGTCCCAGTATCTCCCGATTTTCTTTATGGCGTAAAGAATGATCGAATCAATACAACCACAATGAGAGTAAATCATCTATGGCAAGATATAATGGCTATTTTTGGAGGCGTCCCCCAAGAAGGATATTGAGAATATATTCGCAAAGTACCTCTGCATCCATGAGCTGTAACACCATTTGATATGGAAGAAATGAGGGGATATACATGAGACATTGCCTTATTCCAAAAAATACTTCCAGTTCAAGCAGTACTATTATCTGTTTATGAAGAATGTGGATGAGATATGAGAAAGTTGTGTCATGATATAAGACTCTTGCGTGCAAAAATGGTTGCTGAAATGAAATTAGAAATGTTGGGAAAACGCCTTGGAAATGCTGTAGAACATATAGAAAGTACCAATCCTTACTTGAGACGATACCGAGCAATACAGGCTCAGATCGAAGTAGAAAAGAAGAAAATATTCCCTTACAAGAAATAAAGATATCCATTAAGACGAATATATTATTTGTCAATATTATTTCTTTTCTTTAATAGGTGTCAAAAACACCACTTGGGCGAGTAGAAGATTGGGTGTCAGATTGACCAATGAAATCGTTGGGAATAAAAATCAGGATATATCCGAGAATAGTGAGAGATATGAGGAGTATTGTGAGTATTTTTGAGACAAGGGGGATATATTTACTGAGCTGCATAAAGCGTTTCAATTGCAAAAAAATCACTCAAAAAAATATCCAGCTACCAATAGCGATACATGTAAAGTAGATGAGAGACCAAATTTGTATTGACGTCATAGTTTTACTCTTATTATAGACGGGTTTATTTTAGTGCAACCTTTTCGTAAAAAAGCTTGCATTGGCTGTAAAAATCGGGTACAATGTCTCTGTAAATATTCTCTTATGGCAACTATTCAACAAGGAAAAACGACTTTCACCATCCTCGATGAGCTTCAAGCAAAGCATCCAGAGCTTATCAAATTGATTCTCGCAACAGAGTCAATGGATGATAGTGAGCGCCAATACTGGTTTGATATTTTGCCTTCAATGAATGAAGATCAGGTCAAACGACTCTACGATATTCTCGAAACTGAAAAGAAGAAACTCGACGAATTGGAACAAAAATACCAAAAAGAAATCGAATCTCTCAATGAGAAACATACAACCGAGTGGCAGGCACTTGAGATGAAAAAACAAAAAGATGCTATTGCCGCTAAAGAAGCTGCTGATGCGAATACAAAACAAGAAGATGCTACTGCAGTACTTGGAAACTGGTAATATGGATGGACCTAGATGACATTTAGAAGAACAATGAGATGAGATAGTTTTTGATCAAAAAAATAGACAAGATAGAATATCTATTCTTCTTTTTGCTGATTACACAAATGCAATTTTACCATTCTTACCAGATTATCTGTTACCTTCTTTGGAAAAAATGAGTTCAGATGAAATAGAATGATATCATATGGTATCATTTTTAGAATTTTATTGACCTGAATGACGCAATTCTTGGGCACTTGGAAAGGACTCTCCTTTATTAGCTTCTGAAGTACAAAATCATCCATATGCAGAACTCATTTGAGAGCTGAATAGAGGAGTTGAAAAAGTTAATTGATATCTGAAATCGGGTGATATTAATTGAGCAGTGAAGGAGGCTAATAGCATTTTTCAATTATTAAAAACCTCTACTCCAGAGTATACCGTTAAACGCAGTTTTTAATTGGAAATATCTCTCCATTTTTTACCTCAAGAAGACCGTAGGTAGTTTCGTCGTATTTGAGGAAGTATTGCCCCTCTTCTTTGCTAGAGAGGAGTGGTGTGCTCCCTGTTCTGAGATGTACCCTTTCTTCATCAGAAAGTGTTATAACTGGAATTTTTGGAAAGAGTTCTTCGTGTGAAAATGAGGTATAGAAAATATCATTATGTTGTGTCCATTCTCTCGGTGTGTCGAGTAAAACATGCCCAAGTGAGATTCTCTCAAGTTTTTCGAGATAACCCCCTGTTCCGAGGATTTCTCCCATATCTCTGGCAATAGAACGAATGTAGGTACCATGTGAGACGGTTATTTCACATTCGATTCGAGGCCACTCGTAGGAGAGAATTTTAAACTCATGAATTGTTCGTGGTTTTGCTTCCAATTTTAAATCTGTTTCTCCATTTCGCATTCGTTCATAGGATCGAGTGCCATCTATCCAAATAGCACTGTAGAGAGGCGGGGTCTGTAGGATATTGCCATTGAAATGTTTTTGTACAATATCTTGAAGGCTCTCAAGAGTAATATTTTGAATAGTTTTTTCATTTACTGAAACCTCTATGACGGGTTTCTCGAGATCATAGGATTCCGTCGTTCCATCGAGACGGATAGTCGTTCTGTAGGTTTTCTGAAAATGTTCAATCAGGGGAAATAGGCGAGGGGAGCCCTCAGTTCCGACAATCATAAGACCACTTGCGAGGGGGTCGAGCGTACCTGCAAAGCCTATTTTTTTCACATTAATAACTCGCTTCAGGATTTTGACAACGAGATTACTGGTGATTCCGAGAGGTTTTCGGACGAGATAGAACATAGCTCAATTATCATAAAAAATTTGAAATACCCAAAATTTTATTATAATCGCCTCATGTGGGTGCGGGGGTAGCTTAAATGAGTGAGAGCACTAAGGCTTCAACCCTTGGAGGTACCAGTTCGAACCTGGCCCCCCGCTCCAATCCTAGATAGAGATGCAGACATAGCTCAATTGGCTAGAGCGCCGCCTTGCCATGGCGGAGGTTGTGGGTTCGAGTCCCATTGTCTGCTCCAATATATCATTAAAAAAACTTCTTTTTTACGAGAAGTTTTTTTGTTGGAGAAAATATACTTTTATTTAGCTCCCTTGAGGGCTTCATGTTCTGAGAGAAGATCAGCAAACTTCTTTCATGTTCACCTTTGGATTCATAAAGCACAATACCCTTCAGTTGATACCTCAATAGCATCACTTTTAAGTAAATCCTGGGGTAGTGCGTTACATATTCTAAAGGCAACATCCCTCTCACTACCTGATTTTTTTCAAAAAATACAATTATCACACGCAACGCCAGTTAATCCGCTTTTTGGAGATGACATAAATTTAAATTAAAATATAATTAATAATCATTATCTTTAAAATTAATTGTTTGTCAAATATACTTTTGGGTTTCCCTTTGAAATTCCCAGAGATTCTCTATACTCTCTGTAATCTGTATTTATTCTCTTATGAAATGTCCTCGTTGTAAAAATCTCGAAACTCGTGTGATTGATTCTCGTCTCTCAGAAGATGGACTCTCTATCCGTCGTCGTCGTGAATGTGAGAAGTGTCAGGCACGATTTACGACTTTTGAACGCATGGAATTTGTGAGTTTTATGGTGACAAAAACATCTGGGAAAAAAGAACTCTATGATCGCTCAAAGATTGAAACCAGTATCCTCAAGGCATGCAATAAACGCAATATCCCTCATGAAAAAATAGAAGCCCTTCTCAATACTCTCGAGGTCGAGTGGGCAGAAAATAAAACAGGGGTAACGAGTAAACGAATTGGTAAAGATGTTCTCCATAAACTCAAGGATATTGATGAAGTCGCGTGTCTCCGATTTGCCTCTGTCTACAATCATTTTAATAGTCATCAGGACTTCGTGAAGTTTATTATTGAAGAATTCGAAGAATGATCACCGTCGTAGACATCAATAGTATACCCCTTCTACAGCCTCTTATTTCAGAGGTTCTTTTTTCTAAAATCCAGAGTAATCTTGCTGCTGGCAAGAAAGTGCTTCTTTCGCTCAATAGAAAGGGTGCTATGAGTACGCTCTTGTGTCGTGATTGTGGATGGGTAGCGAGGTGCCCTGCGTGTGACCTTTTGATGCGTGTCCATCACACGCCTGAGAATTTTCTTCTCTGTCATTTTTGTGAAGCCAAGACATCAATCCCTACTCAATGCCCAAAGTGTTCAAGTTATAATCTGATACAAAGTGGTGCCCGTGTGCAGGCGGTGGAAGAATGAATCGAAAAGCTCTTTCCTGAGGCTCGGAGACTTCTCGTAGAATGAAATATCCAAAATCTTTCTCAGAAAAGTCTCGATGAAAATGAGCTCTTTATCGGCACGCAAAAAATCACCTCTCTTCCAATTGAAAATCTCTGATTGGCTGCCTTTCTCCTTCTCGAAGCTGACCTCGCAGTGCCAGCTTATGATATAGAAGAAGAGGTCTATGGTCAGGTGCGGTATTTCTCTTCACGAGCCGATGAGGTAGTGATCCAAACTCGTTCACCAAAAATTGGATTGATAGAAGAGCTCACACAGGCAAATTTTCGAACTTTTTATCAGCGAGTTATCCAGGAAAGGAAACAGTTTTGACTTCCACCCTTTCAGGAAATGGTCGCTATTTATGTCAAAGAAAAACAAGAATCCACCCTGAAACAGCGTGTCGCGACACTGGCGAGCATGTTGATCTCTGGAGCAGAAAATACTCAGACGACTATTACTTATGATCACCTCTTAGTCGAGCGAAGATGAGGGGATTATTATCAAAAAATAGTGATAAAATCGCCAAATATGCTCCAGTTTTTGGAGCCATTTCGGTCTTCTCTGGTGCAGGGGAGGGGGATAGAGGTGGAGTGGCTCTAAAAAATAACACAGAGTACAAAATACAAAGTATAAAATTATAATTTCCAGTTATAGTTTTTTATTTTGAAAAAGAGGGGAGTGCAAAAAGATATTTCCCGATTACATCTCATCTTGGTACATAATAAATAGCTGATTTTTCGCAGGAAATGGCATCGAGACATCCACGAGAGTCACGAGAATTTTCTCGATTATCTCCGAGAACAAAATAGCTATTTTCTGGCACTTGATATATTTTTTCTGTCAGTTCGATACAGCTTCATGGCACACAGGTACGGAGATTTGGATTGAGATATTTTTCAAAAATCAGGGTGTTGTCTGAGTATATTTTTCCTTCTTTGATGGTGATTTTTTCTCCGTCAAGTCCGAGAATTCTCTTTATCCGTATTTCATTATTGAGGGTATATACCACGATATCGCTTCTTTTGAAAAATCACACACGAGGCAAAAAAGTATCAATCAATATGATGGCATTATTTTGAAGTGTCGGATCCATAGAGTCCCCAGAAACCCTGTAGGGACGAATAAATAATAGTATATATGCCAGTATCCCTAGAAGCAAACAGAGTCCGAGAATTTTGAATATTCATTTCATAATTATTGAAGTTCTGGGTAGGTATGCAGATTGAGAATATTTTTCCCTCTCCATGGAATCACTTGTTTCATAGTTCCAAATACTGGCGGAGTTGCGAGGATTCTTTCAAACATATCAAAATGTCCGAGAGAATATCCTACACGGCCAGAGATAGATGATTCTGGTATAAAGCGGATATTATCTCCGAGGCTGCATTCACCGAAACATTGGCGTGAATCAAGAGAATACGGACGATTATCTCCCATGAGGAAATAGTGTCATTCTGGCACAGGAAAATTCACAGGATCCGAATAACAATCTATATCAATACATGTATTGCCATAATTTTTCCCGAGATACATTGATTCATCAATTTTGACAAAAGTGTTTGGTTTTTCTGCGGTTGCGATGAAGACAAATTTATCTGCAATTCTCACGGTATCACCAGGAAGTCCGATGACTCGTTTGATGAGATATTTCTTATTTGGACCGATACGAGGGGAGAAGACTACGACATCTCAACGTTTTGGAGTCGTAATGCGATAGGTCATTTTGTCTACCAAGATAAATTCACCATCACCATATTGTCCATTGGCATTTTTGATGACATTTCCACCATGAAATGTGCTTTCCATAGAGGGGCCAATAATTTGAAAAGGAGAAGCAAGATACAGGCGAACAAAGAATACAATTACTATGACAAAGAGGATATCAAGAAAGGAGTCTATACCAACATATTTTTGTCTTGGGTACGTATGGAGTCAATCTCTGTCGTAGCTAAATAATAGAGTGCCGAGAATTGCCAAAGCGCCAAAAACAGTCAGGATAATCTGATAGCTTTTATCGATTTGATATATAGACCATACACTGAAAATCAAAATGGCGATGACCGCATAAAAAAATACTTGGTCAGATAACGACATTCGTCCATTGTAGAGAAAATCTTTTGTATCTTTTTTGAGGCCAATAAGAGCAAGAGGGGGGATAATAAAAGCGAGAAATGCAAATATCGTAGGAAATCCAAGTGTACGAGCTCTTTTTATCATCACGACCATTAATATCCAAATAGCTCAAAGAAGACCAGGAACAGAAATACTGTACTGCGCAATAAATCCAATATCGAGACCAGACCCAATCAGTTCCCAATTTCTTGGCTGCAAGAGAGCGTCCAGCGATACGAACGTGAGAAGATATCCATAAATAACGCCATAGATAAAGTCTGCTCGTCCTATTTTTCCTTCGTAGGAGAATAAGAGTGTTTTGAGAATATTCATATAGAGGGGATTATAGGGAGTTTTCGTAGAGTGCAAAAAACTTCACCCATATTTCTTGTTGAAAAAGATTGAATGCAGGTATACTACAGTGGAGTTTTATAAAAAAATTATGCATATTATCGTGGGAACAAAAAATGCTGGGAAAATTGCAGCCGTACAAAAGGGGATTTATGAATATCCTCTTCTTGCTGAATCCATTTTGGACTCTTGTGATGTTGATTCTGGTGTTGCAGCACAACCTATAGGGCTTGAAATGATTGTTTCTGGAGCAAAAAATAGGGCATTAGCGGCTTATAATAGCGGAAAATACAACCTTGCCTTTGGTATAGAATCTGGTATATTTCCAGTTCCTCATACGAAATCGGGCTATATGGATACGACTTGTTGTGCGATCTACGACGGTGAAATATATCACTTATGATTATCGTGCTGTATCGAATATCCTAAGGTGATGATTGATAGACATTTCAAGGAGTGAAAAGAAATATGTGATATTGCAATCGATATGGGATTTGCCAATAATCGAGAATTTCGTGAATGAATGGGTATGCTCGGTGTTTTGACCAAATGACACGTGACACGTATTGATTATACCTATCAAGCAGTTCAAATGGCATTGGTACATCTCGAAAATCCAGAACATTATTAAAAAATAATATGCCAAAATTATCCGTTATAATGCCATTTTACAATTGTGAGAAATTTCTTGATGAATCTATTTCAAGTATATTATGACAGACTTTTTCAGATTTTGAATTTATCATTATCAATGATGCCTCGACAGATTCCTCAGACACAGTGGTCACTAAATATCTAGCAGATCCGAGAATTATTTACATAAAAAATCAGGAGAGGAGGGGTATTGTTTATAATCTTAACAATGCCTTCTCTTATGTGCATACTGATATTATTGCCAGAATGGATGGAGATGATATATCTCATCTTCAAAGACTGGAAAAACAATATATTTTTCTTCAAGAAAACCCTGAAATCGATATCGTGGGATCTTATATAGATGTTATTGATGATAAATGAAATAAAATACGTAGTACTATTAGCAAGCCAACTTGTGTAGTCGATGTCAAAAAATACTTATTAAAATTTTTGACTATTTTTCATGGCTCATCTATGATCCGTCGCAAAATATATGATTCTATAGGTTATTATCGAGAAGAGTGGTTGTATTGTGAAGATTATGATTGGACTTTTAGAGCAATATATGGCGGCTTTTCAGGTACCAATCTATCAGAATCCTTGTATTATTATCGATATCACGGTGCTTCTACCAATACTCATTCACATGAAATAGCTCTTAGGGTATACAAGCTCAAAAAAGTTATGAAACGAGAGTTTCAAATTCATTACACCGTATCGAATTATATATTTTTATATATTCAATTTTGTATAAATTACTTTTTACCCGGAAGAAAAGTCCAATGGATAGAATCTATATATAAAAAATATTTCTTCTAAAAGAATAATTATACACACATAACATACATTATGTGAAAATAGATTTGTAGAAAACCTCTTCTTCCCTATACTGTTATTTGTTTCCTTTGAGAAAATATATGTCTCTTCTTGAAGCTGTTGAAAAATTTCTAATGTATCTCACGATCACTCGAGCGATGAGTCCGAGGACTGTCGAACAATATGGGCGACATATGTGGGCTTTTATCGGATTCATTCATTCTGAGATTCATCAAATAATTCCAAAGGGTTTCGATTTGACGAGTTTTTTTGCTTCCCAGGTATCAATACAGCCCAAGAAAAAAATAGAGGCCTCTTTTTGAGGGGTAAATTCCGAGAATGACGCGATGAGAAAAAAATTGGAAGAAATCGATTGGATTTCGACAGAACATATTGACCAGCATATTTGTGATCATTTTCGCTTGTTACTTGCTCAATGAACTATAAGTATTTCGACTGTGAATGCCTATATGATTTCTTTGCGAGCATTTTTGCATTTTTGTAAAAAAAGCCATATTCCAACCGGGCTTGAATTCTCGGATATTGAGCTTCAAAAAAATCGCGAACGAAAAGTAGAGTTTTTGACGGCAGAAGAACTTCAAACTCTCACGGATTCTATTGGTACTGAAGATATTTCTGATTTACGTGATCGAGCGATTATTTTTACGATTTACAGTACCGGTTTGCGTGTTTCAGAACTCACGGCTCTGGATATAAAACACGTAAATCTTGACACTCTCGAGTTTGCTATCATAGGTAAAGGAAAAAAGGTACGAGTCGTCTACCTGACTGATTGGGCTTGTGGTGCTATTCGTAAATACCTAGAAAAGAGGGAAGATCACTTCCCTGCCTTGTTTCTCAAACACGGAAAGCACTTCCCTGTCGATGCAAGTTCAGATGAGGTACGATTTGACCGATTTTTGATAACCAAAATGATTGGCGATAGAGCTCGAAAAGCCGGTATAGTAAAGCCGGTATCCGCTCATACCCTTCGGCATTCATTCGCCACTACCCTGCTCTGAAATGGTGCGGATCTGAGGTCAATTCAAGAGCTTTTATGACACAAAAACATCGCTACCACACAGGTCTATACCCATGTTACCAATAAACAATTACGAGAAGTACATAAGAAATTTCACGTATAATTTTTACACCATCAAATCCTGAAATGCCTTTTCACCATAGATAATTTCGGGTTTTTCTGGAGAAAATGTCGATATCAAAGATTCCCCTGTTTTTGCACACTGCCTTTTATAGAGTTTTCTTGGATTTCTCAGTTCCGAACGTGCCTTATATCGCTCATCAGGGCAAACATCAGGAAGAGATATATGTTGCTCGATATAGTAGACAAGTTCTTGACTTATGATCTTAAATGGTTTCCCTGTGATGGAACATTTTATGATACTACGAAGACAGTCTTGAATATTTTTTGTAGCTTGTTCAAATCAGACAATTCTCTCATTATATTGGTCAATATCAAGCGTCGTATACCAATCTCATTGGTACTCATTTTCCTTCTTTTCATGCCATGTATATCATTCTTGTAGAGCGGATTTTTCTGTAAGCGGATAGTAGTCTTGAGTTACTGATTCATTATATGCAAACGGTGAGAGCCAAGCAGGGAAATACTGTCCCCACTCACCTGTTTTCTGCATATGTTGAATAATCTTTTTCATTGCAGGAAAATAGGCCTCAGGAGTGTATTGTTTATTAAAAATACA